>NZ_JBIUCF010000008.1:0-93447 GCF_044593615.1 Nonomuraea sp. NPDC051941
CGGTTACATTCCGAACCCGGAAGTTAAGCTTCTCTGCGCCGATGGTACTGCACTCGGGAGGGTGTGGGAGAGTAGGTCGCCGCCGGACAATCTTTGAGGGGGTTCGACGCCTTGGGCGTCGGACCCCCTTTTTTTTGTGTTCAATGGGTGCCGAGCGTGGCGGCCGCGACTACCAGGAGCATCGTGCCGGAGACGGCCGAGATCCGGCGGGCGGCCTTCGGGGTCCGGGTCAGGGCGTGGCTGGCCCGCGCCGTGGCCAGGGCGAGCAGGCCGTACAGGACGGCGCAGTTCGCGACATGGAGCAGGCCGAGTACGGCGAGTTGAAAGCCCAGAGGGACGCCTGTCTCCGTGGAGATGAACTGGGGCATCAGCGACAGGTAGAGCAGCACTCCCTTCGGGTTGAGCAGGGCTGTGAGCATGCTCTGTCGCAACACCCTGCCCGTGGGCTGCGGGGTCGCGCCCGGGACCGGGGTGGCGGGGTTCCTGAGCGACGCCAGGGTCTTGATCGCCAGGAAGACCAGATATGCGGCGCCGGCGTACCGCATCGCGGGCAATGCGGCGGGGACCGCGCGAAGTGCGGCGGCGAGGCCGGCGGCGGCCAGGACCGTGTGCACGGTGTAGCCCGAGCAGATCCCCGCCACCGCCGTGAGGCCGGTGCGGCGGCCCTGGCCGAGCGAGCGGGCCATGACGTAGAGCATGTCGGGGCCCGGCGTGCAGATCAGCAGCAGGTCCATACCGAGGAAGAGCACCAGCAGCCGGGTTTCCATGAGAACCACCTCCTTGTGGGACGGTAGTCAAGGAGGGCTGGCACGCGATGGTCTGTTCGTGCTGCTTCGGGCGGCGGAGTGGCAGGATATTGCGCTGTGGACAGGATTGACCGCAGGATCCTCCAGGAGCTGCAGCGGGACGGGCGGCTGAGCAACACCGAGCTGGCTGACCGGGTCGGGCTCACACCGTCGCCGTGCCTGCGCCGGGTGCGGCAGTTGGAGGAGTCCGGCGTCATCCGCGGCTACCGGGCGCTGGTCGAAGGGGACGCGGTGGGCCGGGGGTTCCAGGCGTTCGTCACCGTGGTGATGAGGTATGAGGATCACGACACGGTGGCGGAGTTCGAGCGGCTGGTGGCGGGGATGCCGGAGGTGGTGGAGGCGCACCGGCTGTTCGGCGATCCGGACTTCCTGCTGCGGGTGGCGGTGGCGGATCTGGCGGCGTACGAGCGCTTCTACTCCGAGACCCTCTCCGGGCTGCCAGGGGTGGCGCAGGTGACGTCGCACCTTGCAATGAAGGCCGTGAAACCGGACATGGGTCTGCCGGTGGATGCTTAAGATCCGACGCCCGCACGTCACGCGTCCACGTGCGCACGACGGATGTTGGCGCCTGCGCGGCGGATGTCCAGTGCCCGCACTCGCGCGTCCATGCCCGCACGGCGCATGTTGGCGTCTGCGCGGCGGATGTCAGCGCCTGCACGTCACGCCTCTACGTCCGCACAGCGGATGTCAGTGCCCGCACGGCGAATGTCGACGCTTACACAGCGCACGTCGACGCTCGCATAGCGCACGTCGATGCCGCGCATGTCGTCATGGTCGTTGCGCGGCTGGTGTACCTCTCAAGCGACGGGCATGGCGTCGCGTCCGACTCCATGTAGGGCGTCAGAGCACGGCGGCGTTGGGTCTGATTCCCGCTCAAGGCGTCAGAGCGCGTCGGTGTAGGCCTTGGCGAGGCGTTCCATGACGCTTGGGCCGTTCCGTTCCGGCGGTGGGGCGCCGAGGTGGATGGTCCGGAGCTCGTCCATGAACTCGCTCCACAGCTCCGGTCCGCCGGCCGCGAGCAGTTCCGCTCGCACCCTCAGCCGCTTCGTGGTCGGGCGGTGGCGCAGCCCCCACTCGCCGAGCTGCGCGAAGATCGGGACCAGCTGGATGGACGCCTCGGTCAGGCTGTAGGCGGCCCGCCGTCCGGGGCCCGCGTCCTCGCGGGTCAGCAGGCCCGCGTTCACCAGGCGCTTCAGCCGGTCGGCCAGGATGTTGGAGGCGATCCTCTCCTCGGAGCCGGCGAGCAGCTCCCTGAAGTAGCGTCGGCTCCCGAACATCACGTCCCGCAGCACGAGCAGGCTCCAGCTGTCACCGAACGCCTCGACCGCGGCATTGATCGGACAACCAGAACGCGCCGACTCCGCCAACTCGCACCTCACCTCCGAACTGGTTGCAATCTACCACCGGGTGGCCTAGCGTGAGATTACCGGTTGCAAATCGCAAGCAGATGCAGGAGGCAACGAATGAGCGACACCGAGCCGCAGACCGCGGGCGGAAAGGTGCTCTGGCACTTCACGATGTCGCTGGACGGGTTCGTGGCGGGGCCGAACCATGAGATGGACTGGATGGCCGGGAGTTCGTTCCGGCCGGACCTGGTCAATGAGTACGTCGAGACCACGGGCGCCGTGCTGGGCGGTCGAGACGGCTGGGACCATTCCCCGGATCCCAGCGGCATCTACGGTGGCGCCTGGAAGGGGCCGCTCTTCGTGCTCACCCATCACCCGGAGGACGCGACGCCCACCGACGGAGTCACGTTCCTGAGCTGCGAGCCGGCCGAGGCGGTGCGGATCGGTCTGGAGGCGGCCGGGGGCAAGAACCTCGAGGTGTTCTCGCCGACCATCGGCCGTCAGCTGCTCGAACTGGGGCTGATCGACGAGATCGACCTGCACATCGCGCCGGTCCTGCTGGGTGAGGGCATCCGGCTTTACGACAACCCCGGTGCCGAGCCGATCCGCCTCCACCGGCTCGGTGAAGCCGACCCCGCATCGGTCGTGAACGTCCGCTACCGGCCCGCCGCATCGGCGAAGACGAGCTCGCCTCGGCCGTGAACGTGCGCTGCCGGCCGGCCGCAACGGCGAAGGCCCTCGAGTAGGTGGGCGCGGCCGTGCCTCGTCGGTGGAGGTGACGTCGCGTCGGGTCGTGAACGTGCGTTATCGGCCGGCCGCAGCGGCGAAGGTGCCCGGGTAGGTGGGGTGCAGCCGTGCACCAGGGCTGGTGGCACGGCTGCGGTTCGTTCGGGTCTGGTGTGTTACTTGGGCAGGACCAGGAGGGCGTCGCCGACGCCGCGCTCCACGCCGTCCGAGGGCCGGTTGATCAGCTTGTTGCCGACCACCATGGCCGTCGAGCCGCCCCCGTCCAGGTTGATGGCCTGCGTGGCACCCAGCCACCGCATGAACTGGGCGGCCTCGAGGAAGTTCGCCCCCACGGTCACGCCCGGGTTGCGGCCGTCGATGGTGGCGATGATGAGGCTGCCGTTCCTCGTGGTGCCGAGGAGGGAGCGCGGGTGGCGGCGCAGGATCATGTTGACGGAGTCGTGGCCGTCCTGCTTGGCGGTGATCTTCACTTTGCCGTTCCGCACGAGGCCGACGCTGCCCGCGATCACGTTGAGGTCCGGGGTCAGCGCGAGCGCCTTGTCGGTACGCAGGTCCACGACCTTGGTGTCGACCTTGACCGTCCAGTCCTGGAAGGCGTGCTCGTTGAGCCAGTCGGCGGCCAGGCCGTTGCCGTGCAGCACCCGCGTCCCGGCGGCCACCGCGGCGCCCGACTCGCGCAGGCCGACGACCTTGCCGTTGGCGTCGAGGACGGCGTCGGTCCCGCCGGTGGGCGTCTTGGCGCCCCACTCCTCGGTGTACAGCACCAGCTCGTCCGTCGTGACGGCCCGGTTGACGCCGTTGACCTCGGTCTTCTGGCCGTCCTGGGAGGTGGCGGTGACGGTGGTCTTCAGCTCGGTGATCTTGGCAGTACGGCCCTTGAGCACGACGGCCGAGCGGCCGGGGACGGCCTCGCTGAGCAGCTTGCCCTTGACCACGGACGCGCCGACGGGCTCGCCGCGCAGGGCCTTGTCGGTGTGGATGTTGAAGAAGCCGCCGTTGACGCCGACCAGCGCGTTCTGGGCCGTGGCCATCGACGAGACGGTCTCCCGCTTGGCCACGCTGGTGCCGAGCGAGGCCGCGAACGAGCCGCCGAACGCCCCGGCGTCGATCATCACGACCTTGACGTCCCAGGGACCGGTGGTCTTGAGCCCGTCGTCGCCGAGGTAGTCGACCTTGACCTTCAGCCCCGCTTCCTTGAGCTTCTTGGCGGTCTCCTCGGCCTTCTTCTTGTCGTCGAGGGACCAGAGGCCGACCCGGACCATGTACACGGTCTGGGAGGCGGCGTCGGCGACGCTCGGCCGTACCACCTTCTGCACGCTGGGGGTCTCGCCGGCGGCCTCCACCTCGGCGGCCTTGGCGTCGGCGGTCGTCTGCATTCCGTAGTCGCGGCCGCTCGGCATCAACACGGTCACCGTGTAGCCGTCGGTCGCCGAGCCGGCCTTCACGTCGTACATGTCGATGCCCTGCGCGACGGCGGTCATCGTCTTGGTCGGCACGGGCCTGCTGCCCAGCGGGAACTTGGCCGACGGGAACCGCACCGACGCCTGCTCCGCCGCGGCGGGCAGGGTGGTGAGGGAGAGCGCGGCGGCTATGGCCAGGCCACCGGCGAGGGTGCGTCGAGACATGAATTCTCCAGAGGGCGGAAAAGGGACCGCACCATACTGGCGAGATCATGGTCGCCGGGGCAGGCGAACACGCGAAACGGTAAAAGAGGTTACGAGATTGACACCGCAAACGGATACACTTCGCGTATGACACGCATCAGCATGTGGTGGCGGCCGACCGACGGCCGCTGATTTCCTCATGCACGGGCCGTCTTCGAGACGGCCCTCCAAGCGTGCGGTCCTCTCCGAGACGGCGTGACCTGAAAGAGAGAGACCGAAATGAACGACGTCGTACTCACCGGTGACCGTCCGACCGGTTCGCTGCACCTGGGCCATTACTTCGGCTCGCTGGCCAACCGCGTCGCGTTGCAGGACAAGTTCCCGATGTACGTGCTGATCGCCGACTACCAGGTGATCACCGATCGCGATCTGCCCGGCGCGATCCAACGCAACATCACCGAGCTGCTGCTCGACTATCTGGCGGTGGGAATCGACCCGGCCAAGGTGACGATCTTCCAGCACAGCGCCGTCCCCGAGCTGAACCAGCTGCTGCTGCCCTTCCTGAGCCTGGTGTCGGTCTCCGAGTTGCACCGCAACCCCACGGTCAAGGACGAGATCGCGCACAGCTCGCAGCGGGCGGTCAGCGGCCTGATGTTCACCTATCCGGTGCACCAGGCGGCCGACATCCTGTTCTGCAAGGGCACGCTGGTGCCCGTGGGCAAGGACCAGCTCCCGCACGTGGAGGTGACGCGGCTGGTGGCGCGCCGCTTCAACGAGCGCTACGGCGAGGTGTTCCCGGAGCCCGAGGCCATGATGGGCGAACGGCCGCTGCTGCAGGGGCTCGACGGCGGCAAGATGAGCAAGAGCCGCGGCAACGCGATCGCCCTGTCGGCCACCGAGGACGAGACGGCCGCCCTCATCCGCAAGGCCCGCACCGACTCCGAGCGGCTGATCACCTTCGACGAGACGCACCGGCCCGAGGTGGCGAACCTCCTCACCCTGGCCGGCCTCTGCCTCGGCCGCTCGCCGCAGGACGTCGCCGAGGAGATCGGGGACGGGGGCGCCTCCGCGCTCAAGAGGCTGGCCACCGAGGCGGTCAACGAGTTCCTGCGGCCGATCAGGAAGCGCCGCGCCGAGCACACCGAGGAGGAGGTGCGGCAGATCCTGACCGCGGGGAACGCGGCGGCGAGAGAGCGGGCGATCATGACACTGGACGAGGTGCGGGCGGCGATGGGCTTCTAGCGATTTTACCGGGGTTCACGGCGGCGGGCAGCCGATGGGCTTCGCGGCGGCGGTGCTTATCGTGGCCGGTGGGCGGGGAGCGAGGCCAGGGCCAGTTCGGTGGGGACGGAGCGGAGGGGGCGGCGGTGCCGGGGTGCGCGGAAGCCCGCCGCCCGCAGCAGCTCCGACACCTCCCGGAAGCCGCGCACCCTGCCGCCGGCCGTGACCAGGTAGTTCAGGTCCAGCAGGTGCAGCAGGGCGCGGCTGGCCCGGCCGGGCATGACGCTGTCCCCGAACTGGTCGCCCACCACGACCGTCCCGCCCGGGTTGAGGGCCGCGGCCACTCGCTCCAGCAGGGTGGCGGCCTGCGCGTCCTCCAGCCCGTGCACGACGTTGAACAGCAGCGCGATGTCGTACCCGTCACCCAGGTCGTCGTCCAGGAACGACCCGGCACGCACGCTCAGCCGGGGATGGGCGGCGGTGGCCTGGAGCGCCTGCGGCAGGTCCAGCACAGTGGCGTGGAGCCGGGGGTGCCGCCGCAGCAGCTCCAGGCTGAACCGGCCGTGGCCGCCGCCCACGTCCAGCACCCGCCGGGCTCCGCGCCGCACCGGGACGGCCCTGGCCATCGCCGGAGCCTGCCGTCCGGCCAGCGCCGCCGTCCACGCCTGGAACGATCGGGACAGCTCGGGATCGCCTTCCAGCAGCTCGTAGAAGGGCGTGGCGGGCGCCCCGTCGCGCACCGCCTTCTCCAGCCGGGGCCAGATCACGCACGCCGTACGTTCCCAGAACTCCAGCCCCGCCACCAGGGACTGCGGCGAGTCCGTCGTGAACCACAGCCGTGAGGCGCGGGTCAGGCGGTAGCGGCCGCCGCGGACCCGCAGGTAGCCGAGCCCGGCCAGGGAGCGTAACAGCATGTCCGAGGAGCGGGCGTCCAGGCCGAGCGTGGCGGCGAGCTCGGCGCCGGTGGACGGCCGCTCGCGCAGGGCGTCGAAGACGCCCGTCCTGGCCGCCGCGACGAGCGCGTGCAGGCCCAGGACGCCGAAGTAGTCGAGCATCGGAGGCACGATCGACAGCCGGTGCGCCGCGGCCTCCACGGCGTTGAAGAAGAGGGGCACGAATGCGACGCTAGGCGCCCGGGGCGGTCAGCGGGGTTCGCGGCGGAAGGACTCCAGGGCCAGGAGCGCGACGTGGAGTGACATGCAGGACTCGACGTCGTCCAGATCGGTGTCGAGGACGCGTTCGAGGCGGCGCAGGCGGTCGTAGAAGGCGGGCCTGGACAGGTGGGCCTTCTGCGCGGCGACCGCTTTGTTGCGCCCCGCGTCGAGGTAGATGCGCAGGATCCGGGTCAGGTCGCCGCCCCGCTGGGCGTCGTGCGCCAGCAGCGGCCCCAGCTCCCGCTCCGCGAACGTCTGCAGCCGGGCGTCGTCGCGCAGCAGGTGCAGCAGCCCCCGCAGGCGCAGGTCGGGCAGCCGGTAGAAGGCGCGCCCGTCCGGCTGGCGGACGGCCACGTCGGCCACCTGCTCGGCCTCCAGGAAGCTGCGCCGTACGTCCCTGATGGACTCCACGACCGAGCCCGCCGCCAGCACGAACGCGAGCCCGCCCGGCCGCCACAGCACGCGCAGCCGCTCGGCGAGCGCGGTCAGCGCGGGCTCGGCCTGCGTGCGGGGCGGGAGGGGCAGCAGGACCCCGACGCGTTCCTGGTCGAGGGCGCCGACGAGGGCGGGCAGGCGGGCGTCGCGGCAGGCGGCGGCGGTGGCCTCGGCCAGCTCGCCGAGCTGGGCCTGGCCGTCGAGCGCCTGGTCGGCCGGCTCGGTGGGCCTGATGACCACGCTGATCAGCTTGCGTCCCGTGAGCGGCACGCCGACGGCCCTGGCGCGGGCGGCGGCCTCGTCGGGGTCGGCGTAGGCGTGGGTCAGGATGCCGGTGATGATCGTGCCGTGCGCCTGGCGTTCGAGGGACTCCTGGTGGCGTTCGAGCAGGCGGCCCAGGGCGAGCGTGGTGGCGGCGCGCTCGGCCAGCACCATGTCGCGCGGCGTCGGCGCCGAGTCGCAGATCAGGATCAGCCGGCCCCAGTCCTGCCCGCGCGCCCCCACCGTGGTGACCACCCATCCGGAGGCGGCGTCGTACGCGGTCCGCTCGGCCGGGGCCACGCCCCTGGACCTGGCCTCCCAGCCGGCCAGCAGCGCGCCCGCGTCGCGCCCGGCGGACTCGCAGGCCAGCACCTGGTGGGCGAGGTTCTCCAGCAGCACGGGCCGGTTGGACAGCCTGGCCACCTGCGCCAGCACCTCGGCGGGCGAGGCGCCCTCGACCGACAGCTCGGTGAAGACCTCGTGGAGCTGCTCGGAGGCGCGCAGCTCCTCCAGTTGGATGTCGATGATCCGCGCGTGCACGGACTCGGTGATCTGCACGAACGGCGTCTCGCGGGCCAGCACGATGAGCGGCAGCCCGTGCTCCTCGGCCTTCTTGACCACGGCGGGCGGCAGCTCCTTGACGAACCTGCGGCCCAGCTCGACGATCAGCCCCGAGGCGCCCACGGAGGCGAGGTCGCCGATGTAGTCGGCGAGCTTCTCCGGGTCTTCGGGCAGCGCCACGCCCGTGGTGAGCACCAGCTCCCCGCCGCGCAGCAGGTGGGCGAGGTCGGCGATCTCGCCGACGTGCACCCACCGGACCCTGGTGTCGAGCCGGTCGGCACCCGCGACCACGCGCGGGCTGCCCCGGCGTACGGTCTCCAGTGCGAGGACATCGGCGATGGTGGGCAACACGGGGCAGAGCCTAGCCGATCGTTCTGTAAGAACGGCCATGCTCCCATTTACGCTTTGTCACGAGCTGAGGTCCTCCTCCCGGTACTCCTGGCGAGGTTCCCGCACCCGCAGCTCGACCCGGCGGATCTTGCCGGAGATCGTCTTGGGCAGCTCGGCGAATTCCAGCCGCCGCACCCGCTTGTAGGGGGCCAGTTCTCTGCGGCAGTGCTCGAAGATCGAGCGTGCGGTCGCCTCGTCCGGCTCGAACCCGGGCGCGAGCGTGACATAGGCCTTCGGTACGGCCAGGCGTACCGGATCGGGGGCGGGCACCACGGCGGCCTCGGCCACGGCGGCGTGCTCCAGTAGCACGCTCTCCAGCTCGAACGGCGAGATGCGGTAGTCGGAGGCCTTGAAGACGTCGTCGGTCCGGCCGACGTAGGTGATGTAGCCGTCCTCGTCGCGGGTGGCGACGTCGCCGGTGTGGTAGAAACCACCGCGCATCGCATCACTCAGTCCACCGACATATCCGGACATGAGGCCTATGGGGCGGCGGGCGTCCAGCGGCAGGCAGATTTCACCGTCGTCCCCGGGCCTGCCGCTGACGGGGTCGATCAGCACGACGTCGTAGCCGGGCAGCGGACGCCCCATCGATCCGGGCTTGACCGGCTCGTCCGGCGCGTTCCCGATCTGCGCGGTGGTCTCGGTCTGGCCGTAGCCGTCCCGGATCGTGATGCCCCACGCCTTGGCGACCTGGTCGATGATCTCCGGGTTGAGCGGTTCGCCGGCGGCCACGGCCGTGCGCAGCGGCACCCGCCACACGGCGAGATCCTCCTGGATGAGCATCCGCCACACCGTCGGCGGCGCGCAGAACGTGGTGACCCGCTCGTCCCGCAGCACCTCCAGCAGCGCGGGCGCGGAGAAGCGGTGGTAGTCGTGGATCAGCACGGTGGCGCCCGCGTTCCAGGGGGCGAAGACGTTGCTCCAGGCGTGCTTGGCCCATCCGGGCGAGGAGACGTTGAGGTGCACGTCGCCCGGCTTCAGCCCGATCCAGAACATCGTCGACAGGTGCCCGGCCGGATAGGACGCGTGCGTGTGCTCGACCAGCTTCGGCTGCGAGGTCGTGCCGGAGGTGAAGTAGAGCAGCAGCGTGTCGGCGGCCCGCGTCGGCGCGTCGGGGACGAAGAGCGGGTCCTCCTCGTACGCCTCGTGGTACGGCAGCCAGTTGTAGGCGTCGCCGACGGCGATCTTCGTGTATTCGCCGGCCCCGAACTTGCCCGCGTCGGCGGCGTTGGCGATCACATGGGCGACGCCGCCCCTGACGATGCGCTCCGAGATGTCCTTGGCGGTCAGCAGCGTCGTGGCCGGGATGATGACCGCGCCCAGCTTCATCGCGGCCAGCAGCGACTCCCACAGCTCGGCCTGGTTGCCCAGCATGAGCAGGACCCGGTCGCCCCGGCGCACGCCCTGGCGGTGCAGCCAGTTGGCGACCTGGCCGGAGCGGGCGGACAGCTCGGCGAACGTGTAGCGGGCGGTGCTCGCTCCCACGATCTTGAGAGCGACGGCGTCGGGGGTCTCGGCGGCCAGCACCCCGTCGAACCAGTCGAGCGCCCAGTTGAACTCCTCGAGCTCCGGCCAGCGGAAGTCGCGGCGGGCGGTGGCGGCGTCGGCGTGGAGGAGGAAATCGCGGGCGGCACGGAAACCGGTCATGCGACCGCCTTCGTCGGCCGCATGACCGGTGGATCGGCTGTGTTCGACTGGTCGCTCGCTTCGCTCGCTCATGCCGGGATCCTGCTACGTCGGCAGCCGCCGCTCAAGGCCGTCGAGCACCGACATGAGCCCGAAGTCGAAGGCCACCTGGCGGAGGGTCTGCGGATCGTCGTAGGCGGTCATGTCCATACGCTCCAGCATGTCCGGATAGTCCTTGACCGCCCTGGTGACCATCTCCTTCATCTCGGCGGGGTCGTACTCGTGCTCGCCCATGGCGGAGTTCCAGGCGACCTCGGGGATGGTCATGCCGTAGATGTAGGCGGTGAGCGTGCTGCCGGCGTAGTCGACGTCCATCCCCGCGAACCCGGCCAGCTTGAACATCCGGCGCATCCGGTCGGCGACCTGGATGGCGTTGGGGCCGAGCGCGGGCATGCGGCCGAGGAGGTCGGCCGACCACGGGTGGCGCAGGATCACGGAGCGCATGCTGTAGGCCAGGACCGAGGCCGCGTCGCGCCAGCCGACGTCCTCCGGCTCGGGCATGCTCATCTCGCCCCACACCTGGTCGTAGACCAGCTCCAGGAGCTCGTCCTTGTGGGCGACGTACCAATAGATGCTGGTGGCGCCCGCGCTCAGCTTGGCGCCCAGCTTGCGCATGCTGAGCCCGTCGAGGCCCTCCGCGTCGAGGATCTCGATCGCGGCGCGGACGATCTCGTCACGGCTGCGCCCCGGGCTCGCGGTCTTGCGCGGCTCGCGAAGCCATACGGAGGCGAACTGCTTGCCGGTCATCCTCCAAGGATAAATCCACTCGCACACTGTACGAGGGTTATCGTACGCTGTGCGAGTGGACTCGAACACTGTACGAGACCCCCGCCGCTGGTGGATTCTCGTCGTACTCTGCTTGGCGCTTCTGGTGCTTGTCGTCGACAACACCGTTCTCAACCTCGCCATCCCCTCGCTGAACGAGGAAATGGGCGCGACGCCGTCGGACATCCAATGGATCATCGACGCGTACGTGCTGGCCTACGCCGGTCTGCTGCTCACCTCGGGCAGCCTGTCCGACAAGTACGGCCGCCGCCTGTTCCTGATCGTCGGCCTGGCCTTCTTCGGCGGCGCGTCGCTGCTGGCCGTGCTCGTCACCGAGCCCTGGCAGCTCATCGCCGCCCGCGCGCTGATGGGCATCGGCGGATCGCTGGTCATGCCCTCGACGCTGTCGATCCTGATGACCGTCTTCGACGAGACGGAGCGGCGCAAGGCGATGGCCTCCTGGAGCGCGGTGGCCCTGGTCGGCATGGTGTCGGGCCCCACCCTGGGCGGCCTCATGCTGCAGCACTACTGGTGGGGCTCGGTCTTCCTGGTGAACATCCCCATCGCGGCGATCGCCATCGTGGCCGCCGTCGTGCTCATGCCCGAGAGCCGCAGCAGCGGGCGGAAGATCGACCCGGTGGGCGTGGTGCTGTCGACGGTCGGCCTGACGGCGGCCGTGTACGTCATCATCGAGCGCGAGTGGAACGTGATCGGCATCGCGATCGCGGTCCTCGCCCTCGGCGGCTTCGTGGTCTGGGAGCGCAAGCAGGCGCAGCCGATGCTGCCCCTGCACCTGTTCGCCAACCGCAACTTCAGCGGCGCGTCGTTCTCGATCCTGCTGATGGCCTTCGGCGCGGGCGCCGTGATGCTCATGCTGACCCAGTATCTGCAGTTCGTGCTGGGCTACAAGGAGATGCAGGCCGGTCTGGCCATGCTCCCCTACGGCGTGGCCGCCGCGATCTTCAACGGCGTGGGCGCCGGCCTGGGCAAGAAGGCCAGCAACCGGGTGCTGATCGGGACCGGCCTGCTGGTGATGGCCGGCGGGTTCGTCGTCATGGCCACGACCACCGGATACCTCCCGCTCCTGACCGGGCTGGTGATCATGGGCATCGGCGGCGGGCTGGCCGGGCCGTCCGCGTACTCCTCGCTCATGAGCGCCATCCCCATGGAGCACGCCGGCGTCGGGTCGGCGCTCAACGACACCGTCCAACAGGTCGGCATGGCGATGAGCATCGCGGTCCTGGGCAGCGTGCTGGCCGGGCAGTACACCTCGCAGATGCCGGCCGGCCTGCCCGCCGCCGCCAGGGAGTCGATCGGCGGCGCGCATCTGTCGGGCTTCGCCGAGGCCGGCAACCAGGCGTTCACGTCGGCCATGCACCTGGGCTCGTGGGTCGGGGCCGCGTTCTGCGTGGCCGCCGCGCTGCTCGCCGTGTCCGTGCTGCGCCCGGCTGCGGCGGCCCCTGAACCGGTGCCGGAAGACAGCAGGGTCTAGCGGACACGGGGTTCCCGCATGCTCTCCAGGCTGTCGAGCTTGTGGGTGCGCTCGTCGTGGCCGATCTGCCGGAGCAGGTCGGCCACCGAGCGGTAGCGGCCGTACTCGGCGGCGTACGTGCCGGGGTCGGGCACGAAGTCCAGCTCAGGGTTCTCGGCCACGAACGTCATGTACTCGTGCTCGGCGTGGTCCTCGAACTCCGCGTTCAGCCGGTAGCTCCAGTCCGGCCTGACCAGGAACAGCACCCAGGACACGTGGTAGTAGAAGAACGCGATCAGCCAGGGCGCGGCCCGGTGCAGCAGCCAGGTCTGCCGCTGGCCGGTGCGCTGCACCAGGTCCTGCAGGATCAGCAGGTGCCACTGCTCGTTGTCCTGGTCGGCGCGGGCCTCCACGATCCGCTCGAAGATCCGTCTGGCCAGGGCCGAGCGGCCCCGATGGTGGTGCACGGCCCAGTAGCCCATCCGCTCCCATGCCTGGTACGGCACGCGGGCGATGATCTCCAGCATGGCGAACTTCGTGTACGAGCCCTGCTTGCCGTACATGATGTCCACGGGCTTGAACATCATCTTGGCCAGCAGGCTGTACTTCATGCGCGGGGTGTCCAGCGTGTCCTGCTGGGCCCGGCGGAGCTGCTCGCGGTCGAGCTTGGGCGGGCCGGCGGGCGCCTCGGGGCGGTGGTCGACGGTGACGGTCATCTCGATGTCTCCTTCGTTCTCGGGATGATCCGATGGTGGCCGACTCCTGTGGCCCCGGTCGTCGCCCGCCAGTGGTCATTCGCGGTGCCTCCGGCGGCGTAGTGGCCGCGTGCCGCGTACATCGCCAGGCGGACGGGACATCCCCTAAGGGGCGGCTCTTGGGGAAGCCCAGGTAGTTTGCAGGGTGTAAGTGGATTTTTCCCTCCCCCGACACGTTGTAGCGCGGGGCTGAGGAGAAGAAAAGGGATACTCGATAGCATGTCGGAGCTACTCGCGCGCCATCGGGCAGTCATGCCCAACTGGCTGGCCCTCAACTACAACGACCCCATCGAGATCGTCAGCGGCAAGGGCAACCGTGTCATCGACGCAGACGGCAAGAGCTACCTGGACTTCTTCGCCGGAATCCTGACCAACATGATCGGGTACGACGTGCCCGAGGTGCGCGAGGCCGTCGAGCGCCAGATCGCCACCGGGGTGGTGCACACCAGCACCGTCTACCTGCTGCGCGGCCAGATCGAGCTGGCCGAGAAGATCGCGCGGGTCTCCGGCATCCCCGACGCCAAGGTCTTCTTCACCAACTCCGGCACCGAGGCCAACGAGACCGCCCTGCTCCTGGCCACGTACGCGCGCAAGACCGACCAGGTGCTCGCCATGCGGCAGAGCTACCACGGGCGCAGCTTCGGCACGATCGGCGTCACCTCCAACCGCTCCTGGAAGAACAACTCGCTCTCCCCGCTCAACGTGACCTTCCTGCACGGCGCCGACCGGCATCTCGCGCAGTTCAAGGGCATGTCGGACGCCGACTACATCCAGGCGTGCGTGGACGACCTGCGCCACGTGCTGGCCACCGCGGTCTCCAACGACGTGGCGGCGCTGATCGCCGAGCCGATCCAGGGCGTGGGCGGGTTCACGATGGCCCCCGACGGGCTGTTCGCCGCGTACAAGGAGGTCCTGGACGAGCAGGGCATCCTGTTCATCTCGGACGAAGTGCAGACCGGCTGGGGCCGTACGGGCAGCTCGTTCTTCGGCATCGGCAACCACGGCGTGACCCCCGACATGATGACCTTCGCCAAGGGGCTGGGCAACGGCTTCGCCGTCGGCGGCATCGTGGCGCGCGGCGACCTGATGGACGCCCCGCACGCGGTGGGCCTGGCCACGTTCGGCGGCAACCCGATCTCCATGGCCGCCGCCAACGCCACCCTCGACTACGTGCTCGACCGCGACCTGCAGGCCAACGCCGCACGTACGGGCGAGATCATCATCGGCGGCCTCAAGGAGGCCGCCAAGCGCCTGCCCGTGGTCAAGAGCGTGCGCGGCAAGGGCCTGATGTTCGCCGTCGAGCTGGAGAGCCCTGCCCAGGCCGCCCGCTTCATGGAGGAGACCAAGAAGGCGGGCCTGCTGGCGGGCAAGGGCGGCCTGTACGGGACCGCCATCCGCATGGCCCCGCCGCTGACCCTTACGGTGGACGAGGCCGTCGAGGGGCTCGGCATCATCGTGACCGCTCTGGAAACCATCAACGCAGAGGCAGCAGCTCAGTGAAGTCCGTCAAGCACTGGATCAACGGAGCGCTCGCGGACGGGGACTCCCGCGCCGCCGAGCTCTTCAACCCCGCGACCGGGGAGGTCAGCGGCCACGTGGCGCTGGCCTCCGCGGCCGACGTGGACGCGGCCGTGGCCGCCGCCGTGGCGGCCTTCCCCGCCTGGCGGGACGCGTCGCTGGTCAAGCGGGCGCAGGTGCTTTTCCGCTTCCGCGAGCTCATGTACGCGCACCGCGACGAGCTGGCCGCGCTGATCTCCGCCGAGCACGGCAAGGTCCACTCCGACGCGCTCGGCGAGGTGGCCCGCGGCCTGGAGGTCGTGGAGTTCGCCTGCGGGATCCCCCACCTGCTCAAGGGCGGCTTCTCCGAGGGCGTCTCGACCAGGGTCGACTCCTACTCGATCCGCCAGCCGCTGGGCGTCGTGGCCGGCATCACGCCGTTCAACTTCCCGGCCATGGTGCCGATGTGGATGTACCCGGTCGCGATCGCGTGCGGGAACGCCTTCGTGCTCAAGCCGTCGGAGAAGGACCCGTCGGCCTCGCTGCTCATGGCGCGGCTCTGGAAGGAGGCCGGGCTGCCCGACGGCGTCTTCAACGTCGTGCAGGGCGACAAGGTCGCCGTGGACCGGCTGCTGGAGCACCCCGACGTGCGCGCGGTGTCGTTCGTCGGCTCCACCCCGATCGCCAAGTACGTCTACGAGACCGGCACCGCGCACGGCAAGCGCGTGCAGGCCCTCGGCGGCGCCAAGAACCACATGCTCGTGCTCCCGGACGCCGACCTCGACCTGGTGGCGGACTCGGCGGTGTCGGCGGGGTTCGGCTCGGCGGGGGAGCGGTGCATGGCGATCTCCGTCGTGCTGGCCGTGGACCCGATCGGCGACGAGCTCGTCCAGAAGATCGTCGAGCGGGTGGACCAGCTGGTGATCGGCCCCGGCGACGACCCGAAGTCCCAGATGGGGCCGCTCGTCACCGAGGTGCACCGCGACAAGGTCGCCTCCTACCTCGACCTCGGCGTCGAAGAGGGCGCGAAGCTGGTCGTGGACGGCCGCGAGACGGCCGTGCTCGGCGGCGGCAAGGCCGCGGACACGCCCGGCTTCTGGCTCGGCCCGACCCTGCTCGACCACGTCCGGCCGGGCACGCGGACGCACACGGACGAGATCTTCGGGCCGGTCCTGTCGATCGTGCGGGTGTCCTCGTACGAGGAGGGCCTGGAGATCATCAACGGCGGCCTGTACGGCAACGGCACCGCGATCTTCACCAACGACGGCGGCGCGGCCAGGCGCTTCCAGAACGAGGTCGAGGTCGGCATGGTCGGCATCAACGTGCCCATCCCGGTGCCGATGGCCTTCTACAGCTTCGGCGGCTGGAAGTCCTCGCTCTTCGGCGACACCCACGTGCACGGCACCGAGGGCGTGCACTTCTACACCCGCGGCAAGGTCGTCACCTCGCGCTGGCTCGACCCCTCGCACGGCGGCGTGAACCTCGGCTTCCCCACGAACAAGTAGGCGTGCCACGCCCGGGGCGGGCGGGACGAGCGTCCCTCCCGCCCCACTCCCCGGTAAGCTCCAGCACACGGACCCAGCACATGGGGACAGGGGGGACATCGTGAATCGTCGTCGTGGTTATGCCCTGGCGCTCGCCGCGTCGGCGCTGATCGCAGGCATGGGCGCGGCCCGTCCGACCCCCACCCCCACGCGTACTCCCAGCTCCAGCCCCACCCCCACGCCGAGCGCGACGCAGAGCGACGGCACGCTCCAGATCCTCACCTACCGCGGTTACGCCGAGTACGGCGGCACCAGCCCCAAGGTCAACTGGGTCGGCGACTTCGAGAAGGAGACCGGCTGCCGGATCGCCAAGCTCGACACCGTGCAGAGCGCGAAGGAGATGGAGGACTTCTCCCGCCAGCGGGCGTACGACATCATCTCCGCCGGGCCCGTGCTGGCCGCCAAGCTGATCGAGGACAAGCTGGCGCAGCCCATCGACCCGGCCAAGGTGAGCGGCTACGACGACATCGACAAGCGCTTCCGTGACATGTCCACCGTGTCCGGCAAGGTGTACGGGGTGCCGTACCTGTGGGGCTATCACGAGTTCATCTACGACTCGACCAAGGTCAAGGGCGATCTCCAGCAGGCGTTCGCCTCCGACCGGGTGGCGCTCAAGGACAGCCCGCTGACGATCGCCGACGCCGCGCTGGCCGACGGCTCGGCGAAGGACCCGTACGAGCTGACCAAGGACCAGCTCGACCGCGCGGTGGGGCTGCTCGAGCAGGGCAAGGCGCGCACGTACTGGGGCAGCCCGATCGACCTGGTGCAGGGGTTCGCGACCGGGTCGCTCGACTACGCCCAGGCCACCCCGTACTACCGCCTGCTCCTGCAGAAGGCCGGGAAGCCGGTCAAGGCGCTCCAGACGCCCGAGACGACCGGGTGGGTGGACTCCTGGATGCTCGGCGCGAACGTCCCCGACACCACCTGCGCCTACCGGTGGCTCAACTGGGTGACCGCGGCGAACGCGCAGCGCGACGCCGCCGCCTGGGTGGGGCTGGCCCCGGCCAACGCCAAGGCGTGCAAGGGGCGGGCCAAGCCGATGTGCGACCTGTACGGGAGAGGCAAGAAGCTCGACCGGGTCGCTTTCGCCGTACGGCCGCCCGGGGATTGCCGGGCGGAAGATGGGGAATGTACGGATTATCTCACTTGGCTGGATAGGTGGCAGAAGCTCGCCAAATGAGGCGGGCGGCCGATCCCCCTGTGACAGTGCTGCGGGCGCGCCCGTTCCCCCCTGGGCGCGGCCTGCAAGGGACGCCCCGGGCCTTCCCCCCCGTCCCGGGGCGTCTCGTCAGAGCGCGCTCGCTCAGCGGGACGGGAAGGCCACCACGGTCGACTTGGGTGTGGGCAGAAGGGCCTCGGCGCAGTCGCCACAGGCCAGGACCGACGAGTCGTCGGGCAGGCGGCCCACGCGCACGCGGGGTCGCGGCCATCTCTTGTGACAGACGACGCAGGCGTCGCCCTCGCGCTGGGCCCAGGTCAGGCCTTCAGGGTCGAACGTCAACATACTCCGCGCCGTTCTGGTCGGACTCCAGCTCATCATGCTTCCTGCAGTCATCGCCCATCCGTATACCGGAACCGTTATAACCCTGACCGTGGCCGTGAGTGTCCTGCTGAGCGTCAAGTCAGGGTGAATTCTCTACCCGAGCGACGCCACTTACACCACAAAATCGGACATCCAGCCGCAAGCCGGATGCCCGATTGATGGGGTTTGTTCTAGAGTTCCGCGATCGCCTTCTCCAGGATTCCGAGGCCCTCCTCAAGAAGGTGCTCGGGGATGACGAGCGGGGGCAGGAAGCGCAGGACGTTTCCGTACGTGCCCGCGGTCAGGACCAGCAGGCCCTCGGCGTGGCAGCGCTTGACGACCTCCTGGACGGCGGTGGGGTTCGGCTCCTTGGTGCCCGGCTCGACCAGCTCGATCGCGATCATCGCGCCCCGGCCGCGGACGTCGCCGATCACGTCGAAGCGCTCCTGGAGGGCCTTGAGGCGGGGGAGCATGATCTCGCCGATCCGGCGGGCCTTCGCGACGAGGTCCTCCTCCTCGATGGTCTCCAGCACGCCGAGCGCGGCCTCGCAGGCCAGGGGGTTGCCGCCGTACGTGCCGCCGAGGCCGCCGGCGTGCACCTTGTCCATGATCTCCGCGCGCCCGGTCACGGCGGCCAGCGGCAGGCCGCCCGCGATGCCCTTGGCCGTGGTGATGATGTCCGGTACGACGCCCTCGTCCTCGCAGGCGAACAGGTCGCCCGTCCTGGCGAAGCCGGTCTGCACCTCGTCGGCCACGAACACGATGCCGTTGGCCTTGCAGAACTCCGCGATGCGCGGCAGGAAGCCCCTGGCCGGCTCGATGAACCCGCCCTCGCCCGCGATCGGCTCGATCACCACGGCGGCCACGTTGCCCGGGCCGATCTGCTTGGTGATCATGTCGATGGCCTGCGCCGCGGCCTCCTCGGCGCAGTTCTCGGGGCCGGTGGGCCAGCGGTACGGGTACGCCAGCGGCACCCGGTACACCTCGGGCGCGAACGGGCCGAATCCGTGCTTGTACGGCATGTTCTTGGCCGTCAGCGTCATCGTGAGCAGCGTGCGGCCGTGGTAGCCGTGGTCGAACACGACGACGGCCTGCCTGCCCGTCGCGTGCCTGGCGATCTTGACCGCGTTCTCCACAGCCTCGGCGCCCGAGTTCACCAGGAACGTGCGCTTCTCGTGCTCACCCGGGGTCAGCTCGTTGAGCTTCTCGCACACCCGGACGTACGACTCGTACGGGGTGACCATGAAACAGGTGTGGGTGAAGTCGGCGACCTGCTTCTGGACGCGTTCGACGACCTTGGGCGCGGCGTTGCCCACGTTGGTCACGGCGATGCCGGAACCGAAGTCGATCAGCGAGTTCCCGTCGGCGTCCTGCACCACGCCGCCGCCGGCGCGGGTGACGAAGACCGGCAGCGTGGTGCCGATGCCGGGCGGGACGGCGGCCTGCTTGCGGGCCAGCAATTCCTGCGACTTGGGGCCTGGGATCGCGGTCACGACGCGCCGCTCCTGGGGAATGCTCATGATTCGACGCTACGGCGGGCTCCCACCTGCGCCGATACGTCGATATGTCACACTGAAGGTGGTCGTCTTTGCCGGAATGGACAAATTTCGCATGCCACCTACGCTCCGGACCGTCGTACGCCGCATGAGGCTCCGGCCGGTGGCCGGAATTCCCGGCCATGGGGCCCGCGGCGTGCTGGACGCCGCGGTGCGCTGGGTGGCGGTCAGCGAGCTCGCGGACCCGACACCGTACCTGGAGGGCGGGGAACTCCTCCTCACCACGGGCATGCGGATGGAAGGCGACCAGTCCCAGTATGTCGCCCGCCTCGTGGCCCGCGGCGTCGCCGGGCTGGGCTTCGGGGTCGGCGTCTCGCACGAGGAGGTGCCCCCGGCCCTGGTGACCGCCGCCGAGGAGGCGGGGCTGCCGCTGTTCGAGGTGCCGCGCGAGACCCCGTTCATCGCGATCGGCAAGGGGGTCAGCGAGCTGCTGGCGGCCGAGCAGTACGACGAGATCAGCCGCGCCTTCGCCGCCCAGGGCCGCCTGACGCGGGCGGCGCTCCGGCCGGAGGGCATGCACGCGGTGATCGACCGGCTCGCCAAGGAGGTCGGGGGGTGGGCCGCGCTGCTGGACGAGGCGGGCGAGGTCCGTCATGCCACGCGTGGGGCCGATACGGACGCCGTCGTCTCCGAGCTCTCCCGCCTCCGCACCGCCACCCGCCCCCCTGAGCCCCGCCTCCTGGAGCCCGGCGGTGGTGGGCTGCTGCCCGCGAGCCTGGCGTTGTCGGGGCCGGGGGAGCACATCGTGGTGCAGCCGCTGGGCGGCGGTGCGCGGCCGCGCGGCTTCTTCGCAGTCGGGGCCGGCCGGCCCTTCTCGCCCGTCACCCACACGGTGATCAACGCCGCGGGATCCCTGCTCACCCTGGCACTGGAGCA
The DNA here is from genome assembly GCF_044593615.1 of Nonomuraea sp. NPDC051941. Classification (NCBI taxonomy): domain Bacteria; kingdom Bacillati; phylum Actinomycetota; class Actinomycetes; order Streptosporangiales; family Streptosporangiaceae; genus Nonomuraea; species Nonomuraea sp. NPDC051941. The sequence continues at coordinate 20,198 of NZ_JBIUCF010000008.1, forward strand.
GGGCAGGACCCAGCTGGAGGCCGCGCGGCGGGCCCGCTCCGCCGTACTGGAGCTGCTGCTGTCGGGCGCGGGGGAGCAGGCGCGGGCGGTGCTGGGGCCGCTCGGCGGGCGGCTCCCTGAGGAGCCGCTGGCGGTGCTGGCGGCGGGCGCCGACGCGCTGGAGGCGCTGGAGCCGCTCGCGTTCGCGGCGCTGCTCGCCTCCTCGGGGGAGCGTCCGCTGGCCGTCGCCCTCGTGCCCGACACCGTGGCGGAGAAGGTGGCGCTGGAGGCGGACGCGCCGGTGGGCGTGAGCCTGCCGTGCGGTTACGCCTCCGAGGGCCTGAACGGCGCGCTGGACCAGGCGAGGCGCGCCCTGGCGGCGGCACCGGGGAAGGGGCGCGGCCGGGTGGTGAAGTTCGGGGAGCTGGCCGGGCAGGGGCTGCTCGGGCTGCTCGACCGGGCCGCCGCCCAGGCGTTCGCCGCCGCGCTGCTGGCCCCGCTCACCGCGTACGGGTCCCGGGCCGACCTGGTCGAGTCGCTACGCGCGTACCTCGACAGCAACGGCCACTGGGACGCGGCGGCGCAGCGGCTCGGCGTGCACCGCCACACCCTGCGCTACCGCATGAAACGTGTCACCGAGCTGCTGGGCCGTGACCTCGACGATCCGGGCGTGCGCGCCGAGCTGTGGCTCGCGCTCGAAGCCGTCCGCCGATGACGCGCTAATCCTGCTTCTCCACCCGGTAGCAGCAGATGGTCGCCGTCGTCACCGCTTCGTACGTGCGCCCGTCGCGCAGGTGACCGGCGCGTTCCAAGCTGATGGCCCCCTGGGCCGCCGCCCACAGCGCGTCCGCGATCTTGCGGGGCTGGGTCGGGACCAGATAGCCGGCGGAGATGCAGTCGGCGATCACCCGGTCGAGGATGTTCAGGGCGGCGCGGGCCAGGGTCCTGGCGCGCTCGCTGGGTTCGAAACCGGGGATCGCCCGCTCGAACATCAGGCTGTAGTAACCGGGCTCCGACAGGCACGCCTGGCGGTACGCGGGGCCGAGCGCGCTCAGGTGCTCGAACGGGTTGCGCCGCGTCGGCACCGCCTCCAGAAAGCGTCGAAACCGCTCGAACCCCTCCAGGTAGAGCGCCTCCGCCAACCCTTCCCTGTTGCCGAACATCGTGTAGATGACGGTCGTCGTGCATCCCGCCTCGGCCGCGATCCGGCGCATGGTCAGGCTCTCCGGCCCGTCGCTCTCGAGGAGGTTCACCGCCACGTCGAGGAGACGGGAGCGAAGTTCGTCGTGGGTGGCGCGCTCACCCAGCAGGTAGGCGCCTTGCAGCCCCAGCGGGGCCGAACTCATGAGGCCTCCTTTGCAGCCAAGGAGCAGCTATGCGTCCTTGTGACCTCACGCTGTTCGGTCACGGGGCCCACGCCTTTCTCAGATCGGGGGCCCGCCGCGCTGGAGACCCGCAAACGATGACTTAGCCATGGCGGAGATCGCTCAAACCACTCCGCATGGTAAACATCCCGAATTGGGTCTACTTCTGTTACATCATGGGTATACCAGGGGGCTTGTACTTAACGGTGAGCCCTGGTGGGAGTCTTGTGCACCATGGTGTAAATCCCCCATCTCCAGCTTGGCATAACGTCATGTGTATGGACGTGCGTACCTTCTGGCTGGCCGGCCGCGCCGCGACCGGGGACTCCGAGCTCACTGTGACCAACCCCGATGACGGCCGCGTGGTCGGGCGGCACTCCGTACCGACAGATGCCCAGGTCGAAGAGGCCATCGCGACCGCGCACGCGGTGGCGCGGGAGGCCGCCGCGCTGCCCGTGCACGTGCGGGCCGAGGCGCTGGCCCACGTGTCGCGCCGGCTCGCCGAGCGGGCCGACGAGATCGCCCACCTGATCACGGCCGAGAACGGCAAGCCGATCTTCTGGGCGCGCGGCGAGGTCAACCGCGCCGTCGCCACGTTCCGCTTCGCCGCCGAGGAGGCCCGCCGCTGGTCCGGCGACGTGCAGCGGCTCGACACCGAGCCCGCCGCGGCCGGGCGGCTGGCGTACGTCTCGCGCGTCCCGTACGGGCCCGTCCTGGCGATCACCCCGTTCAACTTCCCGCTGAACCTGGTCGCCCACAAGGTCGCCCCCGCCATCGCCGTCGGCGCCCCCGTCATCGTCAAGCCCGCCCCTGCCACGCCGCTCTCCTCGCTCGTGCTCGGCGAGATCCTGGCGGAGACGGACCTGCCCGCGGGGATGTTCTCGGTGCTGCCGATCGAGAACGAGCGCGCCTCCGCGCTCGTCCAGGACCCCCGGCTCCCGGTGGTGTCGTTCACGGGCTCCGCGCCCGTCGGGTACGCCATCGCCGACCAGGTCCCGCGCAAGCACGTGACGCTCGAACTGGGCGGCAACGCCGCGGCCGTCGTGCTGTCCGACGCCGACCTCGACTGGGCCGCGCAGCGCATCGCCCTCTTCTCCAACTACCAGGCCGGCCAGAGCTGCATCGCCGTGCAGCGGGTCATCGTCGAGCAGCCCGTGTACGACGCCTTCGTCGAGCGCCTCCTCCCGGCCGTCTCCGGCCTCGTCACCGGCGACCCGGCGGACGAGAAGACCCAGGTGGGCCCGCTGGTCTCGGAGGCCGCCGCGAAGCGCGTGGAGCAGTGGGTCGAGGAGGCCGTCGCCGCGGGCGCCCGCGTCCTGGCCGGCGGCACCCGCGAGGGCGCCACGATCGCCCCGACCGTCCTCGCCGACGTCCCGCACGACGCCAAGGTGGCGTGCGAGGAGGTCTTCGGCCCCGTCATGATCCTCCAGCGCGCCGCCTCGATCGACGAGGCGTACGCGATGGTCAACGACTCGAAGTACGGCCTGCAGGCCGGAGTGTTCACCCGCTCCCTGGACGCCGCCTTCCGGGCGAACCGGGAGCTGGAGGTGGGCGGCGTGATCATCGGCGACGTCCCCTCGTACCGGGCCGACCAGATGCCGTACGGCGGGGTGAAGGACTCGGGGATCGGACGCGAGGGGCTCCACTCGGCGATGGAGGACCTCACGTACGAGAAGGTCATGGTGCTCACGGGCCTGACGCTCTAGCGCCCTGCCCCTCCGCATCCCGCGAGCCCCGCACCCCTCCGGGGGCCTGCGGGGCTCACGCTTGCATCGACCACCGGACGCCTCCGCGGCGGCCACGGAACGGCGGGGCTCGGCGCCCCTGAGGTGTCGGCGTGCGACTCAGGGGGCCGTGTGCCCGGGGTGTCGGGGCTCCGGGGTGTGAAGCCGTGTGGTGGCGCGCCATGAGTGTGGCGGGCCACCCGGGCGGGGGCGAGGGGCGGTGGGTCAGCTGACGATGACCTGGGGGCCGGAGTCGTCGTCGAGGTCGACGTCGACGCCCATCTCCTCGGCCAGCCGGAGCGCCTCCTCGATCAGGGTCTCCACGATCTGCGACTCCGGCACCGTCTTGATGACCTCGCCCTTGACGAAGATCTGCCCCTTGCCGTTGCCCGAGGCCACCCCCAGGTCCGCCTCCCGGGCCTCCCCGGGGCCGTTGACGACGCAGCCCATCACGGCCACCCGCAGCGGCACCTTCAGGCCCTCCAGCCCGGCGTGCACCTGGTCGGCGAGGGTGTAGACGTCCACCTGGGCCCGGCCGCAGGACGGGCAGGAGACGATCTCCAGGCCGCGCTCGCGCAGCCCGAGCGACTCCAGGATCTGGGTGCCGACCTTGACCTCCTCCACCGGAGGCGCGGAGAGGGAGACGCGGATCGTGTCGCCGATGCCCTCCGCCAGCAGCGCGCCGAAGGCGACGGAGGACTTGATGGTCCCCTGGAAGGCCGGGCCGGCCTCGGTGACGCCCAGGTGGAGGGGGTAGTCGCACTTGGCGGCGAGCAGCCGGTACGCGTTGATCATCACGACCGGGTCGTTGTGCTTGACCGAGATCTTGATGTCGCGGAACCCGTGCTCCTCGAACAGCGAGCACTCCCAGAGCGCCGACTCCACCAGGGCCTCGGGCGTGGCCTTGCCGTACTTCTGGAGCAGGCGCGGGTCGAGCGACCCGGCGTTGACGCCGATGCGGATCGGCACCCCGTGGTCGGCCGCCGCCCGGGCGATCTCGCCCACCTTGTCGTCGAATTTCTTGATGTTGCCGGGGTTGACCCGAACCGCCGCGCAGCCCGCCTCGATGGCGGCGAAGACGTACTTCGGCTGGAAGTGGATGTCGGCGATGACCGGGATCTGCGACTTCTTGGCGATGATCGGCAGCGCGTCGGCGTCGTCCTGGGACGGCACGGCCACGCGTACGATCTGGCAGCCGGACGCCGTGAGCTCCGCGATCTGCTGCAACGTGGCGTTGATGTCGGCGGTCACCGTGGTCGTCATCGACTGCACCGAGACGGGTGCGTCGCCGCCCACGGGGACGCTGCCGACCATGATCTGGCGGGAGTGTCGGCGTTCGGCGAGCGGCTTGGGACGGACCGTCGGGATGCCGAGAGCTACAGAAGACATTTCAACCCTTACTGTGACGACGGTTTCCAGTCTAGGTAGTCAGCGGGACAGCTCGATCGCGCGGGCCCGGGCCCAGGCGTCGGCCGCGAGCACCTCCTCGACCGAGTCGGCCGGGGTGACCTGGTGCTCCTCGACCACCTTGGCCACGGTGTCGACGATCGCCAGGAACGGCAGCTCGCCCCGCATGAACGCGTCGAGGCACGCCTCGTTGGCCGCGTTGTAGACGGCGGGCGCGGTGCCGCCCTCGCCGCCGACGTGCCTGGCCAGCGCGACGGAGGGGAACGCGACGTCGTCGAGGGGTTCGAACGTCCACGTGTGCGCCTTGGTCCAGTCGATGGCCCGTGCCGCACCCGGGATGCGGTGGGGGTGGCTGAGCGCGAGCGCGATCGGCAGCCGCATGTCGGGCGGGCTGGCTTGGGCCACGGTCGAGCCGTCGACGTATTCCACCATGGAGTGGATGATCGACTGCGGGTGGACCACGACCTCAATGCGGTCGAAACCCAAGTCGAACAGCAGGTGCGCCTCGATGACCTCCAGCCCCTTGTTGACCAGGGTGGCGGAGTTGATCGTGATGACCGGGCCCATCGACCAGGTGGGGTGGGCCAGCGCCATCTCGGGCGTGACGCCGGACATCTCCTCGCGCTTCATCCCCCGGAACGGCCCGCCGCTCGCGGTGATCACGAGCTGCTTGACGCTGTCGGGGTCGTAGCCGTCGGGGCCCGAGGCCCACAGGCACTGCTGCACCGCCGAGTGCTCGGAGTCGACCGGGAGGATCTGGCCGGGCTTGGCGAGCCGCTTGACCAGCGGGCCGCCGATGATCAGGGACTCCTTGTTGGCCAGCGCGAGGGTCCTGCCCGCCTCCAGCGCGACCAGCGTGGAGGTCAGCCCGAGCGCGCCGGTGATGCCGTTGAGCACCGTGTCGCACTGCCAGGCCGCCACCTCCGCGACCCCTTCGGGCCCGCCGAGCACCGCGGGCTTCGCGCCGTGCGCGGACAGCGCGTCCTTCAGCTCGGGCACGGCCGCCGCGTCGGCCACCGCGACCACCTCGACGCCGAACGTCGCCGCCTGCCTGGCCAGCAGGTCGACCCGCCCGCCGCCCGCCGCCAGCCCGGCGACCTTGAAGCCGCCGGGGTTGGCGGCGATGACATCGAGGGCCTGGGTGCCGACGGAGCCGGTGGAGCCGAGCACCACGACGGATCGGAGGGTCTCTTCTTGCACCTGTCCATTGTCCCCGCTGCAGGGCGCGCTCGGGCACGCGGCACCGACCGCGTCAAAATCCCAGCACTTATGTGACCCGAGATAACGCAGTGAATTAATGCCGGAATGCGGCTATATCGGTATGCGCAAATCTTGAGAAATCCGGATATTGCTACGGCTACCTTCCGTACCCCAGGTCCGGTTTTCGGGAGGTACGTAATGCACCGCGCAGTCGTTCTGCTTTCCACCCTCACCCTCACCGCCGGCGGCGCCGTCCTGCTGCCCGCCGGTGGGGCGCAGGCCGGCGTACAGATGAGGCCCAAACCCGCCCAGTACGCGGCGGCGGACACCGCGTCCGAGCAGCGGCAGGTCCTGACGTACTGGACCGAACAGCGGATGGAGGCGGCCCAGCCGCTGGACGCGCCCGGCCCGAAGAAGGGGGCGAAGATGGCGCTGGGAGAGCCTGCCGAGGGCACCCCGTGGACGGCGCCGCCCACCGGGGCGACGCGTGCCGGGGCGGAGTTGCAGTCGGCCCGGTCGTCCGGCGAGCCATGGACCGGCTCCGGCGCGGTCGTGAAGACCACCGGCCGGATATTCTTCACCACGCAGGGACGCAACGCGTCCTGCTCGGGTTCGGCGGTGACCAGCGCGAACAAGAGCGTGGTCCTGACCGCCGGCCACTGCGTCAAGCTGAACGGAACGTTCCATACGAACTGGGTCTTCGTGCCCGGCTACAACAACGGCAACCGCCCGTTGGGCACCTGGGCGGCCACGAAACTGCTGACCACGCAGCAGTGGAACGCGAGCGAGGACATCAACTTCGACGTCGCCGCCGCCGTCGTCGCGCCGCTGGAGGGCAAGGCGCTGGTGGACGTCGTGGGCGGCCAGGGCGTCGCGTTCAACCAGGGGAGAAGGCAGCAGATGTACGGGTTCGGCTACCCGGCGGCGGCGCCGTACGACGGCTCGAAGCTCATCTACTGCAGCGGTCGGACCTTCGACGACTTCCTCGCGAGCGAGGACCACGGCCTGACCTGCAACATGACCGGCGGTTCCAGCGGCGGCCCCTGGATGCTGAATTTCAACGAGTCGACCGGCCTCGGCACCCAGAATTCGGTCAACAGCTTCAAATACAACTTCGCCCCCAACTGGATGTTCGGCCCATATTTCGGGAACGAGGCGCAGAGCGTCTACCAAGCGGCACAGAGCACCAACGCACTCTGAGGTATTTACCGAAAGTAGTCACAAGAACACATCTCGTAGTGCAGACTCGGGGGGCATGACCTTGAGCACCCCCCTGCTAGCGGCCGCCCCGCTTCTGGCGGGGCTGATCGGGCCCGCCCTCCTCGGTGCGGCCCCCGGCCAGCAGCAGGCCGACCCACCCGACCACAGGGCGATGCGTCACCAGATAGTCGAGCACGTGGCCGCCCGCACCAGCGCCGAGCAGCGGCGCGTGCTCGACTACTGGACACCGGAGCGCATGGCCAAGGCGCTGCCGATCGACCTGCTGGACAGCGTGTCGGACGGCGCGGGCCTGCTGAGCGGCGTGACGGAGCACACGGAGATACGCACCGCTCCTGACGTGTCGAGCCGGCGCCTGACTCCGCGAGGCGACGGCGTGACCACGGGCGTGTCGGGTGACGGCCTGGCCGCCTGGCTGTGGGGCCGCACGCCCCGGCACCAGGCGGCGGCCGCCCGGCGGGACCAGGGGGGCGCGGCCAAGCGGCCGGAGACCAACACGGTCGGCTCGCGCTGGATCACCGGCGGCGCCGTGGCCAGGACCACCGGCCGCGTCTTCCTGACCGTGCGCGGGGCGGACTTCGTCTGCTCGGCCAGCACCGTGCGCAGCGCCAACAGGGACGTCGTGGTCACCGCCGGGCACTGCGTCAAGGACGGCGCGGGCGGGTGGGCCGCCAACTGGACGTTCGTCCCGGCGTACGGGATGGGCGGGGCGCAGCGGTTCGGGCAGTACGCGGCCCGCCGCATGTTCGTCGCCGGGCCCTGGTCGAGCCGTGGTGACGACAACTTCGACGTGGGCATGGTGGCGCTGGCCACGTCCGGCGGCAGGCACGTGGCCGACGTGGTGGGCACGCAGGAGATCGCCTTCAACGCCGCTCGCGGGGGTCAGGTGTTCGGCTTCGGCTACCCGGCGGACCCGCCGTACGACGGGCATCACCTGGTCTACTGCGCGGGGCGGCTGCGGGCCGACCCGTACGGGCAGAGCCGCGATCAGGGGGTGGGCTGCGAGATGACGGCGGGATCGAGCGGCGGGCCGTGGATGACCACGTTCGACCTGGCCACGGGCAAGGGGACGATCACGTCGGTGAGCAGCTTCAAGTACAGCGACGACCAGCGCACCATGTACGGCCCGTACTTCGGCGACGCCACCAAGGCCCTCTTCGACACGGCGGAGCATGCGTAGTCCAGTCGCCGATGGCGATCAGCGCAGGGATTCTCTCGCTATGGCGACGTGTTGCATGACGTCGCTCTTCGGCAGGTCGGCCAGGAGCTCGTCCCGGTCGGGGCCGCTGATCAGGGCCAGATCGCCAAGTATGGCCTTGATCAGCGGCCTGACGTCGTCCGAGTTCCATTCCTTGATCGCGCGAAGGTAGGTTTCACGTCGCTCCTGGCCGCTGCCCGGATTCAGCTCCAGCACCTCCAGCAGCCCTCGCAACGGCGCTCCGCGCCCCCAGGCGGGCTCGCCTTGGTCGATCGTGGATAGGAACGGCCAGATGGCCTGGAAGACCGCCATCTGGTCCGCGTCGTAGCAGAAGCGGGCTTCGGCCGCGAGCCGCAGGAGGCCGCGCGCTTCCCGTAACGGATCGGGCAGAGGTGCGATCTCGAACGTGATGCCTTCCGGGACCAGGTGCAAGGCCATGTCCGAGAGCTCTGGGACAGCGTCGATCATGATGACGAGGCTCGTCGCGAGACTCCAGCCGCCGGAACAGCCGGACGGTCAGCGGCTGCCACTCCGGCTTCGAGAGCTCCTGCAGGAAGTCGATGACGGGACGGCGGCTGGAGAGCGTCGCCCAAGACAGCAGTGTCCTGAGCAGCCCGTCGTCGACCTCGCGCAACACCGAGTTGGCGTCTCCGACGATCTCGTTGAGGAGAGCGGCCACCAAGCGCGCGATGAGGAACTCGCCGAAGGTCGCGTGCAGGAATTCGTAGGTGTGGAGCACCTCCTTGTCGCGGGTGGCCCGGGCCTCGTGCACGAAGAAGAACTTGCCCGGCGCCAGGTCGCCCGAGCTGAGCGGGGCGGCGAACCCGGCACCGGGCTCGGGCCGGTCCAGCTTCAGCGCCTTCAGATCCTGGTCGAACTCGGTGCTGGTCGCCCACTGCCGCCCCCGGTTGAACATCGAGAAGGCCACGCAGGCGAGATGCACCAGCTCCCGCTCGACCAGCCCGGCCACCTCGGCACGCGGATGGGCCTTCTCCAGCTCGCGCTCGACGAACCTCCTCACCAGGCGCTCGTAGAGCTCCGCCTCGCCCAGCTCGGCGGCGGAGTGCAGGGCGTTGCTGTCGGCGTCGTACAGCGCGAGCATCAGCAGGAGCAGTGGCTGCCCGGCGAGGGAAGCCTGCCGGCTCACCACGTCGGGGGTGAGCCGGCGCAGTCCATGCTGCTGGAAGTAGTCGGCGTTGGCGCTGTTCCAGATCCGCAGCCAGTGTGCGATCTGTTGTTGGTCGAACGGTGCCAGGCTGACCACACAGGTGCCCTCGGGGAAGCTCGCCCGGTTGGCGACGGCCGTGCGGCTGGTGACGATCACGGCCACGGCGCGCCCCGCGTCCGACTCCCGCTGCTGGAACCTGGCGACCTGCTCCAGATAGTCGGTCTGCCGCACCCCGGTGGCCTGCAGCAGCTCGTCGAACCCGTCGAGGAACACGACGGGCAGCACCCCGTCGTGCCCGCCCCGGGCTGCCCGAGCACGACCAGCGGCCGCTCCGTGGCGCCCCTGCCCGTCAGGAAACCGGCCAGGAACCCGGCGAGATCCTCTCTGACCTCGGCCTCCTCCCACCAGGACTCGGCGCTCGGGTCGTCGGACGCGGTCGTCTCGGCGACCTGGTAACGAGGGGCGAGGTAGGCCTGGTCCAGCGTGGGCAGCTCCATGCCCGCCGGGACGTGCCCCGTCTCGGCGACCGGGCGGGTCAGCGCGACCCGGTGCAGCCGGGACACGGTCTCCAGTTGGGCGGGCAGCGCGGCGCCAGAGGCGAGCATGCCAAGCAGTCGCCGCAGCTCGGCCAACCCCTCGCGGGTCGCCTGGTGATCGACCTGCCCGGCCCAGAACGCGAACTCCGGGACGTCCAGGGCCAGCCGCCGGTAGGTGTCGGTGTAACGGCGCAGGGCCGCTTCGGTCAGGGCGCCGTCCCCGAACACCGCGCGGGCCTGCTCCCACTCGTGCTCGCGGAGCCGCCCGCGCAGGTCGGACAACGCCGCGATGCCGGCGCCGATCCGCCCGTACGTGGCCTCGATCTGGTCGATGTTCCGCTCGAAGGGCCGGTGAGGGGCGGGACACGGAATCTCCGGCATCTTGAGGACCGCGCGCTGCTCGTCCTTGCCGAACCGCAGGTCCTTGAGGTCGAAAGGCAGCTCGAAGCCCTCCAGCGCCTCCAGGTAGGCGGTGACGACGAGGATCGCGTGCGCGGCCTCCAGCCTCTCGGTACGGCTGCGCCACACCTTGTCGGAACGCCAGTCCCGCCACCGCCCCAGCAGGTCGTTCCCGACCTTGATGAGCTCGTTCTTGGCCTCGATCAGGTCCCAGACCCCCAGGGTGCCGACCCCCAGCAGGGTGTCCAGGGCCTTGACCGCCGGGTCCTGCCCGCCCAGGAGCCGGACCGCGTCGACGTACCGATGTCCCCTCGCCATGCCGGGATGGTAGGCCGCCGCTGGGCTATCCGCGTCCCGATATAGGACGGTTACGTCGTGCAATCGCGCGATTACAAGTTGGCAAGCTTTTCCCCATACTCAACGTGATCAACCGGTCGCTCACGGGAGCATCGCAAGGCCTATGAACAAGGAGGGGGCCGGGTGAAGCGGGTCGTTGGGGTTGTCGCCGGTGTCGCGGTGCTCGTCGGAGGGATAGCCAGCGGGGATGGGACGGCGGTGGCCAGCGGTGCGAGACAGGCGCCGGCGGCCATCGCCTGGGGACCGTGTCCGATAGGGAGTAGCGGGAGGCCGGCGCCGGCCAACCTGGAGTGCGGCACCCTACGCGTGCCGCTCGACTACCGGGAGCCGTGGGGCCAGACGATCGAGCTGGCCGTCAACCGCGTCCGGGCCAGGGTCTCCAGGAGCGCCAACTACCTGGGCGCGCTCCTGGTGAACCCGGGCGGGCCGGGCGCGCCGGGGCGGAGTCTGGCCGAGTTCGTGGCCTCGTCCCTGCCGTCGGACGTGAGCGAGCGCTACGACATCGTCGGGTTCGACCCGCGCGGCGTCGGGGGCAGCGAGCCGACGCTGCACTGCGTGGACCCGGCGGTGTTCTTCAAGGCCCCGCGGCCGGATGCGGTGCCGAAGGGACCGGCCGAGGAGCGGGAACTGCTCGACAGGGCGCGCGAGTTCGCGGACCGGTGCGGCGCGCGCTGGTCCTGGCTGCTGCCGCACCTCACCACCGAGAACTCCGCCAGGGACATGGACTCGATCCGTGCCGCGCTCGGCGAGCAGAAGATCAGCTACCTCGGCTACTCGTACGGCACCTACCTGGGCGCCGTCTACGCCACGCTCTTCCCGGCCAGGGTCAGGCGGCTGGTCATGGACAGCACGGTCGACCCCACGGGCGTCTGGTACGACGCGAACATCCGGCAGGACAGCGCCTTCGAGCACCGCCACCGGCAGTTCCTGGCCTGGACGGCCAAGCACAACGACGTCTACCGGCTGGGCACCTCGCTCAAGCAGACGTCGTTCGCCTACTACGCGATGCGCGACCGGCTGCGGGCCCGCCCGGCCGGCGGCATCGTGGGGCCGAGCGAGCTGGACGACACCTTCACGGTCGCCGGGTACAGCGACCGGGTCTGGCCCGCGTTCGCCGCGGCCTGGTCCGCGTACGTGCGGCAGGGCGACGTGAAGGGCATGGTGGACATCTACAAGAAGCACGGCGAGGACGACAAGGCGGACGAGAACGGCTACGCCTCCTACCTTGGCGTCCAGTGCAGGGACGCCAAGTGGCCGCGCAAGTGGGAGAAGTGGCGCGAGGACATGACCCGGCTGCACCGCCGGGCGCCGTTCCTGACCTGGCCGAACGCCTGGTTCAACGCCCCGTGCGCCTTCTGGCCGGTGCGGGGCGGGACGCCGATCGAGGTGCAGGGCTCGCAGAACCTGCCGCCGGTGCTCCTCATCCAGTCCCGTGACGACGCCGCGACGCCGTTCAAGGGGGCCCTGGAGATGCGCAGGCACTTCGTCCGCACGGGCATGGTGATCGACGCCGGCGGCAACCACGGCGTGTCGCTGACGGGCAGCGAGTGCGTGGACGAGCACCTGGCCGCGTACCTGCGGGACGGCACGGTGCCGCCGCGAGACGTGGAGTGCGCCGCGCAGCCCGAGCCGCGCCCGTCGACCCACATGACGGCGGACGCCGTGAGCCCTCCGGCCGGGCTGCTCGGGATCCTCGGCACCCTTGGGCTCTGACTGACGTCAAGAAAGGATTACCGTGGCCGTCACCCACTGAGCCAATCGGTGCCCCTTCGCGTAGTGTGACCTTTGTGATGCTGCGTACATCGGCGTCGCGCGTGCTCGACGACAGCGACCGGGACGAGGTCCTAGCCCTGCTGGACACCGACCCGGTCGCGAACGTCTTCGTCTCCTCCAGAGTGCGGGCCGTCGGACTCAATCCGGCGAGGCTGGGTGGGCAGATGTGGGGGTTCGGCGCGCGAGGCGGCCTTGTGTCACTCTGTTACGCCGGGGCCAACATGGTGCCCGTCAACGCCGGCCCCGAGGCCGTGCACGCCTTCGCCGACCGTGCCCGCAAGCAGGGGCGCCGCTGCTCCTCCATCGTGGGCCCGGTCGACGCCGTCTCTCTGCTGTGGGAGCGTCTCGAGCCGCACTGGGGCCGGGCGCGCGCCATCCGCTGGGCTCAGCCGGTCATGGCCACCTCACGCACGCCGCCGGTGCCCGCCGATCCGCTCGTACGCCGGGTGCGGCCGGAGGAGTTCGACATACTGCTGCCCGCCTGCGTGGCCATGTTCACCGAGGAAGTCGGCGTCTCGCCCAACCTCGGCGACGGCGGCGCGCTCTACCGGACCAGGGTCGCCGAGCTGATCAGGATCGGCCGCTCCTACGCGCGCATCGACGACGGCCGGGTGGTGTTCAAGGCTGAGGTCGGGGCCGTCACGCCGCAGGCCTGCCAGATCCAGGGCGTCTGGGTCGCCCCCGAGCTGCGGGGGAAGGGCCATGCCGTGGCCGGCATGGCCGCCGTCGTGGAGGCCGCGAGGAGCCTGTTCGCCCCCGTGGTCACGCTGTACGTGAACGACTTCAACCTCTCGGCCAGGGCCGTCTACCGCAAGGTTGGCTTCCAGGAGGTCGACACCTTCATGTCCGTCCTTTTCTAGATACGGATGAGTTCTAGATACGGACGAGTTTGTCGAACAGCCTGGCCAGCTCGGTGTCGGGGTCGGCGGTGAGGCCCGCGTGCACGGGCCCGGTCTGGATGATCGTGCTGCGCGGCGCGGTCAGCCAGCGGAACCTGCCGCCGAGCGACTCCTCGGCCAGCGGTCCCGGCCGCTCGCCGCAGGCCAGCTCGTACGCGCTGAGCGCACGGCGTACCTCGTCGAGGTCGGCGTTCGGGTCGAGGGCGCGCAGCCGGGCGGCGTCGAGCTCGACCCGCGCGCACAGGTAGCCGCGCGGCTGGCAGTAGAGGAGCACGCCCGCGTTGATCAGCTCGCCGCGCTCGACCTTGGGCATGACGCGGATCACCGCGTACTCGTAGACGTCCCTGGTCACCGGCTTCCTCCCCGCCAGAACTCGCCCACCGACCCCGGGCCGCCGTGCGGCGCCTTCGCCTCGCCGCGCACGAGCCACTCGCGCGGCCCGTGCGCCCGCTCCATCAGATGATCGACGTACGCCTCGCGCACCGCCTCCGGGCCGTCGAACCCCGGCTCGCCGTCCAGCCACTCGTCGGGCACCATCGCGGTCACGCTCACCAGCAGCTCCCGCGTGATCCGCGCGGCCAGCCGGTCGCCCGCGGCCTCGACGTCACCGGCGAAGGGCGCGAGCACGTGGTCGCCCGCGTCGAACTTCCGCTGAGGGTCGGCCGTGCGCCAGTTGTGGTGGAACCAGAGCGCCGCGCCGTGGTCGATCAGCCAGGTCTCGCGGTGCCAGACCAGCATGTTGGGGTTGCGCCAGCTGCGGTCGATGTTGTGGATGAGTCCGTCGAACCACGCCACCCTGGCCGCGAACACCGGGTCCGCCGCCCACGCCAGCGGCTCGAACCCCAGCGCGCCCGGCAGGAAGTCGACCGCCAGGTTGAGGCCGGTGCTGGCCTTGAGCAGGTCCTGCACCTCTTCGTCCGGCTCCCGGATGCCGATCTGCGGGTCGAGGTCGATGAGCTTGAGATCGGGGGTCCTGAGCCCCAGCCTGCGGCCCAGCTCGGCCGCGACGATCTCGGCGACGAGCACCCGCCGCCCCTGGCCCGCCTCGCGAAACTTCACCACGTACGTGCCCAGGTCGTCGGCCTCGACGACGCCGGGCAGCGAACCACCCTCACGCAACGGGGTCACGTAACGGGTGGCTGAGATCCTTTCCAGCACAGGACGAAGGCTATCGCCCATCCGGGCCCTCCTTCTCCCGGGACGGCGCGCGACGGGACCGGTCAGCCGGCCGGGCGGCGGAAGGGGGCGAAGGGGTGGTCGCGGGAGGCGTCGACGGCGGTGAAGGCGTAGTCGAGCATGCGGCGCTCGTACGCGGCCTTGGCGCCGGCGAGGGGCTGCCCCTCGGCCGCGGCCGCCGCGAGCAGCTCGCTCAGCAGGTGGGCGTCCCGCAGGCCCACGTTGGCGCCCTCGCCCCGGCCGGGGCCCATGCTGTGCACGGCGTCGCCGACCAGCGTGACCGCGGGCTCGGCCCAGGGCTCCACCCGCCGTGCCGAATGGAGCTGCAGCGCAAATGTCGCCTCCGGGTCGGCCTCGCGCACGATGCGCCGCACGCCCTCGTGCCAGTCCCGCGTCGTGTCCATGGCCAGCCGGTGCAGCCCGGCCGGGGAAACGCCGTCGGGCCGGGGGCCGGACACGGTCATCGTCCATGAGAAGTAGCCGGGGACGTCCGTCAGGTGCGTGCCGGGAGCGTGGCGGGCCACGGCCTCGGGCACGGGGGTGAGCGGGCGGCAGGTGGCGACGGCGATGGCCGTGCCGTCGGGGGCGGTGATCCGGTTGAAGGAGTCGATCAGCTCGGGCGGCGTGGCGGCCACCAGTTCGGGCGTGATCCACGTGCGGCCGTACAGCGTCCAGCCGAGGTCGTCCACCACGGTGCCGGGCAGGAGCTGCGCCCGCACCCGCGAGCCCACGCCCTCCGCACCCACGAGCAGGTCGCCGTCCACCTGGTGGCCGCCCGCGAAGTGGGCGCGCACGCGGCCGCCGTCGAGCCGTTCGTACCGCTGGTAGTCCATGCCGAACCGGACCTCGCCCGCCGGCTCGGCCAGGAGGATCTCGCGGAGCGTGAGCCGGTTGACGCCCAGCCCGTCGACGCCCGGCCGCTGCTCGGGGATGTCCTTGGCGAACTTGGGCCGCAGGCCGGCGTCCATGAAGATCATGCGGGTGGCCGGGCGGATGGAGGTCGCCACGGCCAGGTCGAACAGGTGGTCCGGCAGGCAGGCCCGCAGCGCCCGCGCGCCGGTGTCCTTGAGGCTGATGCGGTAGCCCTGGGGGCGGTGGGCGGCCGAGGGGTCGCGTTCGAAGAGGGTGACGGCGAGGCCCGTCCGGCGCAGGCCCTGGGCAAGGCACGATCCGGCGATACCACCTCCCACGATCAAGACGTGTGTGTCGGTCATGTCGCGACTGTAACTGTCGCGACAGTAAATGTCCATGCGGGGTATTCTCGGGAGATGAACGAGAACCGTGCGCCGCAGTCGACGTTCGAGCTGGTGCTGGGGGGAGGGTCGCTGCTCGTGCAGGTGGGCAGGGAGCTGAACACCGAGACCGAGCGGCGCCTGGCGCCCCTCGGGCTCACGGCGCAGCAGGCCGCGCTGCTGCTGCACGCCTCGCGCGGCGGCGGCACGCCCAGCCTGCTGAAACGACGGCTCGGCACGGACACGGCCGGGATGACCAGGCTGCTCGACCGGCTGGAGGCCAAGGGGCTGCTGCGGCGGGAGCGGCATCCCGAGGACCGGCGCTCGATCGTCATCGAGCTGACGGACGAGGGGCGGGCGCTGGTGCCCAGCCTGCCGCCGATCTTCGGGAGGATCAGCCACCAGGTGTTCGCGGGGTTCTCGCCGGAGGAGGTCGCGCAGGTCACCGACATGCTGCGGCGGATCCTGGAGAACCTCGCCGAGGAGGGGCCGGGCGCCTAGAGAGGCCGGGTGGCGCGGGCGCGGAAGGTGGCGAGCATGACGCGGCGGATCAGGCCGCTGCCCAGCCGGATCACCATCCAGTACCGCAGGAACGCGCGCCGCGCGTCCTCGCTCGTGGCCACCACGCGGGTCTCCGTGACGAGCCTGATCCGCCCCTCGCCCGCCTCGTCCAGCCGGAAGGTCAGCGTGCCCTTGGCGTAGCCGGGACGGTCGAACGCGTGGAAGTCGGCGGCGCCGGAGATCGTGCCGCTCTTCTCGGCGTGCCCGAGGCGCCACCACTGCCCGATGAGCCCCATGACCAGCTCGTGCCCCGGGTCCTCGCCGAGCGGCGTGAAGCGGGGCGCGCTCCGGTGCGGCCGGCCGCCGCTGAGGCGCGCGGCCAGGTTGCGGACGGCCACGACGGCCCGCAGGTCGAACGAGCCCGGGTCCGCGACGGCGGCCCAGACGCGCTCGCGGGAGGCGTTGATCACGATGGAGTGCCGCTCGGAGGCGTCGGGCCGCGGGATGAACCGGTCCGTGAGCGTGGGCATGGGGGCCACCTCTTTCCATACGGATGCGTATGGTCTGACTATACGGTGGCGTATGGAAGGATGGGAGAGTGGGTCGGTTGAACGCGGACGACTGGGCGCGGGCCGCGCTGGAGGCCCTGGCGGAGGGTGGGCTGGCCGCCGTGGCCGTGGAGCCGGTGGCGGTGCGGCTCGGCGTCTCGAAGGGCAGCTTCTACTGGCACTTCCCCAACCGCCAGGCGCTGGTCGAGGCGGCGCTGCGGCGGTGGGAGGCCGGCACCGAGGAGATCATCGCCCGGCTGGAGCCGGTGCCCGATCCGGCCGAGCGCATGCGGACGCTGCTGGAGTGGGCCTTCGGCGACGGGCGTGACGCCGCCGTCTCGTTCCGGCTGATCAGCGAGGCCGACGACCCGGCCGTGGGTGCGGTGGTGCGGCGGGTGAGCGAGCGGCGGCTGGCGTTCATGCGAGCCGTCCTGGAGGAGGTCGGCCAGCCGCCGGACGAGGCGGCCCGGCGGGCGCTGACCGCGTACGGCGGCTATCTCGGCCTGGCCGCCCTGGCCCGCATCGGCGCGGTGACGGAGTCGCCGAAGGGCCTGGCCGAGGCCCTGGAGGAGCTGGGCCTGCGGCCTCGGTGACGTCAGAGCTTGGCGATGACCTCCTCGGCGAAGCGCTCCATGGTGGCGATCTTGAGTTCCAGCGTTCCTTCGCCGTACCTGGCCTTCTCCTCCGGGGTGGCCAGCCACCACGGCGCCGCCATGGTCCCGGTGACGCCCTTGGCGGCGAAGCGGCGGTAGGTGTCGGCGTCCGGCATCACCGCGAGCGGCGCGATGATGTCGAGGGGCTCGCTCCGGCCGCTCTCGTCGAGGTGGCCGCGGAGCGTGGCCAGCACCACGTCGAACTGCTCCTCCGTGTAGATCCGGTTCCCGATCCAGCCGTCACCCAGCCGGGCGGCCCGGCGCAGGGCCGCGTCGCTGTCGCCGCCCACGTAGACGGGGATCGGCCGGTCGGGGGTGGGCGAGATCGACAGCTCGGGCAGGCCGTCCAGGGCGACCGTCTCGCCGGCCCAGAGCGAGCGCAGCGTCGGGAGCATCGCGTCCAGCCGCCGTCCCCGCGTGTGGAAGTCCTGCCCGGTGCCGACGAACTCCTCCTTGCACCAGCCCACCCCGACCCCGAACGTCACGCGGTCCCTCGACAGCACCGCCGCCGTGGACACCTGCTTGGCCACGGTGAACAGGTCGCGGGCGGGCGCGATGTAGACGTTCGGGGAGAAACGCAGGGTCGTGGTCACCGCCGCCATGGCGCCGATCGTCACCCACACGTCCGGCCAGTGCGTACGCGCGTCCCAGCGCGGCCGGCCCGAGCGCGAGTACGGGTACGGCGAGGCGAAGTCGGCGTAGAACAGGTGGTCCGACAGTGTGAGCGTGTCGAACCCGCACCGCTCGGCCGCCCGCGCCAGCTCCAGGAACTGGTCGGTGTCGACGAACGAGGCCCCCAGCCAGAATTTCATTGGAACTCCGGGATGACCTTGGTGGCGAACAGCTCCAGGTTCCGCTTGACCGTGTCCAGCGGCAGCACGCCCTGCTGTCCCTGCATGTAGAGCCCGAACCACTCCAGGTCGGGCATGCGGTCGAGCATCCGCTGGATCCCGCGCTTGACGTCGTCCGGCGTGCCGAACAGCGCCATCTCCACGTCGTTCATCCGCTTGGCGTCGCCCTTCTCGGGGGAGATGGGCTTGTGCTTCTCGTCCTCCTTCTTGCGCAGCACCTCCAGGTAGCCGAACGGGCCGAAGAAGGCGGCGAAGTCCTTGGGGATGCTGCGGCCGAAGGTGTTGATGGCCTCCTCGGTGGTGTCCGCGATGCCGACGATCTTGAGGATGCCGGTGTGCTCGCCCAGCTTGTACTGGCGGCCCTGCTTGGCCGACTCCTCCTGGTAGAGCTTGGCCTTGGCGGCGTGGTCGTCGGGATTGGGGGTGAACATCCACGGCAGGATGTCCTCCTGGGCGGCCCTGATGACCGACCGGTCCGAGATCGTGAACGGCTGCCACAGCTCGGGGTGCGGGTTCTGGTACGGCCTGGGGCAGACCGAGACGGCCTGCACCTTGCCGTCCTCGGAGAGCTCGCCCGGCGCGCCGAACGTCTGGGTCCACTCCAGCGCGGGCCATCCCTCGATGCCCTCGAACGGATACGGCACCTGGTAGTCCAGCACGTCCGACTTGTAGCGCAGCGTCTCCTGCGTCCACGCCATCTTCATGATCTTCAGCACCTCGCCGAAGACGTCGAAGTTCCGCGTGTCGGAGGCCGACCCGTCGGAGCGCGCGGCGGCGGCGTGCCAGCGCTGGCCCAGCACGTTCATCCACCGGTTCTGGTAGCCGCGCGCCACGCCGAGCCGCAGCCGTCCCTTGGAGAACTGGTCGAGCAGCGCCACGTCCTCGGCGGCTCTGATCGGGTCCCAGGCGGGCAGCACCAGGCCGAGCGGCGCGAGCAGGATCCGCTCGGTCCTTGCGGCGAGGTCGGTGAGGAACATCAGCGGGTTGACCGAGAACTCCATGCCTTCGGAGTGGAAATGGTGCTCGGTCATCATGAGCGCGTCGAACCCGAGCTGATCGGCGTGCACGGCTATCTCCCGCACCTCGTGCAGCAGCTTCTGGTACGACTCCGTGTCGCGCCCGATCGGGCGTTTGGCCTTGGCGTTCTCCTCGGCCGCGTACCCGGAGCCGGGAATCTGCGGATTCAGGAAGATAGAAAACTTCACCGGGGACCTCTTTCCGCGGAATGGTCTTCTGCAAGGTACTCTGGAAATCTTAACCGAGCAATCGCTTGGTTAACTAGGAGGAGGTCCCATGAGACTCGGGGTCACGATGTTCACCACGGATCTGGCCATGCCGGTCCAGGACCTCGCCCGAGCAGCGGAGGAGCGCGGCTTCGACTCCCTCTACGTGCCCGAGCACACCCACATCCCGGTCTCGCGCCGCACCCCTCCCGCGGCGGGGCAGGACGTCCTGCCCGAGGAGTACAAGCGCACGCTCGACCCGCTCGTCGCCCTGTCCTTCGCCGCCGCCGCGACGCGCCGGCTGCGCGTCGGCACCGGCATCCTGCTCGCCGCCCAGCGCGACCCCATCGTGACCGCGAAGGCCATCGCCACGCTCGACCACCTCTCGGGCGGGCGCGTCGTGGTCGGGGTCGGCTTCGGCTGGAACGTCGAGGAGATCGAGAACCACGGCGTCCCGTACGCGCGCCGCCGCGAGGTGGCCAGGCGGAACATGCTCGCCATGCGGGCGCTGTGGCGGGATGAGGTGGCCTCGTTCGACGGGTTCGAGCCGTCCTGGTCCTGGCCCAAGCCGGTCCAGGAGCCGCCGGTGTACGTGGGCGGCGCGGCGGGGCCGAAGCTGTTCGCCCACGTCGCCGAGTACGCCGAGGGCTGGATGCCGATCGGCGGCAAGGGGATCAGGTCGGCGCTGCCGATGCTCCGCGAGGCGTGCGAGAAGGCCGGGCGGCCGATGGCCAAGGTGATCCCGTTCGGGACGCTGCCGACGGAGGAGAAGCTCGACTATTTCGCCGGGCTCGGCATCGAGGAGGCGGTGGCCACCTTGCCCAGCGCGCCTGCGGATACGGTGCTGCCGATCCTCGATGATTATGCGCAACTGATCGATTGCCCGGCATAATCAGGAAATATGTCCGAACTCCGAGCCGATGATCCGCGACAGCTGGGATCGTACCGCCTGTCGCGCAGGCTCGGCCAGGGCGGGCAGGGCGTCGTCTACCTCGGCCACTCCGAGCAGGGCGCCCAGGTCGCGATCAAGCTGCTGCACGCGAGCCTGTCGGGCGACCCCGACGTGCGGCGCAGGTTCCTGGGAGAGGTCGAGGCGGTCCGCAGGGTGGCCGCGTTCTGCACGGCGCAGCTGATCGACGCCGATCTCGAGGGCGACCGGCCCTACCTGGTCAGCGAGTACGTCGAGGGCCCCTCGCTCCTGGAGCATGTGGTCGCCAAGGGGCCGCGCCTGGGCGGGTCGCTCGAACGCCTGGCCATCGGCACCGCCACCGCGCTCGGGGCCATCCACCGGGCCGGGGTGGTCCACCGGGACTTCAAGCCGGGCAACGTGCTGCTCGGGCTCGACGGGCCGAGGGTGATCGACTTCGGGGTGTCCCGGCTCATGGACACGGCGGCCACCACCAACGCGATGCCGGTCGGCACTCCGGCGTACCTGTCGCCCGAGCGCATCAAGGGCGAGCCCGCCGGGCCGCCCGCCGACCTGTGGGCGTGGGGGCTGACGGTCGCGTACACGGCGACGGGGCGGCACGCGTACACGGCGGACACCTACCAGGAGGTCCTGGCCAGGATCCTGTACGGGAAGGCGGACCTCGGGCCGCTGACCGGGCGGCTGCGGGAGATCGTGGCGGCCTGCCTGGCGCCGGAGCCGGGGGAGCGGCCGGACGCGGAGGAGGTGCTGCGGCGGCTGCTGGGACAGGAGGCAGGGGGCGGCGACGTGCTGTCCTCGGGCGCGCAGGCCGCCGTCGGCCCGTCCGGTGTCTCGCCCGTCACCGGGTCCGGCAGGACGTTCGCCGATCGCGAGCTGAGCACCGCCGGGCTCCGGCTGGTGATGGAGACCGCGCCGCCCAGCGGCGAGCCGGGGCGCATCCACGACCCTGACCCCACCACGAGCTTCCCCGCCGTCAGCCGCGACACCGCTCCCGAGCCCCCGCCCCGCAGGCGGGTGAAAGCCTGGCAGGTGGGCGTGGCCGCGGCGGGCGTGGCCATGGCGGTGGCCGGGTTCGTGTTCTGGCTGCGCGGCGCCCAGGAGCCGGGGCTGGTCGGGACGTGGACGGGCTCGGCCGAGCACTTCACCGCCCAGCGGGTCTTCCCCGTCGAGCTGCGTCTGGGCCCCGACAACGACGGCGGGGCCATGCTGTGGGGATCGGACCTGCACTGCTCGGGACGGCTCCTGCGGCACGGGAGCGGCATGGTCTTCACCCTCGACCGGGTCACGGGCGACGAATGCTATCCGGGGACATTGCGGATGATCCCGACGTCGGCGTCGAACCAGATGGACATCAAGGTGACGCGCGAAGGTAAGGACGAGGTGACCTATTCGGGCACGGTCACCCGCGCATCCTGACCAGCTGTGTCACGGTCAGGCGGCGATGCCCTGACCACAGTTGACTCGGGGCGGCCCGTTGCTTTCAGTAGAAAGCAGGCGAGGGTGGCGGCGAGGGGAGACGCCCGTGCCGACGGCGCAGCCGCTCAGAACGGGGGACCCGCAGCGACTCGGACAGTACGAGCTGTCCGGGCGACTGGGTGAAGGTGGTCAAGGCGCGGTCTTCCTGGGCTGGAGGAGCGGGGAGACCTACGCGGTCAAGCTGCTGCACGGACCCGTGGGTGACGAGCGGGCGGCGTTCCTGCGGGAGGTCGAGCTGGCCAAGCACGTGGCGAGGTTCTGCACCGCCCAGGTGATCGACGCCGGGTTCGACGAGGGGCGTCCGTACATCGTCAGCGAATATGTCGACGGGCCGTCGCTGCACAGGGAGGTCGCGCTCACCGGGCCGCGGCGGGGCGGGGCGCTGGAGCGGCTGGCGGTCAGCACGGTGACCGCGCTCACGGCCATCCACCGGGCCGGGATCGTGCACCGCGACTTCAAACCGCAGAACGTGCTGCTCGGCTCCGACGGGCCGCGCGTCATCGACTTCGGCCTGGCCAAGGCGCTGGACGCGGCGGCCACGGTGAGCGGGCGCGGGGTGGGCACGCCCGCCTACATGGCGCCTGAGCAGATCACGGCGTCGGCCGTCACGGGGGCCGCGGACGTGTTCTCGTGGGGCGCGACGATGTGCTTCGCGGCCAACGCCACGGCGCCGTTCGGGCAGGACTCGGTCGCGCCGGTGCTGCACCGCATCCTGACCGCGCCGCCCGAGCTGGGACGCCTGGACGGGCGGCTGCGGGCCCTCGTGGAGGCGTGCCTGGACAAGGACGCGCGCAACCGGCCCACCAGCAGGGACCTGCTGTTCGAGCTGCTGGGGGAGTCGGAGGTGCCGTCGGAGGTGCTGAGCTCGCCGCCGGCCCACATCCTGCGGGTGCCGCCGCTGGTGCCCGAGCAGCGCTCGTCGGAGCGGGAGCCGATGGCCGAGCCGGAGGCCACGGGGGTGGCCGGCGGCTACCTGCTGCCCGACTCCCGCGCCGGCGCGTCCGCGCCCACGGAAGAGACCGGCGCGTTCACGCCCACGGAAGGGAGCGTGTCCGCGCCCGCGTCGTTACCCGCGGGCTCCGGGCCGGGGAACGATCCATCACCGGCGGGGTCGTCCAGGGTCGCCTGGCCCAGGGCCGCGATCGCGGTCTGCGCGGCCCTGCTGGTGACGGCCGCCGTGCTGCTCACCGCCCACATACCCACGGCGAACACGGCCGAGCGGCCCCAGTCGCCGCAGGGGGCCGGCCCGTCGGTCCCCCCGCAGTCGGATCCGGTGAAGTCCCGGCCTCCGGCGGACAGGACGACCGCGCAGAAGGTCCCGCTCAAGACCACGGGGACGCTGGATGCGCGCGGGCCCACGACGCCGCCGCCGTCGGCGGTGCGCCCCGCCGCGGTCCCTGTCCCGGCCCTGGCGGGTATGGACAAGGGCGCGGCCACGAAGGCGATCAAACAGGCCGGGCTGGTGCTCGGCACCGTCACCCAGCTCGACTCGCCGAAGCGGATCGGCCAGGTCCTCAGCGCACAGCCCGCCCCGGGCATGCTGGTGACCAGGGGCAGCAAGGTCTCGCTGGAGGTGTCGGCCGGGGTGCCCGTGCCCGCGGTCACGGGCCTGCAGCGCAAGGCCGCGGAGAGCGCACTCACCGACGCGGGCCTGGCGGTGGGCGCCGTCACCCGCTCCTGCATCGACCGGCCGGACGGGCAGGTGCTCTCCACGCAGCCCAAGGCGGGCGGGCGCGTCACGGGCGGCACCCCGGTGGCGCTCACGGTCGCGCGCAACGGCGCCGCGGTCCCGTCGGTCGTCGGCCAGGCGCTGGAGGACGGGCGGGCGGCGCTGGTCGCGGCCGGGTTCACGGTGCGGACGAAGGGCCAGGTCGTGGACGACGAGTCGCGGGTGGGCACGGTCCTCGACCAGAGCCTCCAGCCCGGCACCTGCGCCAGGCCGGGCAGCGCGATCGAGATCGCCTTCGGCCTGGCCGGCCAGTCGGGCCCGGACCCGGGTGAGCCCGGGGAGACCCCCACCACCGGCCCGACCTCGGACGAGTGACGACTCACGCTCAGTCCTCAGGAACGGTGACGGTCTGGCCGTGCAGCCGCGACCTCTCGGCGGCCCAGGCGATGAGATGGCTGTGCAGGCTCTCGCCCGGCGAGGAGAGGATCGAGGAGCGATCCCGGGTGGCGACCGCTGTCAGGAACGCGTCGACCAGCGCCTCGTCACCGCCCCCGTGGCCGCCCCGAGCCGTCGCGTCCCCGGTGGGGCGGGTGTCGACGGTCTCCTCGCGGCCGGTGACGAAGTCGAAGACGGTCAGGCGGTCGCCGTCGCCCTCGATCCAGCCCCGGGTGCCGAAGATCCGGGTCTGCCGGTGCAGGGAGGGGGTGAAGGCGGTCATGGTGAACGACGCGGTCGTGCCGCCCTCGAACTCCATGTTCACGACCTGGTGGTCGACCACGTCATTGTCGCAGGCGTACACGCACCTGCCGTACGGGCCCGTCCGCAGCGCCGCCAGCACGCCGGCCTCGGAGACGTCGTCGGTGAGCACCGAGACCGGCCACACCGCGCGCCCGGCCAGCGGCAGGTAGATGCGCTTGGCCGAGTACGGGCACGTCGCCTCGACCGCGCAGTCCAGGCAGCGGTCGGCGGCGCCCTCCGGGCGGTTTTCCGGGCGGAAGTGCTTGAGCCCGCCGAACGACGACACGCGCGTGACCTGCCTGCCGGTGAGGTGCACCAGCCAGTCGAGGTCGTGGCTCGACTTGGCCAGCAGCATGAACGTGGACTCGTCGGAGCGGCGCCAGTTGCCCCGCACGTACGAGTGCGCCTGGTGCCACCACCCGACCGGCTCCAGGTGCTGGATGCTGACGATCTCGCCGATCCTGCCCTCGTCCAGCAGCGCCTTCAGCGCCCGCGTGTACGGCGTGTACCGCAGCACATGGCAGACGGCGAAGACGGCGTCGGACCGTCCGGCGGCCGCGACGATGCGCCGGCAGTCGTCCTCGGAGACCGCCATCGGCTTCTCCAGCAGGATGTCGTAGCCCAGCTCGGCGAAGCGCACCGCGGGCTCGACATGGTCCCTGTCCTGGGTCGCGATGATCACCGCGTCCGCCTGGCGGGGGAGCGCGGCCAGCTCGCGCCAGTCCGCGTACGCCTCGGCCTCCGGGAACCTGGCGCGGCGGGCCTCCAGCGGATCGGCCACCGCGACCACCCGCGCCCGGCCGCTCCCGACGGCGTGGCGGGCATAGGAGGAACCCCGCTAACCCGCGCCGACGATGGCGAGTGTGACCATTTCGCCTCCACATATGTAACCAGTTCACGTATGTCGGCCGATGCTAGAATCCTGGCTGGTGCTCGTCAATGGGGAGTCACAGGGGAATTATGACGAAGGGTCTCATAAGTTGACCGAGCTTCGCCCAGGTGACGCGTCCCTGCTGCGCAAGGTGAACACCCAGATCACGCTCAGGGCCCTGCGCCGCGAGGGCGTGGCCACGCTGACCCGGCTCGGCCGCATCACCGGGCTGTCCAGGCAGACGGTGGAGGCGGTGCTCGACGAGCTGGGCGAGCGCGGTTACGTCAGGGAGGTGCCGCCCGACGAGGGCGTGATGGGGCGGCCCGCGCGGCGGTTCGGGTTCCGCGCGGACGCCGGCTACGTGGTGGGCGTGGAGGTCGGGGGCGACGGGATCGTGGCCGCGCTGGCCGATCTCAACGGCGAGGTGATCGCCTGGGAGCGGGCCGACGTCTCCGGCGACGCCGCGGCCCACGAGCGGCTGGAGGCGGCCCGGCGTACGGCGCTGACGTGCGTGGACGGCGCGGGCGTCGCGCGCACGCGGGTGTGGGCGGTCGCGGCGGGCACCCCGGGCATCGTGGACCGCACCGGCCGGGTGACCCTGTCGATCACGCTGCCCGGCTGGACGGGCGTGGACCTGGCGGAGCTGGCCGGGCGCTGGTTCGGCTGCACGGCGCTGGCCGCCAACGACGCCAACCTCGCCGCGCTCGCCGAGCACTGGCGCGGCAGCGCGCAGCACGCCTCCGACGTCGTGTACGTGCTCATCGGCCACCGGGCGGGCGCGGGCATCCTCATCGGCGGGCGGCTGCACCCGGGGCGCAGCGGCGCCGCCGGCGAGATTGGCACGCTGCGCCAGGTCGGCTGGGAGGACGCGGCCCGCGAGCTGGTCAAGGACGCGTCGGCGGCCGAGGTGTTCGAGGCAGCTCTGGCGGGCGACCGCGGCGCGGCGCGGCGGGTCGACCGCTACGCCGAGAACCTCGCGATCGGCGCCTCGGCGCTCGCGCTGGCCATCGACCCCGACCTGCTGGTGCTGGGCGGCGGTCACTCGCAGGCCGGCGACG
The DNA here is from genome assembly GCF_044593615.1 of Nonomuraea sp. NPDC051941. Classification (NCBI taxonomy): domain Bacteria; kingdom Bacillati; phylum Actinomycetota; class Actinomycetes; order Streptosporangiales; family Streptosporangiaceae; genus Nonomuraea; species Nonomuraea sp. NPDC051941. The sequence continues at coordinate 46,344 of NZ_JBIUCF010000008.1, forward strand.
TGCTGCTCGAACCGCTCCGCCGGCACCTGGCCGAGCTGTGCGTGAGCGTGCCGGAGGTGGTGGCCTCCACGTTCGGGGACGAGGGTGTGGCGCTGGGCGCCGTACGCCTTGCGCTCGACCACGTCGAACGGGAGGTGCTGGGTCTCTAGAAAGCCCGGCAGGCCTCCAGCAGCACCTCGCGGACCCGCTCCTCCGGCAGGTCCATGGTCCTGACCGCGCCCCACTGCAGCGCGCCGAGCAGGGCCCAGCTCTTCAGCCTGGTCTCCGGGTCGGGGTCGTCGCCCACGAGCCTGCCGAAGATCTCGTCCCTGAACGTCCTGACCGTCGCGCGCTCCGACTCCGGCGCGCCGGGGTCCTCGGCGGCCAGGTCCTCCATGAACAGGCGGATCACCGAGCGGTAGCGCACCGCGAAGGTCACCAGCGCGTCGACGAACGCCTCCCTGTCCGGGAAGTCGGTCCCGAGCAGCGCCAGCATGTCGTCCCCCGCCGGGGCGAGTAACTCGGAGGCCAGGCGATCCTTCGGGTGGAAGTGGTAGGCGACGGCGGTCTTGGTCAGGCCCACGGCCGCGGCGATGTCGGCCAGCGAGGTGCCCGCGTAACCGCGCTCGGCGAACAGCTCTCTGGCCGCGGCCAGGATCCGGGTCCGGGTGTCGTCGGGTGTGGTCATCATCTCATTTCCATGCGATGCATCCCCTCCGGATATTTCCTGCTTTATCGTAGTCCTGTACGACCGTACAGGACGGCCGTCGAGAGGGACTTGGGCGATGACGCGGTTTCTTGGGCGGCTGGGCGGCTGGTGCGCGCGGCACGGGCGGTTGGTGCTGGCGTTATGGGTGGTCGTGGCGGCCGCGCTGATGGGCGGGAGCCTCGTGCTCGGCAGCCCGGTCAGCAACGACGCGACGATTCCCGGCACCGACGCGCAGCGGGCGCACGACCTGATGAAGACCGGCTTCGGGCCGGGGTACGACACCGGCGGGACGGTGCAACTCGTCCTCTACTCCGCGGGCGGGCCGCTCGTCGAGAAGTCGCGCAAGAAGGCCGTCGAAGACGTCCTGGCGAGCCTGCGCACGATGCCGCACGTCGTCGGGGTGGACACCCCGTTCAGGCGCGGTGGCATCTCCGCCAGCCTGCAGGTCGGGCTCATCGCCATCCGCCTGCAGGGCCACGACGGCACCAAGGTCGCCGAGAACACGCGGGCGCTGTCGAAGGCGGCCGACCCGGCGCGGGCCGCCGGGATCGAGGTGGTGGCAGCCGACAGCTCCACCCCCGCCGACAAGGACATCAAGACCGGGCCCAGCGAGATCATCGGCGTGGTGTGCGCGCTGCTGGTGCTGGTGTTCGCGTTCGGGACGCTGGCGGCCGCGCTGGTGCCGATCTTCACGGCCCTGGTCAGCGTCGCCACGGGCCTCGGCGTGATCGGGCTGCTCGGGCACGTGCTGGACATGCCCAAGCAGGCGGGCATCATGGCCACGATGATCGGGCTGGGCGTGGGCATCGACTACGCGCTGTTCCTGCTGTCCAGGCACCGGCGGCTGCTGGCCGACGGGGTGCCGGTGGTGGAGTCCGTACGGCGGACCGTGGCGAGTTCGGGCGGGGCCGTGGTGTTCGCGGGTGGCACGGTGATCATCGCGCTGAGCGCGCTCATGCTGGGCGGGTTCCCGCTGCTGGCGACGCTCGGCTGGGTCACCGGCATCTCGGTCGTCACCGCCGTGCTGACCTCGGTCACCCTCGTCCCCGCCCTGCTCGGGGTGCTCGGCCACCGGATCAACGCGCTCAAGGTGCCGTTCCTGCGCGGCGGCGGTTCGTCCGGGTCCGGATGGGCCGGCCTGGGGTCCTGGGTGGCGCGCCGGCCGTGGCAGGCGTTGTTCGGCAGCGTGCTGGCGCTGGGCCTGCTGGCCGCGCCGGCGCTGGCCTTGAAGCTCGGGCCGCTCGACGACGGGTACGGCGCCAAGGGCTCGGAGCCCAGGCGGGCCTACGAGCTGATGGCCGCCGGCTTCGGCGACGGGATCAACGGTCCGCTGCTCGTGGTCGCCGAACTGCCCGCCAAGGTGGCCGGCCAGAAGGACCCGGTCGTCGACCAGCTCGCCCGCGAGGTCGGCGACGTCGATGGCGTCGCGCACGTGGCCACCCCCAAGGTCAACTCCTCGGGCCGCTCGGTCCTGCTCCAGGTCGTCACCGAGTACAAGCCCAGCGACCCGCGGGCGTCCGACGTGGTCAAGGACATCAGGGCCATCGCGCCGCCCGGGGTGAGCGTGCACGTCGGCGGCAAGGTGGCGGCCATGACCGACGCGGGCACCCGGATGTCCGAGCGCACCCCGCTGGTCATCGGCGTGGTGGTGCTGTTGAGCGCCCTGCTCCTGCTGTTCGCCTTCCGCGCGCCCGTCGTCGCGGTGAAGGCCGCGGTGATGAACCTGATCTCGCTCGGCGCCGCCTTCGGCGCGCTCGCTCTGGTGTTCTCGATCGGCCTGGGCAGCCGCCTCGTGGGCATGGACGCCCCGGCCAGCTCCTCGTACCTGGAGACGGTCTTCTTCTCGGTGCCGATCGAGAGCTTCGTGCCGCTGATGCTGTTCGCGGTGCTGTTCGGGCTGTCGATGGACTACGAGGTGTTCCTGCTGACGGCGGTGCGGCAGGCGTACCTGCGGCACGGGGACAACGCGCGGGCGGTGAACGCGCGGGTGGTGAACGCGCGGGCGGTGGCGGAGGGGCTCGGCTCGACGGGCCGGGTCATCACGTCGGCGGCGCTGATCATGGTGGCCGTGTTCGTGGCGTTCATCGCGTACCCGGACCCGATGGTGAAGACGTTCGGGGTGGGGCTGGCGGTGGCCATCGCGGTGGACGCCACGATCATCAGGGGGTTCCTGGTGCCGGCGACGATGGTCCTGCTCGGGCGGCTCAACTGGTGGTGCCCGCGCTGGCTGGACCGCCTGCTGCCGAACCTCTCGGTGGAGGGTCACGAGGAGAAGGAGCGGCCCGCGCCCGAGCGGCCCGAGCCGGTCAAGCTGGGGGTCTAGTCGGCGTCGGCGAGGTTGCAGGCGGGGACCCAGCCGACGATGCCGGTGGCCGTGTTGCGGCCGTGGTGCCACAGGATGCTGTCGAAGTAGTCGTCGCACTGGAAGAAGCCGTGCTCCTCCGACCGGTCCGACTCGAAGCCCTGGCCCGGGTAGCCGAAGCCGACGAGGACGGCGTCCCTTCGCGGGTCGCTCCAGATGACCACGCCGTCGGTGCCGAAGTCGTACACGCCCTTGGCGCCGGCGGGCTCCGGGCCGGTCATGGCCAGGGCCGTCAGGACCGTGGCCATGGCGGCCCGCCGGACGCGCACCCTGAGTCTTCTCTCCGTCATGACACACAGGGTAAGAGTGCGGTGACGCCGGGTGTTCGTATTTCAGAAGGTGATGACGGTACGCGCCACCGAGCCCTCCCGTACGTGCGCCACGGCGTCGTTGATCCGGTCGAGCGGCAGGCGTTCGGAGATGAGGCCGTCGAGGTCGAGGCGGCCCCGCAGGTACTGCTCGGCCAGCATGGGCAGGTCGCGGTGGGGCGCGGCGTCGCCGCCCTGGGTGCCCATGAGGCGGCGGGAGGCGAACAGCAGCCCGGGGTCCACCTCCACGGCCTGGCCCTGGGGCGGGCTGCCGACCATGACCGTGGTGCCGCCGGACCGGGTCGCGGCGAAGGCCTTGGACAGGACGCCGGGTGCGCCCGTCGCGTCGAAGGCGTAGTCGACGCCGCCCTTCACCAGCTCGTCCACCTGTCGTGGCAGGTCGTCGGCCACGAGGGTGTGGGTGGCGCCGAAGCGCTCGGCCAGCTTGAGCTTCTGCTCGGCCACGTCGGCGGCGATGATCGTGGTGGCGCCCGCGAGCACCGCGCCCTGGATGACGTTGAGGCCGACGCCGCCGCAGCCGACGACGAGGACGCCGGCGCCGGGCGGGACCTCGGCGACGTTCATGACCGCGCCGACACCGGTGACGACCCCGCAGGCCAGCAGGCACATGGCATCCAGGGGCGCGTTTTTCGCGATTTTCACGCACATGGCCTCGGCGACGACCGCGTACTCGGCGAACGAGCCGATGCCGATGAACCGGCGCGTCTCCTGCCCGTCCAGGGTGATCCTGGGCGCGCCACCCATGATCGTCTGCAGCCTGGCGGGGCCCGAGCACAGGTGGAACCGGCCCGCCCCGCAGTGGCGGCACCGCCCGCAGGGGCCGTTCATCGAGATGATGACGTGGTCGCCGGGCCGGACGCCGGTGACGCCCGCGCCGACGCTCTCCACCACTCCGGCGCTCTCGTGCCCGAGGATGAACGGCAGTTTGCCGACCACCGGGCTCTTGCCGTCGATGGCCTTGAGGTCGGAGCCGCACACGCCCGACGCCTTGATCCGCACGCGGACCTCGCCCGGGCCCGGATCGGCGATCTCCACCTCGCGGATCTCCATGGGGGCGTGGAAGCCGGTCAGGACGGCCGCGCGCATCAGCATGCGCCACACGGTAACCCGGTCTCGCGATTGCGAGCAAGCGGTTGCTCGGTCACCCCCGGTTGACACCCTTCCTGGGCGAATTTACGCTCGGCGCAAAACCAAGCGAGCGCTAGGCCAAATCGCGGGAGGCCAGGATGGTACGGCGGGTCGCGGCGGCACTCACGGTAACAACACTGCTCGTCTCCGGGTGCGCGGCCCAGCAGAAGAGCCCGGTCGGCTCGGCGGCGCCCGGCGTGACCGACACGACGGTCAAGGTCGGCGGCGTGCTGACCAAGACGAGCGCCAGCGGCTACTCGACCAAGGACGCCGAGATCGGGGCGAAGGCCAGGTTCGAGCGGGCCAACGCCGAGGGCGGCGTGAACGGGCGGAAGATCGAGTTCATCGGGGCGGAGGACGACGGCCAGGACGCGGCCAAGGGCGACGCGGCCGCCAAGAAGCTCGTGCAGAAGGACCAGGTCTTCGCCCTCGTCCCCGTGCACGCCCCGAACTTCGGCGGCGCCGCCTTCCTGGAGCAGCAGGGCGTGCCCTGGTTCGGCTGGGCGACGGGCCCGCAGTGGTGCGGCACGAAGACCGGCTTCGGCTACAACGGCTGCCTGGCGCCCAAGCAGGGGGCGGGCTCCCAGACGTGGTGGGGCAGGCAACTGGCCGACCTGCTCGGCGGCGCCGAGGGCAAGAGCGTGTACGTCCAGACCTCCGACTCCAGCGGCAGCAAGTACGGCGGCACCACCATCTCCCAGTCGTTCACCGCCGCCGGATTCAAGCTGGTCGGCGTGAACTCCGGCCTCCCGGCCGCCGCGCCACCCCCTGACTGGCTCCCGTACGTCAACAAGATCATGACCTCGAACGGCGGCAAGGCCCCCGACGTCGTGGTCTCCGTGATCGCGGGCACCAAGTTCAACGTCGGCCTGTACTCGGCGCTCAAGCGGGCCGGCTACACGGGCGTGCTCACCGACGCGACCAGCTACGACGCCGCCATCCTCAAGGACCAGGCCAGCGCGCAGGCCCTGGAGGGCGTGATCGCGGCGCCGATGTTCGAGCCGTTCGAGTCCACCGCCCCCGAGATCGCCCGGTTCAAGCAGGACGTCGAGAAGGTCGCGCCGGGCGCCGTGCCCACCCAGCACATGGCGATCGGCTACTGGGCCGCCGACATCTTCCTCGACATGCTCGGCAAGGCCGGCAAGGACCTCACCCGCGAGAAGTTCCTGGCCGTCGGCAACGGCGACTACCTCTACGAGAACGCCGGGTTCGGCAGGATCCAGTACCCCAAGGACCACAGCGAGCCGAACGGCTGCGGCGCGCTCGTCAAACTGGAGAAAGGCGCCTTCCAGGTGGCCAAGAGCATGAAGTGCTTCGACAACGTGCCGCTCAAATGATCCTGGGATACGTGCTCAGCGGCCTGGTCACCGGGGCGATCTTCGCCGTCATGGGGTCGGGCCTGACGCTGTCGTACGCGGCGACCGGGGTGTTCAACTTCGCCCACGGCGCCGTCGGATTCCTGTCCGCCCTGCTGTTCTACGAGCTCAACCAGGCGGCCGGGCTGCCCGCGTGGCTGTCGGCCCTGGTGTCGGTGGCGCTGTTCGCGCCCGCGCTCGGATACGTGCTGCACAGGACCATGTTCGGCGGGCTCGCGCAGGCGGGCGAGACCGCGCAGATCGTCGCCACGATCGGCCTGACGATCGCGCTGCCCGCGCTGGGCCTGCTGGTCGTGGACCTGGCCGGGCTGCCGAGCGCGGACGCGACCTCGCTGCCGCGCGGCGTCGGCCCGCATCCGGCGCTCTCCTTCGAGGTGCTCGGGGCCCGGCTGGACAGCGACCAGCTCATCACGTTCGGCTTCTCGGCGGTGGCGGCGGCCGGGCTGTGGGCGTTCATGCGGCACTCCCCGTACGGGCTGCGCATGCGGGCCGCCGTGGACCGGCGCCGCCTGGCCACGCTCCGGGGCATCGACGCGGACGCCACCTCGGCGCTGGCCTGGATGCTCGGCTCGGGACTCGCCGGGCTCGCCGGGGTGCTGGCCGTGTCCGTGCTGGGGCTGGACGCGACGGCGTACACGGTGCTGCTGTTCGCCTCGGCGACGGCGGCGGTGTTCGGGCGGCTGCGCTCGATCCCGTGGACGTTCGCGGCCGGGCTCGCGCTCGGCGTGGTCCAGAACCTGGTCGCCGGATACACCGACTTCCTCGAAGAGGTCACCGGGCTGCGCACGGCCGTGCCGGTGATCCTGCTGTTCGCCGGGCTCGTCCTGCTGAACAGGTCGCGCGAGCGGGTCGCGGGCAGCGCGGCCGAGGACGCGCCCCCGCCCGACCACCTGGCGGGGCTGCCGCCGTGGCGCCGCAGGATGCCGTGGGCGATCGCCCTGGCCGCGCTGCTCGGGTTCACCTTCCTCGCGTCCGAGTACTACGTGGGCGTGGCCGCGCAGGGGCTGGTGCTGGCGTTGATCTTCTGCTCGTTCGTGGTGGTGACCGGGATCGGCGGCATGGTCAACCTGGCCCAGGCCGCCTTCGCCTCGATGGCGGCGCTGACCTGCGGATGGGCGTTCTCGTCCGGGCTGCCGTTCTTCGTGGCGATCGTGCTGGGCGTACTGGCGGCCGCCGCCGTGGGGATGCTGGTGGCGCTGCCCGCGCTGCGGCTGGGCGGGCGGGTGCTGACGCTGGCCACGCTGGCCATGGCGCTGCTGGCCGACCAGGTGCTGTTCCAGGTGGACGCGTTCAGCAACGGGACCATCGGGTGGCCGGTGCCCGCGCTGGGGCTCGGCTTCGCGGACACCTCGGATCCCCGGGTGCGGGTGGTGGTGCTGCTCGTGCTGATCGGGGCGGTCGCCCTGCTCGTACGGAACCTCGAAAGGTCGGCGTCCGGGCGGGCGATCCTCGCGGTCAGGTCGGCCCCCGCCGCCGCGACGACGTCCGGGCTGTCGGCGCCCCGTACCAAGATCATGTTGTTCGCGCTGGCGTCGGCGATCGCCGGGCTGGGCGGGGTGCTGTTCGCCGTCTCCAAGGGCTCGATCACCGCCACCGACCTGCCGGCGTTCTCCGGGTTCGTGTGGCTGGCCGTGGTCGTGCTCCAGGGCGTGCGCCGCGTCGGCGGCGCGGTGCTCGGCGGCCTGATCGCGGTGGCCGTGCCCGAACTGCTCGCCACCTGGGGCGTGTCCGCGCACGTCGGGGCCATCCTGTTCGGAGCCGGCGGCGTGATCCTGGCCAAGCACCCCGACGGGGTGCTCACCCAGCTCGCCGAGCTCCGCCACCGCCGCCGCACCCCGGCGGAGCCTGTCCCGGCGCCGCCGCCCGTGCGGGTGGAAGGGCCGCTGTTCAGGCTGGAGGGCGTGGTCGCCGGTTACGCGGACAGCACGGTGCTGCGCGGCGTGGACCTGGCCGTCCGGCCCGGCGAGGTGGTCGCGCTGCTCGGGGCCAACGGGGCGGGCAAGTCCACGGCCTGCGCGGTGGCCGCCGGCGACCTGGCCGTCACCAGCGGCCGGATCCTGCTGGACGGCGAGGACGTCACCGCCTGGCCCGCGCACCGCAGGGCCCGTGCGGGCATCCTGCTCGCGCCCGAGGGCCGGGGCGTGTTCCCCGGGCTCACGGTGGAGGAGAACCTGCGGACCTGGCTGCCCGATCCGGGTCCCGTCTACGAGCGCCTGCCGCAGCTCGCCGAGCGCCGTACCGTGCTCGCCGGCGCCCTGTCCGGCGGCGAGCAGCAACTGCTCACGCTCGCGCCCGCGCTGGTGCGGCCGCCACGGGTGCTCATCGCCGACGAGCCGTCGCTGGGGCTGGCGCCGATGATGGTGCGGCAGGTGTTCGACGTGTTCGCCGAGCTGCGTTCTCGCGGCGTGGCGCTGCTGCTGGTCGAGGAGAAGGCCACGGAGGCGCTGGCCCTCGCCGACCGGGTGGCGTTTATGCGGCTGGGGCGCGTCACGTGGGCGGGGCCGCGTTCGGAAGTGGACAGCGAGCGGCTGACCGCCGCCTACCTGGGGGTGCGGTGAACATGCTGGCCGTGGAGGGCGTGTCGGTGGCGTTCGGCGGGGTGAGGGCGCTGGACCAGGTGTCGTTCGAGGTCGCGGCGGGTCAGGTGTGCGGCGTGATCGGGCCGAACGGGGCCGGGAAGACGACGCTGTTCGACGTGGTGTCGGGGCTGCGCCGGCCGAGCGAGGGCCGCGTCAGCGTGGCGGGCCGGGACCTGACCGGGGTGTCCCCGGTCAGGCGGGCCAGGGCCGGGGTGCGGCGCACGTTCCAGCGGACCCAGGTCTTCGGCCGGCTCACCGTGGCCGGCAACGTGCTGGCCGCGCTCGACTGGCACGGCGGCGGTGGCGGGCTCGCCGCCGACCTGGTGGGTTGGCCCGCCCGCCGGCGGCTGGAGCGGGAACGCGGCGAGCGCGTGGCCGAGGTGCTGGAGCTGTGCGGGCTCACCCCGCTGCGCGACGCGTACGCCGCCGCGCTCCCCGTCGGGCAGCGCCGGCTCGTCGAGCTGGCCAGGGCCCTGGCCGACCGGCCCCGCCTCCTGCTGCTGGACGAGCCAACCTCGGGCCTGGACGCCTCCCAGACCGCACGCCTGGGAGAGGTCGTCAAGGCCCTGGACACGACCGTGCTGCTGGTCGAGCACGACATGGGCTTCGTCATGGACACCTGCGACCGGATCGTCGTGCTGGACCTCGGCAAGGTGATCGCCGCCGGCGCGCCGGGCGAGATCCGGGAGGATCCGGTCGTCAGGGCCGCCTACCTAGGCTGAGTGGCGCTCGGTGAACGACAGGATGCGGCGCCAGGAGTCCTGGCACTCGTCCCCCCACTCGGCGTACGTGCGGTCGAAGTACGAGTGCGGCGCGCCCTCGTAGACGACCTTCTCGTGCTCCGTGCCCACCCGGTCGAGTGCCGCCTCGAACGTCTCGAACTGCTCGGGCGTGGTCGCCGTGTCCGCGCCCGCGAGCAGCATCAGGAGGGGCGCGCCGGGCCCGGTCGCCGGCTCCTCGATGGCGCGCAGCGCGCCGTAGAAGCCGATGCCGCCCGCCAGGCCGTTCCCCTCGTACGCCTGCCGCCACGAGTGGGCGCCGCCCATGCAGAAGCCGACCGTGAACACCGGGCCGTCGAGCTGCTCGGTGGCAGCCCTGGCGTCGGCCCTGACGTGCTCGGCCTTGAGCTGCCCGACGTGCTTCATGAAGTCGAAGTCGTCGTCCCGCTCGCCGAGACCCGCCGTGCGGCCGAAGTAGTCGATCGCGATCGTGCGGAAGCCCGCCTCGGCGAAGCGCACCGCGAGGTCGCGGTAGTACGGGTGCAGCCCGCGCACGTCGGGCAGGATCACCACGCTGCGGCCGTTCGGCTCGGCGGGCTCGGCCCGGTAGGCGAGCAGCCGGTTGCCGTCGGCGGCCGTCAGCTCTATCTGCTCGTGAGAGGCCACCTCGCCCTGGATCGGCGGTGCGGGTGGCCTGCTGTCGGTGGAATGGCACATGAGGTCAGCATGCCCGCCGTGATTCCGGCTATCCAGGTACTCGGAGTGGCAGGTTCGGCGTGTCCCGGCAGGGCCATCCACGGGCAGACTTGTACCCATGAACCGGGAACTCGGGGCATTTCTCCAGGCCCGCAGGAACGAGGTCACGCCCGAGGACGTGGGCCTGGCGAGCGGGCCGCGCAGGCGGGTGCGCGGGCTGCGCCGCGAGGAGCTGGCCGAGCTGGCGGGCATCAGCGTCGAATATCTCGTACGCCTCGAACAGGGGCGTACCGCCCAGCCGTCCGCGTCCGTGATGGACTCGCTGGCCAGGGCGCTGGACCTGAGCGAGGCCGAGCGGACGCACCTGTTCGACCTGGCCGCGCCGCGTCCCCGCAGGCCGCGGCCGTCCGGCGGGGTGCGGCGGGAGCTGGTGGAGCTCATCGACCGGATGACGGACATCCCGGCCATGATCTTCGACCACCGCCTCGACCTGCTCGCCTGGAACCGGCTGGCCGACGCGCTCTTCCCCGGCCTCTGCCGTCCCGGCGCCAACCTGGCCAGGTACAACTTCCTCGCCGAGCCCGACCTGTACGCCGACCGCGAGGAGGTGCTCCGGGCGACAGTCGGGCAGCTCCGCCTGGCCACCGGCCGCCACGCCGACGACCCGGCCCTGACCGCCCTGATCGGCGAGCTGTCGGTGCACAGCCACCGGTTCCGCACCCTCTGGGCCGGCCGCGTCGTCAAGGAGCGCACCAACGGGGTCAAGCGCTTCACGCATCCGGTGGTGGGAGAGCTGGCGCTGCGTTACGAGACGTTCGACCTGCCGGGCGGGTCGGGGCAGCGGCTCAGCCTGCTCCACCCCGAGCCGGGCGGCGCCAACGAGGAGTCGCTGCGGCTGCTCGCCTCGTGGTCCGCCTAGCAGGGTCCGCCTAGTACGTGGGAGCGCTGCGGAACGCCTCGATGAGGTGCGCGCGTACCCTGGCCACCGCGGGTTTGGCCAGCGCGCCCGAGCGGACGGCCAGGTAGCCGGTGTTGATCGGGGCCTCGTCGGGCTCGGCGAGCGTGACGAGCGTGCCCGCCGCCAGGTCGCGGCGGCACAGGTAGGCGGGCAGCACGGAGACGCCCATCCCGGCCCTGACGGCGCTGAGCACGCCGCGCAGGTCGGGGATGACGACCTGCGCCGCCATCGCGGGCCGCCTGCCGAACACGGAGCGCCAGTAGCGGCGCACGATGGGCAGGTCCTCGGCGTAGGCCACCAGCGGCACCGCCGCCAGCTCCCTCGGCCCCACCCCGGCGAGCCCCAGGGACGGGGCGGCGACCAGCAGGAACTCCTCGTCGTAGAGGGGGTCCGCCTGCACGCCGCGCACCCGGGGCCGGATCGTGGAGATCACCAGGTCCAGGCGCCCGGCCGCGAGGTCCGCCAGGAGGTCGTCGGACAGCCCGAGCGTCGTGCGGAGCCGCAGCCCGGAGCGCACCAGCGGGGCGAGCATCGGCATCACCTCCTCGCACAGGAACTCGGCGGGCCCGCCCAGATGCACGGCCGCGTCCGAGGGCAGCTCCGACTCCACCACCCCGTCCAGGGCGTCCAGCGAGGGGGCCACCCGGCGGGCCAGCTCGTCGGCGGCCGGCGTGGGCGCCACCCCGCGCGGCAGCCGGTCGAACAGCGGCCGGTCCAGCACCGACTCCAGCGTCTTGACCTGCGCCGTCACGGCCGGCTGCGACAGGCCGAGGGTCTGCGCGGCGGCCGTGATGGAGCCGGTCCTGTGCACCGCGAGGAACGTCCGCAGCAGGTCGAGCGAGATTGGCGACATATCACTATTCTGATACCTACGGCGCTATTTCGTTATTTGTTACTTATAGCGGGCCGGGGCGACGATGTGAGGCATGAACAAGCGCATTCTCATCGCCCTGACCAGCCATGACGACCTCGGCGGCGTCGAGCGGACCGGATACTACGTGCCGGAGGCGGCCCATCCCTGGGAGATCTTCCGCAAGGCCGGCTACGAGGTGGACGTCGCCAGCGTGCGGGGCGGGCAGCCGCCCCAGGACGGGTTCGACGCCGGCGACCAGACCCAGGTGGCCTTCCTCGCCGCGATCGGGGAGCGCGACACCGACCGCCTCGCGGACGTCGACGCCTCCCGTTACGACGCCGTGCTCTACGCCGGAGGCCACGGCACCATGTGGGACTTCCCCGACGACCCGGACGTCATCCGCGTCGGGCGCGAGGTGTACGAGCGGGGTGGCGTGGTCGCGGCGGTCTGCCACGGCCCGTCCGCGCTGGTGAACCTGACCCTCTCCGACGGCTCGTACCTGGTGGCGGGCAAGCGGGTGGCGGCCTTCACCAACGAGGAGGAGCGGCTGCGCGGCGTGGCCGACGTGGTGCCGTTCCTGCTGGCTGACAAACTGGTGGAGCGTGGCGCCGAGCACGAGCCGGGCGCCAACTGGCAGGCTCAGGTCGTCGTGGACGGCAGGCTCGCCACCGGCCAGAACCCGGCCAGCGCCGCGCCCCTCGCGGAGCGCGTCCTCGACGTCCTCGCCGAACGGCGGGACTGAGGAGCGGAATCGCCGCCGGATGGCGGTTGTCTGCCACGGCGCGGGCTCTGACCATCGAGGAGTGGCCCCATAGAAGGGATATCAGATGGCATTCCACCCCAACCTCGACCCAGAGATTCGCGCCTTTCTCGAGCGGACGCCGTTCCCGACGTTCGACACGGCGAACCTGACGCCCGAGGAACTGCCCGGGCACCGCGCGCAGATCAACGCGTTCCTCGCCGCCGCGCCGCCGGCCGGCAGCGACGTGGTGATCGAGGACCGGCATGTGCCGGGGCCCGACGGCGCTCCCGATGTCCGGGTACGGATCTACCGCCCCGCGGGCGGCGGTGAGGGACGCCCGGGTCTGTACTGGATCCACGGCGGAGGGATGATCATCGGCACGCCCGAGATCGACGAGGCGATGATGATCGGCTACGTCGAGGAGCTCGGGTGCGTGGCGGTCTCCGTCGACTACCGGCTGGCGCCCGAGAACCCCCATCCCGCGCCGGTCGAGGACTGCTACGCCGGGCTGGTGTGGACCGCCAAGGCGGCGGGCGAGCTGGGCATCGACCCGGCCAGGATCGCGGTCGGCGGCGCCAGCGCGGGCGGCGGGCTTGCCGCCGCGACCGTGCTGCTGGCCCGCGACCGGGGCGGCCCCGACGTGGCGTTCCAGCTGCTGGTCTGCCCGATGCTGGACGACCGCAACATCACCCCGTCCAGCCACGAGTTCACCGAGGCGGTGGTCTGGGGCCGCAGCGCGAACCTCTTCGGCTGGACCGCCCTGCTGGGCGACCGGATCGGCACCGACGACGTGCCCCCGTACGCGGCTCCCGCCCGGGCCACGGACCTGGCCGGGCTGCCGCCGGCGTTCATCGACGTCGGTGAGCTGGAGGTGTTCAGGGACGAGGACGTCGACTACGCGCTGCGGTTGTCGCAGGCGGGCGTGTCCACCGAGCTCCACCTCTACCCGGGGGCCTTCCACGGGTTCGACGGGATGGTCCCGGACGCCGAACTGTCCAAGCGGGCGCGGGCGGCCCGGCTGGCGGCGCTCAGGCGGGCGTTCACGGTCTGAGGTTGGCGCGCAGCCGTACCAGGGCGAGGGCCAGGTGGGCGCGCAGGCGGCCGGCCGCGTCGGCGAGCGAGAAGCCCAGCACGGACTCGGCCCTGGCGATGCGCGCGGCCATCGAGCTGTGGTGCAGGTGTACGGTGGCGGCCGCGCCGCGGACCGAGCCCGCCAGGCACAGCGCCCGCACCGCCGCCAGGGACTCCTCGCCGAGCCGCTCCATCGCCCGGACGTCGGCCAGCCCCGCGACCGCCGGCTCCGGCAGGTCGGCGAACAGCGCCAGGGCCCCCAGCTCGGACCAGCGCATCACGCGATCGTGCGGGCCGGTGAAGCGGAGCGCGGTCCGCGCGCCGGCCCATGACTCGGCCGCCCGCGCGCCCGGCAGCTCGGGCCCGATGCCCACCCGCGACCCCTCGGGAAGGTCGCGGGGCAGGGTGGTCGCCACCAGGACCGCTTCCGTGTCGCCGATCCTGGTGGCGCGCACCTGGTGGCCCATGGCGCGCAGGCCGGCGGCGAGTTCCCGGTCCGGCCCCCGGTCCGGCCCCCGGTCCGGCCCCCGGTCTGGCAGGGCGATCGCCAGGGCCTGGAGCGGGGTGGAGGGGGCGAAGCCGAGCAGGCGCAGGGCCCGGGCGCGTTCGGCCTCGCCGGTCTCGGCCGACAGCACCAGCTCCACCAGCGCGGGGTCCTGCCCCGACCGCGCGAGCGCGGCCGCGCGTTCCAGGGTGACCTCGGCCGCCACCGCGTACCGTTCGAGGACGATCTCGTCGAGCCCGTGCGCCGGCCCCTCGCGCTCCATCCAGACCGCCCCGAGCCCGTCGCTCAGCTCCCTGACCTGGGCCGGGGCCTCGGCTGGCGTGTCCACGGCGCCGCGGGGCGACGTGCGGGTGCGGCGGCCGGTGGCCGCGTCGAGCAGCCCGACCGGGCATTGCGCCAGCCGCGCCGTGGCCGCGAGCAGCGTGGGCACGCTCACGTGGTCGCGAAGCAGCGAGTCGAAGTAAGCGATCACCCGCACCGCGCTCTCCGCGTCGGCGTCGAGCGTGGACAGCTTCAGCAGCAGTCCCTGCATGGCCAACAGACTATGTCCGTAAACCGCTGTTCGAGCTACCAAGCGTGCGCTAGGTTGGTTATGTGGATCTCGACTTCTCCCCGGCCGAGCAGGGCTTCCGCGCCGAGGTTCGCGACTGGCTGCGCGCGCACGTGCCGGGACCGCTGCCGTCCATGGACACCCCCGAGGGCTTCGCCGCGCACCGCGCCTGGGAGGCGCTGCTGGCGGACGCGCGGCTGTCCGTCGTCTCCTGGCCCGAGGAGTACGGCGGGCGCGGCGCCTCCCTGATCGAGTGGCTGATCTTCGAGGAGGAGTACTGGGCCGCCGGAGCCCCAGCCCGGGTCACCCAGAACGGCATCTTCCTGCTGGGCCCCTCGCTGATGCGTTTCGGCGCGCCCGAGCAGCGCAGGCGGTGGCTGCCGAGGATGGCCAGAGGCGACGACGTGTGGGCGCAGGCCTGGTCGGAGCCGGAGGCGGGCAGCGACCTGGCGGCCCTCACCTCGCGCGCCGAGCCCGTGCCCGGCGGCTGGCGCCTGTACGGGCACAAGACGTGGAGCTCGCGGGCCGCCTACGCCACGCACGGGTTCGGCCTGTTCCGCACGTCGGGGACGCGGCACAAGGGGCTGACGTACTTCCTCTTCCCCCTCTCCGACGTCGCCGTGCGGCCGATCGCGCAGCTCGACGGGCTGCCGGGGTTCGCGGAGCTGCACTTCGACGGGGTGTTCACGCCCGATTCGATGGTGCTCGGCGAGGTCGGCGAGGGCTGGCGGGTCGCGATGGCCACCACGTCCTCCGAACGCGGCCTCACCCTGCGCAGCCCCGGCCGCTTCCTGGCCACGGCCGACCGGCTGGTCGCGCTGGCCCGATCCTCGGGCGACCCCGTGGCGGCCGACCGGGCCGCCAGGTGCTGGACCGAGGCGGAGGCGTACCGGCTGCACACGTTCGCGACGGCGCGGCGGCTCATGGCGGGGGAGGAGATCGGCTCCGCGTCCAGCATGGGGAAGGTCTTCTGGTCCGAGCTGGACCTCCGCATGCACGCCCTGGCCATGGAACTGCTCGGGGACCGGGCGGGGGAGGAGGGCTGGCTGGACGGGTTCCTGTTCTCGCTGGCCGGGCCCATCTACGCGGGCACGAACGAGATCCAGCGCAACATCATCGCCGAACGGGTCCTGGGGCTGCCACGATGAACTTCGGATTCACGGACGAGCAGCTCGCGCTGGCCGCCACTGTGCGGGACGTGCTGCGGGCGCACTGCCCACCGGCCGCGCTGCGGTCCGAGCGGCGGCCGGCCTGGGAGCAGCTGGCCGCGCTGGGGTTCTTCGGCCTGCTGGCGCCTCCCGAGTCCGACGGGCTGGGGCTCGGGCTGGCCGACGTCCTGCCCGCGCTGGAGGAGACCGGGCGGGCGTGCCTTCCGGGGCCGGTCGTCGAGACCGCCGTGGTGGCGCCGTACCTGCTGCCGGACAACCCCAAGCTGGCCTCCGGCGCGCTGTGCGTCGCCGTGCTGCCGCCGGGGCAGGCGTACGCGCCGGACGCCGACCTGGCCGACCTGCTGCTGGTGGCGCGGGACGGCGGGTGGCGCCTGGTCGCCAGGGAGTCGGTACGCCTGGTGCCCAGGACCGGGCCGGACCCGTGCCGTCCCGCGTTCGAGGTGGCCTTCGACGAGTCCGAGGAACTGGGCGGCCCGGTCGAGCGGGTGCTGCGGCGGGCCGCGGTGGCGACGGCGGCGCAGCTCATCGGGGTCGCCAGGGAGCTGCTCGCGGTCACCGTCGCGTACGCGCGGGTGCGGACGCAGTTCGGCGCGGCGATCGGGTCGTTCCAGGCGGTCAAGCACCAGCTCGCGGACGCGGCCGTGGCGGTGGAGTTCGCCGCGCCGCTGGTGCACCGGGCGGCCCTGTCGGTGGACCGGGGCGTTCCCGGCATTGACCGTGACGTGAGCGCCGCCAAGGCCGCCGCCGGTGAGGCCGCCGTGCTGGCGGCCCGGGTGGCGCTGCAGGTGCACGGCGCGATCGGCTACACCGAGGAGCTGGACCTGCGGTTCTGGCTCGCGCGGGCCTGGTCGCTGTCGGCCGCGTACGGCACCACGGCGGCGCACCGGGAACGCGTCCGAACCGCCCTCCTGGGCGGCGACCTGCGGAGGTGGCCATGAAGTTCGGAGTGCCGCTCGGACTGGTGCACCCGGACGCGTGGAAGGACGTGGCGGTGGCGGCGGACGAGCTGGGGTTCGAATCGGTGTGGCTGCCCGAGCACCTCGTCTTCGCCACCGACCTGTCGCTCGCCCATTACCCGGGCACGTCCGACCCGGGGATCAAGCCCGGCACGCCGCTGTTCGACGCGCCCGCGTACCTGTGCTGGCTCGCCGCCTTGACCTCCCGCGTCCGGCTCGGTACGGCGGTGCAGCTCCTCGCGCTGCGCCACCCCTTCGTGTCCGCCCGCGCGTTCGCCACCCTGGACGTGGTCTCGTCGGGACGGGCGATCTGCGGGGTCGGCGCCGGCTGGTACCGGGGCGAGTGGGAGGCGGCCGGCGTCGAGTTCCGCACCCGGGGAGCCCGGCTGGACGAGGCGATCGAGGTGGTCAGGCGGCTCTGGAGCGAGCCGGTGGTCACCCATTCCGGGAGGTTCTACTCGTTCCCCGAGGTCGCGTTCGAGCCCAAGCCGGTGCAGCGGCGGCTGCCGGTGCTCGCGGGCGGGGAGTCGGCCGCCGCGCTGCGCCGGGCCGCCCGGCTGTGCGACGGGTGGATCAGCATGCCGCACACCCTCGAGTCCATCAAGCCGCAGCTCGGCCGGCTGGGGGCGGGGGTGCCGGTGACCGCGCACGCGTACGCGCTGGCCTCACCCGACGAGGTGCCCGCCTGGGCGGCGCTGGGCGTGGAGCGGCTGATCGTACGGCCCTGGAGCCGCAGCCGGGACGCGGTGTCCCGGCTGGCCGCCTTCGCCGCCGACTACGGGGTGGGGGCCGCCTCGTGAGGGCTGTCTCGTGAGGGCCGCCTCGTGAGGGTCGCTCAGGCGCGGTGGCGGCCCCGCCTCCGGGGCTGACCGGATGTGCTCCGGCCGGGCTGGCCGGGGGCGCTCCTGCCAGGCTGGCTCGGGGCGCTCCTGGCCGGGTGGCTGGAGGCGCCCCTGCCGGTGCCGCCCGCGCCGACCAGCTGGCGCTCGTCCTCGCGCCGGTGCGGCTGCGGTGACCCGGCGGAGGCGTGGCGGCGGCCCGCCAGCGGGGCGTCCTGCGCGAACGGCTGCGCGCCGCCGATGTGCATGCCCTGGGTGGGTGACGGACGGCGGTGCCGGCGGCCGCGCAGCGGGAGGTCGGCCGTTCCTGGCTCGTCGCCAGGGCGCCCGAGGCGGCGGCGACGTCCCTGGTACGTGGCGCCGATGTCGAAGACGTCGTCGCCCCTGCCGTCGGTCGGGCTGAAGGCATCGAACGCGCTGGTCGCCTGGGGGATGACGATGCGCTCGAACGGCCCGGTGTCCACGAAGCGCTCCAGCGGCCCGGTGTCCACCAGGATCTCGACCGGCCCGCTCCGGGCCGGTTCGGCCGAGCGGGAGGCGAAGAAGGCGTCGAAGGGATCGGCGTCCGTGGCGAGGTCGAAGGGGCGCGTGTCGAGCGGGCGCCTGCGGCGTCCGGTGGCCCGGGCGGCGGGCTGGACGGCTTCCAGGGCCGTAACCGGCTGGAGGGCGTCCAGGGCGGCGGTCGGCTGGAGTGCGGTCGTGCGGCGGCTCGTACGGACCGGCTCGACCTCGACCGCGAGCTTGCGGCGGCGACGGCGGCGGTTGGCGGCGGGGCTAGGCGTCGTGGCCCCAGCGGTGACCGGGGCGGTGGCCGGGGCGGCCCGCAGGCGGCGGGTCCTGGCCACGGCGAGCAGGGCCAGGGCCGCCACCAGAGCGGAGCCGACCAGCGTCGGCGAGGAGATGGCCGGCATCGGGCCGGTGGCCGAGGCGTCCGCGTGCGTGGGGATCGGTTCGGCGGTCGCCGCCGTGGTGTCGGCCGTCGCCGGCTTGGCGTGCTTGGCCTTCTTCGGCTGTTTGGGGCTCTCGGCGGTCGTGCTGTCCGAGGCGGAGCCGGTGGCGACCTTGGGGGAAGCGGGCGTGGGAGCGGCCTGAGGCTCCTTCTTCGCGGGGGAGCTTCCGGTCTCCGGGGCCCGGGTGGGCTCCTGGATCTCGCTGTGGGGGATCAGGGAGGTGAGCAGCTCGTTCCCGGAGAGCTGCTGGAGCGCACCGACGTCGGTGCCCGGCCCCGGCTGCAGGGCGGCCTGCTCCTCGGCCTTCTTCTGGGCCTCGCGCTGCTGCCGGGCCGCTTCCTCGTCCAGGCGGGACTTGATGCGCTCCGGGTAGCCGTACCCGACGACCTTGCTTGTGTCACGTTCCTTGCGCTTGGCGACGCCGCCGTCGATGTTGCCCTCGATGGTGAAGATCGTGTCACCCTCGACCCTCGTCACGATGCCGACGTGGTCGATGTTGTCGATGCTGTTCGAGCCGCTCCAGTCGTAGAAGACGAACGCCCCGGGCTTGGGCTTGTGGCCCCACGCCCCCTGCTCCTTGAACCACTCCGCGTGCGACACCGTCCACGCGAACTGCCCGATCCAGTCCTCGTACCCGAGCTTGTGCGCGGCCCACGAGAGGTACATGTCGCACCATGGGGCGGAGCTGTAGTCGGCGTCGAACTCGACGTTCTTGCCGTACCAGTTGCCGAACTTGGTGTACGCCCCTGATTTCTCGGCATACCCGAGCTGGCTCTCCAGCAACTCGATGTACTTCTGCATCTCTGGCGTCATGGAAGTATGGGGACACCTTCCGGGCAAGCCGGTTTGTCCGCATAGATCCCGGGTAAAGGGACACCCTGTGACTACTGGGACAAAACCGGAGGCTTGTCGTCTTCCGTGATGAGCGAGGCTACCGTGCCGTCTCGGCAGGTCAAGCCAGCACCAAGTGACGTTCAAGCTTTCCTAGACCAAGAACCCGCTGGTCAAAGATGCTGCCAGAAATGTCCAAGCTAAGGAGGTTTAATCCAAAAAGATCTACCTCGTACCAGGTGAGAGCCTTGCCCCGAGTCAGTACCCCGCGCCCGTGAGCAGCCCGCCGTCCACCGTGAACTCGCTGCCCGTGCAGTAGCTGGCTCGATCCGAGGCCAGGAAGGCCACCACGTGGGACACCTCCACCGGCTTGGCGAAGCGCTTGATGACCATGGACTTCACGAAGGCATCGGCGTCGACCTCGTTCATCATGTCGGGGTCCATCGCCATCGAGGTGTTGATCGCGCCGGGATGCACCGAGTTCACCCGGATCTTGAACCGGGCCAGCTCCCGCGCGGCCGACTTGGTCAGCCCGCGCACCCCGAACTTCGACGCCGAGTACGCCGACAGCCCCTCGGCCCCGACGTAGCCCTCGATCGAGGAGATGTTCACGATGGCGCCCCGCCCGGCCGCCTTCATGGGGTCGATCGCCGACTTGATCCCGAGCCAGGTGCCCTTGAGGTTGACGCCGATCACCCGGTCGAAGTCCTCGGGTGACATATCGCTGATGCGCCGAAATTTCAGGATCCCGGCGTTGTTGACCAGTACGTCCAGACGGCCGTGCAGTTCGGTGGCCGTCGCCACCGCCCGCTCCCAGTCCTCGACGCTCGTCACGTCGTGATGGACGAACGCGGCCCCCGTCTCCTCGGCCAGCGCCTTCCCCTCCTCGTCGAGCACGTCACCGAACACCACCCGCGCCCCCTCCTCAAGGAACAGCCGCACGTGCGCCGCACCCATCCCGCGAGCGCCACCGGTGATCAACGCGACCTTGCCCTCAAGCAACCCCATAACGCCCTCCAGCCGCGACGGCCACCGCCGCCGCCTCCATGGAGCGGTAGACGGGGATTCCCGCCTCCGCCGCGATCCGCCTCACTTCGTCCTCGACCCCCGGGGGCGCGCACTCGCCGTTCCTGGTGACGAGGGTGATCCTGGTGCCCGGCAGCGCGGCCTGCGCCTGCGCCACGACCCGCGTGTAGGCGTACAGGGGCTCCGCCGCGTCCCCGTACGTGAAGAACGCCTGGACGTTCACGTGCAGGACCACGTCGCCGTACGGCCTGCACCGCAGCAGCGCGGAGACCACCTCGGGCACGAGCCCGGCCCGGCCCAGGGGCCCGACCGGCACTTCGAGCGGGTTGCCGGAGGCCACCACCCCGAGCCCGCGCAGCGCCTCCAGCGCGTCCGGGGGCAGCGGGTCCAGCCGTACCCCCGCCAGGTCGAACGCGTCCGCCGCCAGCACGCTCGCGCCCCCGCTCGGCCCCACGACCAGCACGCCGCCGGAGGCGGCGCCTGAGCGCGAGCCGTGCGCCTGGAAGTACGCCAGCACCCCGATCAGATCGTCCTGGCCGGCGACCAGCACCGCCCCCGCCTGCTCGGCCACCGCCTCCCACACCCGCCGGTCGCTCACCATGCCGCCCGTGTGGGACGCGGCCGCCTCCTGCCCCTGCCCGCTCCGCCCGCCGACCAGCAGCACCACCGGCAGCTCCGCGGCGCGCAGCGCCTCGAACAGCTCGCGCCCGTCACGCGGGTCCTCCAGGTACAGCCCGACGGCCCGCGTCTCCTCGTCCCGGGCGAGCCAGCGCAGCAGCTCGGCGGGGGTCACGTCGGCGGAGTTCCCCACGGTGACGACCCGGCTGAACGCCAGCCCGCGCCGCTCCCCGACCTTGATCACCTCGCCCGCGAGCCCGCCGCTCTGCGAGATCAGCGCCACCGTCCCGGCGGGCCCGAGCCCGCCCCCGACGAACGTCTGCCGTCCCCGAGGGCTGTACACGCCCATGCAGTTGGGCCCCAGCAGCCGCGTGCCCGCCGCCCGCGCCGCCTCGACCAGCCCCTCCTCCAGGTCCGGCCGGCCCGTCTCGGCGAACCCGCCGCTCATCACCTGCACGAACGGCACCCCGCGCGCCTCCCGCAGCACCTCGGCGCAGCGTTCCGCGGGCACGGCCACGAGGGCGTAGTCCACGTCCGCCTCGGCGAGGGACGGCACGGCCGGCACCCCCGCCACCTCGGCCGCCGTCGGATGCACCGCCACCAGTGGGACGCCCGCGGCGCGGTAGAAGCCGAGGAACATGTTCCCGAAGTTCGGCCTGGTCGTGGAGGCCCCGACGACGGCCACGGCCTTGGGCTCGAAGAGCGGCAGGAAGTCCGTCGTCGCGCGGGAGGCGCCCGCCACGGGTCCCGGGGAAGGCAGGTAGCGGGCGTCGACCGCGATCACCCCGGAAGGGCCGGCGATCACCGGGTTCAGCTCGAATTCGCCCAGTTCGAGCCGTTCCCACAGCCCACCCGGGCCGCCGACCGTCATGAGCAGCTTGACCACCGCGTCCACGTCCACCGGCGGGCCGCCGCGGCTCCCGTACAGGACGGAGGACCCGCGCAGCGACGCCAGCATGCGCCGCGCGTCCTCCTCCGAGATCGGGCAGAGCCGCAGCGCCGTGTCGCGCAGCGCCTCCGTCCACACCCCGCCCAGCCCGGCGAGGAGCACGGGCCCGAATCCGGGGTCCCGCACCAGGCCCATGATCAGCTCCACGCCGGCCTCGGCCTGTTCCTCGACGAGGAAGCCCGCGACCTCCAGCCTGGCCCGCATCCCGGCCGCCGCCCCGGCTAGGTCCTCCCTGGAGAGCCCCAGCGCGACGGCGCCGACGTCCGACTTGTGCACCAGTCCCGGGCCGAACGCCTTCAGCACCAGCGGCTCGGCCAGCTCCCCGGCCCGGTCGAAGTCCAGGTCGTGCACCACCACCCCGCGCGGCACTGGCACCCCGGCCGCGCTGAGCAGCGCCTTGACCTCGTGCTCGTACGCGCTCACCCGAGCAGCTCGCGGATCTTCCCGCGCAGCAGCTTGCCGGGACCGCCGGAGGCGTCCTGCGAGTGCGGCAGCGCGTGGGCCACCACGATGTGGTCGGGCCGTTGATGGGCCGGCAGGGTGTCGGCCAGCGCGAGCGCCAGCTTGGACGCGTCCAGCGTGTGCCCCGCCCGCGGCACGACCGCCAGCAGGACCTCCTGCTCGGAGGCCCCTTCGGGCACGCCCACCGCGCCGGCCTCGGCCACGCCGTCCAGCGCCGAGACCGCCTCCTCGATCACGACCGGCTGCGTCCAGACGCCGCCCTTGAGTATCGAGTCCTCCCGCCTGCCCAGCACGCGCAGCACGCCGTCGGGGGAGAGCGTGCCGAGGTCGCCGCCGACGTACCACTCGCCGCGCAGCACCTCGGCCGTCCGCTCGGGCAGGCCGTCGTAGCCGGTCATGCGGTGCGGTCCGGCCAGGTTGATCTCGCCCACCTCGCCGACCACGCGCTCGCCGTTCGGGTCCGTGATCCGCACCGCGTTGCCGGTGCGGGGACGGCCCGAGGAGCCGAGCGGGATCGTGCCGTCGTCCACGCGGCCCATGCACGTGTACGGGGCCTCGGTCTGGCCGTAGTAGGAGTACACGCCCGCCTGCGGCAGCCTGGCCTTGATCCGTTCGAGCATGGTCGCGGTCAGGGGCTCGCCGCCCAGCATGATCACCTGGATGGACGACAGGTCCACGTCCTCGTGCTCGGGGGACGCGAGCAGCGCCGCGTAGAACGAGGGGATCTGCGAGAGATGCGTGACCCGTTCGCGGGGGACGACGCGCAGGAAGTTCGCCGGGCCCCAGTCCTGCTCCAGGACCAGCCGCATCCCGGCGTACAGGGCGGGCCCGACGATGGCCGGGAAGCCGATGCCCCAGATGATCGCTCCCGTCCCGAACACCGAGTCGGGGCCGCGCGGCACGTCCAGCCAGATCTGCGCCGTGGCCAGCGACGACGCGTGCGTGTGCACGACCGCCTTCGGCAATCCCGTCGTGCCCGAGG
Source organism: Nonomuraea sp. NPDC051941 (assembly GCF_044593615.1). Taxonomy (NCBI): domain Bacteria; kingdom Bacillati; phylum Actinomycetota; class Actinomycetes; order Streptosporangiales; family Streptosporangiaceae; genus Nonomuraea; species Nonomuraea sp. NPDC051941. The sequence goes on from NZ_JBIUCF010000008.1 coordinate 69,682, forward strand.
TGTAGTAGAGGGCCAGCGGGTCGTCGTACCGGCCGCTGATCGGCGGCTCCTCGTCGGAGGCGCCTTCGAGCTCCCGCACGTCGATCCACGTGGTCACGCCGGGCAGCGAGTCCCTGATCTGCGCGACCACGCCCTCGACCGTCGCGTCGTACACGAACGCCGTGCACCCCGAGGCCGCCACCACGTCACGCAGCGTCTCCACCGGCCAGTACGGGTTCAGCGCCGCCGTCACCGCCCCGATCTTGGCCTGCGCGAGGTAGACCTCGGCCACCCGCAGCGTCTCGTTGAGCAGCGCCGCCACCCGCCGGCCCGGCCCGACCCCCTTCTCCAGGAGGGCGTGGGCGCGGCGGTTGACGTTCCTGTTGAGCTGGTCGTAGGTGAAGCTCTGCTCGCCGCAGTACGTGAGCGCGACCTGGTCGGGCGTGCGCAGCGCTCCGGCGGTCAGGATCGCGTGGCCGTAGTTGCCGTAAGGTGATCGCGCCATGGGGGAGGCCTCCAGTCAGAGGGGCTGATAGAGCACGAAGACGTTTCCTGAGGGGTCGCGCAGCACCGCCCGGATCTCGTGCGGCCCCTTCTCGGGCTCCCGCACCACCTCGCCGCCGCGTTCCGTCAGCCCCCGCACGGCGTCCGCCACGTCGTCCACCTTGTACGACGGCGCGACCGAAGTCGTGACGTGCTCGGCGGGCCCGGCCAGCGCCACGGTGACCCCGCCGCCGTCGAGCGCCGCGAACCTGTCGCCGTCCCTGAACTTCACCGGCAGCCCGTAGAAGGCGATCGCCTCGTCCAGGTTCGCGACGGGGATGAGCACGTTGCCGAGCTTCACACGGGCCTCCAATGGGGGAGTTCGTCGATGAACGTCACGCGTACCGGCATGCCGACGCGTACCTCGCCGGGGGCGCACCCCACCACGTGCCCGAACGCCCGCACGCCGGCCGGCAGGTCCACCCAGGCCATCACGTACGGCTCCCGGCCCCGGTAGGCGGGGGCGAACGAGCGGTGCACGACGGTGAAGGTGTGCACGACGCCCTCGCCCTCGACCGGCTCGAAGACGAGCTCCCCGCCACCGCACCATGGGCAGGCCGCCTCGGGGAGGTGGACGCGGCGGTCGCAGGACGTACAGCGCTGGACGACCAGCTCGCCGCGCCTGCAGGCGGCCCAGTACGCAGAGGTGTCACCGCTCATCGCTTGCCAAGCTAGCGCACGCTTGGTTGCCCCACAAGGCCCTCACTCGGCCGCTAAAGGGGTGGCTCCTCCTCGGGCGTCGAGAGGAGCATCATGGGCTCCTCGGAGGGCCGGCCGGTGGGCTCGTCCGAGGATCTGGCGAAGGATTCCTCCGACGGCGTAGGCGTCCCGACGGCCGTCCTGCTGTGCTCCTCGCTCGGCGTAGGCGTAGGTGTAGGCGGGTGGGGAGTCGGCGTGGGCGTGGGGCAGGCGGGACCGTCGACGGCGACCTCGCTCACCTGCGGCCCGTTCCCCGCCGCCGGCTCCGTCATCACCACGATCCCGACATACGCCCGCTTCCCGCAGGAAACACCTCCAGGATCGTGCGTGACGGCACTGGTGTAAGCCGTGCTCCCCCGTAAGGTCCGCGTCTCCTGCCGCACCGTCCGGGCCGCCCCGCCCTCCCCCTCCCGCCGCGTGTACGAGATCCGCAACCGTACGGGCCCCGTGCCGTCCGCCGAGACCGTGATCGCCCCCGCCGTGCCGCTCCACCCCACGATGCCGGCGGCCTGCACCGCGGTCGGACGCGGCACCGAGGTCCCGCCCTGCCGCACCGTGGGAGGAGGGCTGGGAGGAGGGGAGACCGTGCGCGCGGGAGTGCTGCGCCGGGGAGCCGCGGACGTCCGGGTCCGGGTGGGCGTGGCCGCGTCCACGGGCGCCGGCTCCGGTTCGGTCTGCGCCGTCTTGGGCGGCGGCATCAGGATCGTGCCGGGCCCTGGAGGCATGCGCCCGCCCGACATCATGAGCGAGATCGCCACGGCGGCCACCGTCGCCCCCGCCACCCACAGGTACGGCGGTAGCCGGGGCATGCGCAGCACCCGGTCCCGGAGGGTGGTCGTGACTCCGGAGGCCCGCTCGGTCCTGGCCAGCGGGAAGCGCAGGGCCAGCAGCGTGGCCAGCTCGCCCAGATGCCGCCGCCCGCGCTTCTCCCAGTCCGGGCCGTACCCGGCGACCGCGTCCTCCTCCAGCTCCGCCGCGAACTGCCGGGCCGAGGCGTACCTGGTCGCCGGGTCCTTGGCCATCCCGCGCCTGAGCAGGTCGCGCAGCGAGTCGGGCGCGACCTCCAGCGGCACCGGCTCCACCAGGTGCTTGTCCCGCATGGCCGGGACGTCCAGCGCCCCGTCCTCGCCCTCCTTGACGGCCCGGTACGGCGGCCGCCCCCTGACCGCCTCGAACAGCACGCACGCCGCCGCGTACACGTCCGCCGGCGGCCCCGCCCGGTCCTGCGTCCACAGCTCGGGCGACATGTACTCGGGGCTGCCCGCGGGCACGCCCGGCTCCTCCGCGTGCACGACCACGCCGAAGTCGGCCAGCTTGCTGGTGCCGTCGGCCTGGACCAGGATGTTCTCCGGCTTGACGTCGCGGTGCGGCACCCCTCGCTCGTGCGCGGCGGCCAGGGCCAGCAGCGTGCTCTTCAGCACGGTGAGGGCCGCCTCCGGGCTGATCCCGCGGTGCTCGTCCAGCAGCGTACGCAATGACACGCCGTCCACCAGCTCCATGACGACGGCCGCTCTGGTGGGGGTCTCGACGTACTCGTAGAGCCGGACCACGTTGGGGTCGTCGATCTCGACGAGCTCGTGGGTGTCCGACCGGAAGCGGTCCATGAACTCGGTGTCCCTGCGCAGGGTGGCGTTCAGGTACTTGATCGCCACGTAGGCGCCGGTCTGCTGGTAGGTGGCGAGGAACACGCGGCCGGTGCGGCCCGCGCCGAGCTGGCGAACTTCACGGTAACCAGGGACCAAGTCGAACCCCCATCAGCAGCCGTCATCGATTCGACAGTCTCACCCGGGGTTCGGGTTGTCACGACTGGAGATATTTCGCCGGGTGTTAATGCGAAATAACCCTGTGTCGTGGGTGATATGCTGAGGCGTCCCAAGCAAGCGCTCGGCTAAATCGACGGAGGTCGCCCGTGGAGCGCGTGGCCGTGCTGGTGATGGAGATGCAAAGGGGCGTCGTCGGCGATCTAACGAAATTTCCGGATCTGGTGGAGGCCTGTGCGCGGCACCACGTCGTCGCCAACGCCGCCCGCCTCCTCCACACGGCCAGGTCGGCCGGCATCCCGGTGATCCACTGCACGGCGGCCTTCCGCCCCGACCGGTCCGGCTCCCACACGGACAACTGCCCGTTCATCGTGGCCCTGCTCAAGGACCCCGGCCACATGCTGGAGGGCACGGCCGCCACCGAGGTCCTCCCGGAGCTGTGGGACGGCGGCGACCTGGAGAGCCGCCGCCACCACGGGTTCTCCCCGTTCACCGGCACCTCGCTCGACATGACGCTGCGCTCCCTGGGCGTCTCCCACGTGGTCGCGCTGGGGGTCTCGCTCAACCTCGGCATCCCCGGGCTCGCGCTGGAGGCGGTCAACCTGGGCTACCGGGTGACCGTGGTCAGGGACGCGGTGGCGGGCATCCCGGAGGAGTACGCGCAGGCCGTGCTGAAACACACGATCAGCCTCCTCGCCACCCGCGCCACCACCGCCGACCTGGTGGAGATGTGGAAGTGATGGACGGGCTGCGCCTGGACGGGCGCGTCGCGGTGGTCACCGGGGGAGCGGGCGCGATCGGCGCGGCCATCGCCACGGACCTGACCGCGCTGGGTGCGGAGGTCGTCGTCGCCGACGTGGACCTGCCGAACGCGGAGAAGGTGGCCTCCGGCCTGCCCGGCGCGCGGGCGCTGGCCGTCGACCTGACCTCGCCGGCCTCCGTCGCGGAGTTCGGCGGCGCCGTGGGCCCCGTGGACATCCTGGTGCACAACGCCGGGGTGTCGATCGTGGAGCCGTTCACCGAGAGCGACCCGGCGAACTGGGACCTCATGTGGCAGGTCAACCTGCGCGGGCCGATGCTGCTCACCAAGCTGCTGCTGCCGGGGATGGCGGCCAGGGGGCGGGGGCGGCTGGTGTTCATCTCCTCGGACGGGGCCAGGGCGGGGTCGGGCGGCGAGGGCGCGTACGCGGCGACCAAGGCGGGCCTGTTCGGGCTGGCCAAGACGATCGCCCGGGAGGCCGCCAAGGCGCACGTCACCTCCAACGTGGTCTGCCCGGGCCCCACGGACACGCCGATGCTCCGCCGGGTGTCGGCGGCCGAGCCGGGGCTGGTGGACAGGATCGCGCGGGGCATCCCGCTGCGCCGCCTCGGCACGCCCGCCGACGTGGCGGGCCTGGTGTCCTACCTCTGTACGGACCGCGCCGCGTACATCACCGGGCAGACGCTGTCGGTGAGCGGCGGCGTCACGATGCAGTGAGCGATCATGCGGCGATCAGAGCGAGTCGTAGACGGCCTGCACCAGGCGCAGGCCGCGCAGGTTGCCGGAGACGGCGTTGGCCATCTTGTTCATGACGTAGCCGATGCCCAGCCCGCGCTCCGGGTCGCCGATGCCGAGGGAGCCGCCCAGCCCGGAGTGGCCGAACGCGGTCTCGGACGGCATCGGGAACGTCATCGACGGCCGCATGTAGCCGAGGCCGAACGACGTGTCCAGAAAGAGGACGCGGTCGGGGCCGTGCACGCGGGGGCGTACGGCGTCCCGCAGCGTCTCGGGGCGCAGCAGGTCGCCCGCGATCAGCGACCGGTAGAACCCGGCCAGCCCCCTGGCCGTGGTGACGACCCCGGCCGCGGGCCAGCCGGCGCGCAGGATGACGGGGTGGTTCGCGCCGCCTTTGAGCCGGTGCATGCCGGGATTGCCGAGCGCCCGGTTCATGAGGCTCTGCGGATCGAGCGCGGCCTTGGCCATCTCGGCCTGCCCTTCGGTGGGTGCCGGGCCCGCACCCGTTTGAGGGCTTTCGCCTGCTTTGAGGCGGGCCGTACGGGCGATCACCGTGTCCGGCGCGCCCACCCACAGCTCCAGCCCCAGCGGCCCGGCGATCTCGGCGGACACCAGCTCGCCGACCGACTTGCCCGTCACGCGCCTGATCACCTCGCCCACCAGGAACCCGTACGACAGCGCGTGATACCCGTGCGCCGACCCCGGCTCCCACAGCGGCGCCTGACCGGCGAGCCGGGCGGCGATGGCCGCCAGGTCCCCGAACTCCTCCACCGGCACCGGCTCCTCCACCACCGGCAGCCCGCTCTGGTGCGTGAGCAGGTGCTCGACGGTGATCGCCCCTTTACCCCGGGCCGCGAACTCCGGCCACACGTCCGCAACGGCCCCCGAAACGTCCACCAGCCCCCGCTCGGCGAGCTGAAGCAGCACGGTGGCGGTGATCGCCTTGGTGCAGGAGTAGGCGAAAGCGGGCGTGTCGTGCTCCCACGGCCGGCCCGTGTGCCGGTCGGCGACGCCGCCCCACAGGTCCACGACCAGCTCGCCGTCCAGCTGGACGGCGAAGGCGGCGCCCAGCTCCGCCCCGTCGGCGAGCTGCCGCTCGAACACCTCGCGCACGCGGGAGAACCGCGGATCGCAGTGCATCACACCTCCGTGTGAGACAGGAGAAAGGAAGCGCTTACTTGGTTCACGAGCCTAACAACTGGGGACGATTCGGCCCAGACGATCAGCGCGGCACCCTCAACCTCCTCACCCCGGCCGTGGTGCTCGACGCGCTGCGCAGCGCCACCACGGGCGAGGTGCTGAGCCTGGCCATGCCGATCAGGGGCGCCACCTCCTCACCCGCCCCCACGACGGTGCCGCACCTGCCGGGCCGCCCGCTGCCGCAGCACTTCATGTCCGTGGACGGCGGCGACTACGCGGCCGGCGCCCGCGCGATCGGGGAGGGCCTGTACGTGGCCGACGACGCGCTGGTCGTCAGCCACCACGGCACCACGACCCACATGGACGCGCTGTGCCACATGTGGTCCGGCGACGAGCTCTACAACGGCCACCCAGCGGCCCGGGTCCGCTCCTACGGGGCGACCAGGTGCGGCATCGAGCAGGTGGGTGGCGTGGTGGCCAGGGGAGTGCTGTTCGACGTGCCCCGGCGCCTCGGCCTCGACCACCTGCCGGCCGACTTCCGGATCCCGGCCGAGCTGCTGGCGGAGATCGCCACGCCGCGGCCGGGGGACGCCGCGGTGATCCGTACCGGATGGCCCGCGGTGTGGGGGCGCTCGCGCGAGGAGTACTGGTCGGGCCAGCCCGGGCTGTCGGCGGAGGCGGGCCGCTGGCTCGCGGCGCACGACGTGTCCGTGGTGGCCTCGGACAACGCCGCCATCGGCGGGCTCAACGCCCGCGGGCTCGCCGACGAGGGCCTCGCCGACGACCTGCACCTCATCCTGCTGCACCGGCACGGCGTCCACCTGATCGAGATGCTGTGGCTGGAGGAGCTGGGGGAGAGGGGGTGTACGGAGTTCGTGTTCGTGGTGGCGCCGCTCAGGATCGAGGGCGGCACGGGCAGCCCGGTGACCCCGCTGGCCATCCTCTGACGTTCCCGCATATTTCCTAGCTCGTTTGGATATTTCGTGATCGACCGTTAACCCCTGACTTCGATGGTCTGTCCCGGTAAAACCCCCTTGCTAGGAGACCCATGCGCCGCCTCGCCCTCGTTGGCCTCGCCGCCACCGCCCTGACCGCGCTCGCGTCCGTACCCGCCGCGGACGCCACCACAGCCGCCACCACAGCCGCCACCACGGCCGGACGCGGGAACCTGCGGATCAACCAGATCCAGACCATGGCCACCCACAACAGCTACCACCGCGAGCTGACCGACGCTGAGAAGGACGTGCAGCGCAGGACCGACGCCAACTGGTGGAACCTGCAGTACTCCCACACCGCCCTGCCGAACCAGTTCGGCGCCCAGCACGTGCGCGGCATCGAGCTGGACGTCTTCCCCGACCCGCAGGGCGGCCTCTACGCCAACCCGCTGGTCAGGCGGGACGCCGGGCTGCCACCGCTGAACGACCCCGCGCTCGCCAAGCCCGGCTTCAAGGTGCTGCACTGGGCCGACCACGACTACGGCACCAACTGCTCGGCCCTGGCCACCTGCCTGCGCCAGGTGCGCGAATGGTCCGACGCGCATCCCGGGCACGTGCCGCTGACGATCCTCACCGAGTTCAAGAGCACCGACCCGGCCAAGGAGGCGATGGGCGGCGCCAAGAGCCCGGCGTGGGACACCGCGCTGATGGACGCCCTGGACGCCGAGATCCGGTCGGTGTTCCCCGGCGATCGGCTCATCACGCCCGACGACGTCCGCCGGCCGGGGCTCACCCTCGAACAGTCCGTGCTCAAGCACGGCTGGCCCGAGCTGTCGTCCTCGCGGGGCAAGATCATGTTCTTCATGGACAACCAGGGCGAGAACATCCAGACGCCCTACAAGGCGGGCCGGCCGAGCCTGGAGGGGCGGGTGCTGTTCACGAACTCGCGTCCGGGCCGTCCCGACGCCGCCTTCGTCGGCTGGAACGAGCCGCAGGGCGCCAACACCGCGCAGATCCAGGACCTCGTACGGAAGGGGTACTACGTACGCACCCGGTCCGACGTGCCCTTCACCGAGGCCAGGTCGGGCGACACGAGCAGGCTGAAGGCGGCGCTGGACAGCGGCGCGCAGATGGTCAGCACCGACTTCCCCGTGATCGGCCTGTCCGCCAGGAACGGCAGCGACTACGTGGCGGAGCTGCCCGGCGGCGCCACGGCCCGCTGCAACCCGGTGAACGCCCCCTCCGGCTGCCGCGACCAGACCCTGGAGCACCTCAGCCGGTAGCCGGCCAGGTCACCTTTCAGTCAGCAGCCGGCCAGGTCACCGGTAGGCATCTCACCCCGTACACCGAGGCGTCGTGCTTCAGCGGCACCTCGGTGGCGGGGACGGCCAGCCGCAGGCCGGGGAAGCGCTCGAACAGCGCCCGGTAGCCGATGCGCAGCTCGTTCCTGGCGAGCTGCTGCCCCAGGCACTGGTGCACGCCATGGCCGAACGCCAGGTGCCGCCGCGCGTCCGGCCGGTCCAGCCTGAGCGCGTCCGGATCCTCGAACACCGCACCGTCACGGTTGATCACGGGCAGGGACAGGGCGACCGTCTCCCCCTTCCTGACCAGCTCGCCCGCCACCTCCACGTCCTCGAGCGCCGCCCTGGACGGCGCTCCCTGGTGCAGGATCGACAGCCAGCGAAGCAGCTCCTCCACGGCTCCCTCCACTGGGCCTTCCACTGGGCCCTCTTCGAAGGGCAGTCCCTCCTTCAGCAGCGCGAACACGCCCAGGGCCAGCATGTTCGCGGTCGTCTCGTGGCCCGCCACGAGCAGGATCAGCGCGACGTAGGTCAGCTCCTCGTCCGTCAGTTCGCCGGTCAGGCCGCTGATCAGGTCGTCGCCCGGCTCGACCCGCTTGCGGCGTACCAGCTCGCCGAGATACGCGGTGAGGTCGGCCGTCGCCTGCGCGCCGTCCCTGTCGGGGGTGACGAGGGCGGCGCTGCGGTCCTGGAAGAAGTCGTGGTCGCTGTACGGCACGCCGAGCAGCTCGCAGATGACCAGCGACGGGATCGGCAGGGCGTAGGCCGTCACCAGATCGACCGGCGGGCCCGCCTTCGCCATGGTGTCGAGATGGTCGGCCGCGATCTGCTCGATGCGCGGCTCCAGCAGGCGCATCCTGCGCACCGTGAACTGCCCGGTGAGCAGGCGGCGGTAGCGGGTGTGCTCGGGCGGGTCGGTGGCGGCGAAGAACCCCGGCGGGGCGGGCCGGGCGGCACCGCCGGGGCGCACCACGTGCACGGCGGTGTGCTTGAGCTCCTGCCTGGCGCTGAACCTGGGGTCGCCCAGCACGGTGCGGGCCGCCGCCATCGTCGTGGCCAGCCAGCCCTGATGCCCGTCGGCCATCTCCAGCCGGGCCATCGGCGGCAGGTCGCGCAGCCGCGCGGGCGGGTCGAAGGGGCACTCCTGGTTGCGTTCGATGGGAAGTCGCATAATTTTGAGAGTAGACTTTCAATTAGGAGTTGTATAGCGAATCATCGTCTTCTCCTGCGATTGGACTCGGGAGGCCGTACATCGGAGAATGCGGTGTCATGAGCGATCGACCGGGCCTGCGCGAGCGGAAGAAGGCCAAGACCAGGGCGCTGATCCAGAAGGAGGCGCTGCGGCTCTTCCAGGAGCAGGGGTACGCCTCGACGACGGTCGAGCAGATCGCGGAGGCGGCGGAGGTGGCGCCGAGCACCGTCTTCCGCTACTTCGCCACCAAAGAGGACCTGGTGCTGGTCGACCAGTTCCCGCCCTTCATGCAAGCGCTCCAGTCCGTCCCCGCCCACCTCAAGCCCGTCCCGGCGATACGGGCCGCGATGCGGGTGATGCTGGCCGGGCAGACGGCGGAGGAGTTCGCGGAGAGCATGGAGCGGGAGAAGCTCATGTTCACGGTGCCCGAGCTGTGGGCGGCCAGCCTCGACAACATCAGCGGCGTGGTCAGGACCATGCACGAGCAATTGGCAGCCCGGGAGGGCCGGCCGGCCGACGACCCGGAGCTGCGTAATGTCACGGGGGCGATCGTGGGGGTGCTCATGGCGGTCTGGCTTGACTTGGTAAAGGACCCGGGTCGGGACGCCTCGGTCGAACTCGACAAAGCCCTAGCTCACCTGGAAGCGGGCCTCCCCCTGTAACCACCACCCACCTGGCCCCAATCCGCCCAGCGCACGCCCACCCGGCCACGCCTGCCCTCACGCGCCGGCCCGGCCCGCTCGCCGCGTCCGCCGCCCCCGTCTGTCCAGCGCCCGCCCTTCCGCGCGCATGCGCCCGTGCGCGTCCACCCCGCGTCCATTCGCCCGCGTCCGTGCGGCCGTTGGCCGGTAGCGGCAGTCTGGGGTCAGGTGCCCGGGTAGTTGCCGCCGCCGTGTGCCGAGTCCAGGGCGTCGTAGTCGGGCGTGAAGCCGCGCTTGGGTATCGCGTCCACGAACGCCACGTGGCTCGGCTTCTTGTACGACGCCAGCTGCGTCCTGACGTACTCGACGAGCTCGTCCGCCGTGGCGGTGGCGTCGGGTTTGAGGGCGACGACGGCCTTGACCGCCTGATGCCACGTGGGGTCGGGGACGCCGATGACGGCGGCGTCGGCCACGGCCGGGTGGGATTTGAGGGCGCGTTCCACCTCGGCCGGGTAGATGTTCTCGGCGCCCGATTTGATCATCCGGAGTTTGGGGCCGATGAAGGTGATGGTGCCGTCGGGTTCGCGGCGGCCGAGGTCGCCGGTGTGGTGCCAGCCGTACGCGGACTTGGCCGTATTTAAGTCGGGTCGGGCGAAATATCCGGAAAAGAGGGTCTTGCCGCGGGCGCAGATCTCGCCCACCTCCCCCGGCGGCAGCTCGGTTCCGTCCGGGGCCAGGATGCGTACCTGGACCAGCGGAGAGGGACGTCCCGCGAACCCCGAGCCCCCATCGGCCAGCCCGAGGAACGTGAGCATCCCGCCGACTTCGGTCTGCCCGTACCCGCCCATCTTGGACCGGCACCAGGGAGAGTCGTCCACCGTGATCATGCTGTCCCACTCGGCCGAATGGGAGACGAACCTCAGCGACGACAGGTCGTACTTGCCCCCGGCGTTCGCGGCCGTCACCGCGTCGATCATCGGCCCGAACAGGAACGCCTGCGTCACCCGCTCGGCGTCGACCAGGCGGCAGACCTCTTCGGGGTCGAAGGCGGGCGTGAACACGTTCGTGCCGCCGATCTGGAACGTGGCCAGGCAGAACATCATCGTGCCCACGTGGAAGAGCGGGCCGTTGTTCAGGAACGTGAAGCCGGGCTCCATCTGGCGTACGACGAGGAGTGAGGCGCTGTGGGCGACCAGGGCGGCGCTGCTGAGCAGGGCCGCGTTGGGGCGTCCGTCGAAGGCGGCGGTGTAGAGGGCGAGGACCGGCTCGCCGTCGTCCACCTGCGGGAAGTCCCTAGGGGATCCGCCGGCCACCAGCTCCTCGTACTCGTCCCCGGCCCGCACCCACGTGCTCTCGGACACGGCAGTGGTGGCGTCCGAAGGCTCCCATACTACGACCTTGGGGGTCAGATCGGACAGTACGAACCGCAGCTCGTCCTCCGACTGCCGCCAGTTGGCCGGGCAGAGGATCGCGCCCAGTCGAGAGCAGGCCAGCAGCAGCTCCAGCACGGCGTGGGAGTTCTGGCCGAGCCACACCACCCGCTCCCCGGCCGCCACACCCCGCCCCGCCAGGGCGTCAGCGAGCCGGGTCACCCGGGCGTCGAGCTCGGGGTACGTACGCCGTACATCCCCGTCCACCACCGCCGTGACCTGGGGACGGCTGCGGGCGTGATCGGCGAGGAGGTCTGACAGGGACAGGCTGTGGATCATCTGAGCCTCCCGAGGGGTTACCGGAACGCGGGCATGACTTCGGCGGCGAAGAAGCGCATGATCCGCTTCATGTCCTCCAGCGGCATCGGGCGGGTGCTGCCGAAGTCGCACAGGAGGTTCGAGAAGCCGGAGTCCCGCAGGAGGGAGATCTGCTGGATCACCCGCTCCGGGTCCCCGATCACGTCCAGTTGCTCCCACCGGAAGTCGGTCGACAGCGTGCCGCCCTTGAGGTAGCGGTCCTGGTAGTACTCGAAGCCCTGCGCGGCCCGGCCGGTTTTCGGGTCGATGGGGGCGCTGCGCTCGTTGAAGATCCGCGAGCGGTCGAACGACGCCTCGAACCGCGCCTGGTCCTCGCGTGCCTGTTCCAGCGTCGGCGCCACGTACACGCTGCGCGCCACCACCAGCTCCGCGCCCTCGGGGTGGCCCGCCTGCGCGGCCGTCTCCCGCCAGGTCTCCGCCGCCTTGACGACCTTGCGGAACGGCGCCGCCGGGTCGGCGAGAATGGGCAGCCCGCGCTCGGCGTACATGGTCACGGTCTCGGGGGAGACGGCCGCCACGTGCAGCGGCGGGTGCGGCGACTGCAGCGGCCTCGGGACGAGGCTCACCTCGGAGCCGGTCTTGTAGAACTTCCCCTCATGCTGGTACGAGTCCTGCGTCCAGAGCCCGAGGATCACCTCCAGCGCCTCGTTGAACCGGTCGCGCGCTTCCGCCAGGTCTATCCCGAACCCCTCGAACTCGAAGCTCTGATACCCCCGCCCGATCCCCAGGTCCAGCCGCCCTCCGGAGAGCACGTCCACCATCGCGGCCTCCTCGGCCACGTGAACCGGATTGTGCAGGGGCAGCACCACGATGCCCGTGCCGAGCCGGATGCGGGAGGTGCGGGCGGCGGCGTGGGCCAGCATCGTGAACAGGTTGGGGACGACGCCGTAGTCCCGGAAGTGGTGCTCGGCCAGCCGTACCCCGTCGAACCCCAGTTCCTCGGCCAGCTCGACGAGCTCCAGATGGTAGTCATAGACGTCCTTGAAGCCATGGCCGTCGAAGCGGTGGAAGAGGTGGAAGGTCGAGAACTTCATGCGGCGACCTCTCGGCAGGCGACTAAACCAAGCGCTCGCTTGGGAGCGTACCACGCCGCCCAGGGTTGCCCTAGGGAATACCGGGCGAAACGCAAGGTCCTCCGCCGATGGGGCGCGCTCCGCGCGACGGGAGCTCCAGGCAGCGCCGCCCAGGAGGGGCTCCGCCCCCTTCCACCCCCGAACCCCCGCTCGCTTCGCTCGCCAGCCCCCACTCCTTGCCCGGTTACCGGCTTGACCTGCTGGAGCCCACCCAAACCCCGCTCGCTTCGCTCGCCACCCGACCGCCCGTTGCGTGGTTACCGGATGGGCTCGCTGGAGCCCTCTGCCGCCCGCGAGAGGACGGTCAGCCTGCAGGTCGTTGAGGCGCAGTGCCTCCTCGGCGTACTCCTGGGCAGGTGTAAGGTCCCCAAGCCGCCGCAGCACCTCGGCATGTCGCCCACGATCGGCCAGCGGGCGATGCCGGATTCGCTGTTGACGGTGCCGGCGGGGGCGCGGGTCTCGGAGCTGGACCGGTTGAGGTGCGGGCCGGTGCGGGTGTCGGGCCCGGAGATGACGCGGGCGTTGGAGCGGGCCACCGAGACCGCCGCGTTGAATGTGGGTGAGGTGGATGGGTCAAGGGTGCCGCCGTGACGGCTGGCGGAGCTGTCGCGGTACGGGGTCGATGGCAAGGCTTCGCTGCTGCGCCGGCTCGGGTGTCCTGGAGCCGCTGAAGGCCGGCGTTCTGCGGGTATCTTCGATGGTGCTGCCCACCTTGCTGCCACACTTTGCAGTCGAGCCGGTCAAGGGGCCGATATGCGCCAAGGGGGTCGATCGATGAGGGCGGGCTATCCGAAGGGGCGACGGCGACGTGCTGAGATCGTCGAGGCCGCGTTCGCCAAGTTCGCCTCGGTCGGATACCGCAACGCGAGCATGGTGCAGATCGCCGCGGACTGCGGAGTATCGCGGATGGGCCTGGCGCATCACTTCCCGACGAAGGAAGCTCTTCTCGCCGCCGTGCTCGAAGAGCGGGATCGGGTCAACGGCGAGTTGTTCTTCGCCGAATTCGACGCGACGGCGGATGGCTTGGACTATTTCTCCCGGCTGGCGCGACTGGTGGAATACAACGCGACAGTGCCGGAGCTCGTGCGGCTGTACGCCATGCTGTCGGTCGAGGCCGCTGATCCGGCGCATCCCGCGCATGCGTACTTCGTCAACCGGTATACGAATATCCGCCGGGATATTCGCGATGCGCTTGAGGAACTCCACGCCCGAGGACTCGTGCGGCCGGGAGTGAGCATCGCGGGTGCCGAGTCGGATCTCATGGCGTTGCTCGACGGCCTGCAGGTGCAGTGGCTCCTCGACCCGACCAGCGTGGACATGGGTGCCCGCTTCCGGCAGCGGCTCAGCGAGATGCTCCTGGTCGAGGTGCCCTGATGACCGCTACGCGGCGGCTCGCGCCCCTGGGATCGCAGGTTTGCCGAACCTCCACAGCAGGCCGGCGGCGGCCACGACCGAGATCGCTTCCCCGATCGGCAGGCTGATCCAGATCCCTCCCGGCCCGCGCATCCCGAGCGCCAGGACAAGCGGCACCTTGATGATCACCAGCGTGCCGATCGAGATCAGATACGACGGCGCGGCTCTGCCGAGGGACTGGAAGTAGGCGGAGATCAGAGGCGGGACGCCGGCGAAGACGAATCCGATCGCGATGATGCGCAGCGCATCGACCGTGACGGCCGTGGTTTCCTGATCGTCGATGAACAGTCCCACGAGCTGCTGCGCGAGCAGGGCGATGAGCGCCGCTGTCATCGCCCCGTAGATGACGGTGGCTCGCATGGCCAGCGTGAGAGTCCGGTCGACACGGCCGGTCAACCCGCGGCCGGCGTTGTAGCCGACGATCGGCTGGATCCCCTGGGTGATGCCGATCTGCGGCGTGAACACGAAGGTCTGCAGCCGCGCGCACACCGCGTAGGCGGCAAGAGCGACCGCGCCGGTCGCGGCGAGAGTCGTGTTGATCAGTGCTGACAGCAGCGTGGCGCCGAAGCCGGCGAGGAAGGAGGGGGCGCCCACCGCGAGCACGGCCCCGATCGTCGCCGGGTGCGGGCGCAGGTCAGCCAGCCGGATCCGGTACGGCCGACCGCGCTGAACGAAGAAGAACCAGACCGCCATGCCCGCCGACACGGCCTGGCCACCGACCGTGCCGAGCGCCGCGCCGGCGACACCCAGGCCGCAGACTAAGATCAGCAGCGGATCGAGGACGATCTGCACCAGCACGGGTACGACCCACAGCATCGTCGAGAACCGCAGCCGCCCTTCCGCGCGCACCAGAGCCGAGAACCCGGTCGAGAAAATCGACCCGCCGATGATCACTGCCGCGTAGGGCCGCGCGTATGCGATCGTCGCACCGGATCCACCCAGCAGGGTCAGCAGCGGATCGAGCGCGAGAAGACCGGCCACGGTGACGGACAACGCCACGAGCCAGAACACGACGAACGCGTTTCCCGCGGCGCGTGCGGCCTGATCGGGCCGGCCGGCACCGAGGCTGCGCGAGACCACGGACGCGCCGCCGACCCCGACGGTCGTCGAGACCGCGCCCAGCATCAAGATGATCGGTGCGACGAGGTTGACCGCTGCCAGCGCTGTCTCGCCGACGCCTCGGGCGACGAACCAAGCGTTGGTGAGTGCGTAGATCCCGTAAACGCCCACCGAGAGCGTCGTCTGCGAGCAGGTCCACCACAGCAGCCGCCCGATCGGGCGGCTGCCCAGCGATTGCGTGTGATCGCGCACCGCCGGTCCGCGCCGGCCCATCAGCGTGTCACCGGGTACGGCCGAACTGCGCCATCAGCAGATCAAGCTGCTCACGGCCGAAGTCGTAGGTCGTGGTGTCGGTGTGACCTCGGTACCTCGTCTCGACGATCATGATGACGGCCAGGTACAGCGAGTACAGCCGACGGCGCACTCGTTGCGCCTCGGACAATTCGCCGAGCCCGTATCCCTGCATGAAATCGGTGGGATCTCCGAAGACCGGCAGGTCGATCCCGGTGAGTCCGGCCTCCATGAGCGGATCGCCATAGACGGCACGCTCGTGGTCGAGGATGGACACGATCTGACCGTCGCGGATCATCGAGTTCTTCGTCCAGAGATCGACCTCGATGAAACGGGGCTCGGTCACGGCATCGAGCGTGCTCGCGTTCTTGGCGAGCACAGCGCGGATCTCGTCGTAGTCCCAGCCGATGTCGACCTGGACGTGGGCGCCATCGGTGAGCGTGTCCTCGATCATCGTGGTGAACGCTTCTCGCCAGGTTGCCGATCCCGGGCCTTCCAGCGGCCCGAAGTGCGGCCCCACGATGGAGTTCAGCTCCCGGTTGAGCGCGCCGAGTTGCCGTCCGCCCGCAGTGACGACCTCAGCCGTCAGGTGGCCCGCTGCCGCCGCGAGGCCGAAGTTGTCGGCATCGACGTACTCCATGAAGAAGTAGTCCGCGTCGATCAGCTCCCGCGACAGATCCGCGTGATCGACCCGCGGCACCGGAACCCCGGTGCGGTCCCGGACCAGGGCCATCGCGGCAAGCTCGTTGCGCATCATGTTCTGCTCACGGGTCAGCACCGGCACGTGCGCGGGAGGGGCGATTTTCAGCACCACCTGCTGCCCGTCGCGGAGCCGGATGTGGTAAATCACGTTGAACCAGCCGTGCGTGATTTCCTCGGCGAATTCGTCGCCGTCGGGCACCCGGGCTGCCCCGTAGGCTCGCTCGATCATCGCCCGAAGCGTCTTCAGCGGCTGCCGGTTCTTCGTAATGCTCTCCATCGGAACTCCCATCCGGCCGCCATTGTCGTGCCTCAGCTCGATTGCCTGCCGAGGGATCCTACAAGAAACCGGCAGAGGTGACGGGATTTGTCGGTATGCCCTGCGGGCGCTGCCGGTCGAAGGCCCGGCCCCAGACGAAAACCCAAACGGAGCGATGAGCCGGGTGGGGCCGACGATTCGGCATGGTTCGCCGCTGGGAACTGGCGCCCCGTTTCAGCCCTCAGTGTCGGCATCGCCACCCTGTTCCGCCGCTTTCCTGCCAAGGAAGACCTGGTCGCCGCCGTCTTCGCCGACCGCATGGACGCCTACGTCGACGCGGTCGCCACCGCCCTGGCCGATTCCGACTCCTGGCACGGCTTCACCGGTTACCTCCACACGGTGTGCGCCATGCAAGCCGCCGACCGTGGCTTCGCCGACGTACTGACCATGACCTTCCCCACCGCCAAGGCCCTGGAGGGCCGCCGCAGCCAGGCCTACGACGGCGTGGTGAGCCTCATCGACCGCGCCAAAGCCGCAGGCCACCTGCGCGACGACTTCACCCCGCAAGACGTGGCCCTGCTGCTCATGGCCACCGCCGGTGTCATCACCGCCACCGCCGACGACGCCCCCGACGCCTGGCGCCGCATTCTCGCCCTGTACCGGGCAATGATCAACCTCGGACGCGCAGACTCCCCTTCCCGTGCATCGACCAGAAGCTGATCTCGGTCGGGCGCTCTCGCAAGGCCGCCATGCCCTGGCTCGGCGGATCTTCCACGGCGCTCTCGCTGCTTGCGCCCGCGGTCATCCGCCGCTCGTGCGTGCCGTGTCGTGGCCGGTCCGGAGTGGAGCGATCGGCATGCTGGTGCGCCAGGGCGCACTGACCGCTGTGCGGCGCACCGCCTCGACAGCGGCGCCGGTGCAGGTCACGATCGGTTTCGCAGTGCTGGTCACCGGGATGGTGGAAACCAACGTCGGGGCCAACGGGCTGCGCCGCGCCGCAGCCGTCCAGTTCGACTGGGTGCTCGCGCCGCAGAACACACCGGGGCCTCACCGACGCCGTGGGCTCGGCCTTGCAGGGCTCCTCCACCCTGCCGACCACCGTCTACACAGGCAACAGACCCTTCAGCGCGATCGGCGTGGCGGGCCGGACCAGGGGGTGGGATGTGATCACCGCCGACCTGCAGGACCTGCGAGGCGGCCAGACGATGGCCGTGGCCGAGTGGGCCGCTCACGAGCGGACCGGCGGACGCCCTGATATGCGCGGGTGAAGAATTTGCTACTTGGGTGGAAGATCCTCCGCTCTGGATGCAGAAAACCATACCCGTGCCAGGCGAATCGCTTTGTGCCGCGAGCCATTTCCGGGTTTCGGCCACACGACCGCATGCTCCGAAGGCGGACTGGTCGGCACGCCCCCGCCACACGTTGAGGCGGCAAGTGGCGGGGCGGTTTCCAGAGCCGTCCTTTCGGCGCGGTGCCGCAGCTTGCCATAGCCGTTCATCCAGGCATGAGGCCGTCTTCGCCCGGCGACGGCGCCATCAGCGCGCCGGGCCATTTGTCGGACCTAGCCGATAAGGTCCTCGCGTCCGGAACGGAACGTCATCGGAGACGTGAATGATGGCCCGCCATACTCCGCCTCGGCCGGTAGCTGTGGAGGAACTCTTTCCCGAGCTGAAGCCGCTCAGCAGGAACGCGCTCCGGCTGCATCCGCGTGCGGGAAACCCGTCGTACGAGGACAGCTCTGTCGGAGGGCCGCTGAGGTGGCCGGCCGACGAGCCCTGGCCGTGGTGCGCCGAGGACCACTACTTCGACGACGGTCTGGAGGACGCCACCCGCCACGAGGCCGTGGTGCCCATGGTGCCGGTCGTGCAGCTCTACGCGGCGGACGCGCCCGGTGTGCCGTTCCCGCAGGGAAGCGATCTGCTCCAGGTGCTGTGGTGCCCGTTCAACCACGGGGAGGAGCCCGCCGAGCGCTGCCCCCTTCCGCAGGTGCACTGGAGGAACGCGGCTGACGTCCGCCGTGTGCTCGTCACACCCCCGGCACCCGCTGACGCTCTCGAGGGCCACGTTCCCATCCCCTGCGTGGTGCACCCGGAGCAGGTGACGGAGTACCCCGACTGGGACGACATACCGCAGGAAGTGCACAACGAGATCGACGACCGGCTGCGCCGGTTCGAGGAGACTGCCGGGTGGTCGTACTTCTACCACCTCAGTGCGGCCCCCGGAACCAAGGTCGGCGGTCATCCGCACGGATGGAACGGCCCGACGACCTGGCTCAGTTGCGAGAGGTGCGGGCAGCCCATCCAGCATCTTCTGACCGTGGCCTGTGATGAGTTCGACGGGGAGTCCTGGCGGACCTGGCTCCCGGTGGAGGACCGGCCCGACGACGACAGCGGGCCGGAGATCTACCTTTCGAGGTCCGAACGAGCCGAGGCCGCGCACAATCCGCCCGGCCTGATGGTGTCGGGCGGGGGCAGTGTCTACCTCTTCGAGTGTCGTTCCTGCCCCGATCGCCCAGTTGAGCACCTTTTCTATCTCAACTGAGCAAGACGAACAGGACGACGGAGTGATGGCCGATGGCTCCTGTCTGGGGTCGCATCGAGGTCCGGCCGCCGGGACGCCGCCTCGCCCTTGACCAGCTGCGGGAAGTCCGAATGCTGCCGGTCGGCGCTGAACCGCCGGTCGTTCAACACGGTTCGTACGTCTTCGTGGCGGCTGACCACCCAGGCCCACCCGCCGTCGGGCAGACGAACCCGCGAGACCGGCTCTCCTTCGCGGATCTCTTCGTACGCCGGCGGCGGCGTGAACGGGCACGTACGGGCCATGGGGAACCGGTAGTCATGACTTTTCCACGACGTCACGGACAGGCGCTAGAGGCTGGACAGCGAAAAGCCGTGTGTGAACGGCAGTTGCTCGACCGGTGCGACCGGGTTTGGCTCTGGGATGCGGCGGACCAAGGAGCCGCAATGAACCACCGGGACCGACAACATCGGTAAATTCAGACCCGACCCGTCCCCTCACGGGCGAAGTGCGGTTCCGCCGCTTCCAGTCGCGGTACCGAGATGCCCAACCGTCGTGCTTCGGCCAGGGTGTCCCGGCAGACCTCACGCGGCTCCTCGGCGTCGGGGTCGGAGTGCGCCGTGAGGCTCACGCGCGCGGGCGCGACATGAGCGGTCAGCCAGGCGAGCACGGGTGCCGTCAGCCAGGTGGGCGCCCGGAACGGCAGCACACCGCCCCGGTGCCGTCGCAGGTCGAGGCCGCGCGCCTGGAGGAGCGGCAGCAGTTCGCGGCCGGCCAGCAGCGCCTCGCGCAGGTCGCCCGTTGCCCCGGCCAGTTGGGACAGGGATCCCAGCCGCAGGCCTTGCGAGAACATGCCGGCATCCGACGCGAAATGGACCCACAGCCAGCCGCGGAAGTCAGGCCGCTCCTTGATCCGGAGCCCGGCCTCGCGAAACGCCTGGCGCACGGCCCGTTCCCGGTCGGTCGGGGGCTGGCCGAGTGTGCCGAAGATGACCGACGGCAGCAGTGCCCCGTGGAGTACGCCGTCCGCGCCGAAACCGCCACCGGCCTGGGGAAAGCCCCAGGCGATCTGGTCGGCGGGGAGTGCGCCGATGGCGGCGAGCGGCTCGGTCCAGAGGTTGCCGAAGATCAGCACCGTGGCCTGGCCGACACGCGGGGCCAGGAAGGCCGTCGCGCCCGCGAGGCGGTGGTGGGGCACGCTGAGCACGATCAGGTCGAAGTCGTGGTCCGGCTCCAGCGCCTCGCGGTAGCGCACCGGCCACTTCTCGGCGACGCGCTGCCCCCACACTCGGCGCCGCATATCGAACAGGTCGAGGTCCACCGCGTCCCCGTACGTCGCCGCGCGACCCGGTCGGACGTAGAACTCGACGTCATGTCCCGCCTGCTGCAGGGCCCAGCCGTAGACAGTGGCGATCACGCCTCGGCCGAACATCAGGATCTTCACGCTGCACCTCGTGGGGTACGATCGATTTGGAGGCCATCTCCACTTTCCAAAATATGGAGATCATCTCCACTTGTCAACGCGAGGTAGCGCATGACCACCGACAAGCCGCTGCGGGCCGACGCCCAGCGCAACCGCGAGGCCCTGCTCGCCACCGCCCGGGAGGTCTTCGACGCCGGAGACTTCTTCGACCTGCGCTTCGACGACTTCGCCCGCCTGGCCGGAGTGGGCACCGGCACGCTGTACCGCCACTTCCCCACCCGGGAGGCACTGGCCGAGGCGGTCTACCACGGGGAAGTCGCCATGCTGTGCGACCGCGCCCGCCAGCTACAGGCCACGCTGCCCGCAGCGGAGGCTTTGGCGACCTTCCTACGCGGCATGGTCGACCACATAGATGCCCACGAGGGTCTGGCCCGGACGCTGGCCACGCTCATGACCGATCGCTCGGGTGTCCTCGCCGAGGGCAGCCGGGCGCTGGAGCAGGCTGTCACCGACCTGGTGGCCGCCGCCGTGCGGGACGGCACTGTTCGCGACGACGTGGATGCCGGGGCCGTGATGATGGCGCTGCACGGCATCGGTGCGGCCCATGACCGCCCCGACTGGCGGGCCGAAGCCGACGGCGTCATCACCCTCGTGCTGGACGGGCTGCGCCGCCCGCTATAACAAGGTGCGACACGAGGTCGCATGCTGCGAGCGACGGATCCGGTTAGTGGTAAGGCGGCGAAGATGCGGTCCGGGGTGGTCACCCGGCTGATGCCGGCTACACCTGTGAAGTTTCAGGATGTGTGCGAGAGCGATGAGGGCGCGGCTCTGCCAGTTCTGACGCTCTTGTCGAAATCCGCCTACGTCGCCGAAGGTGAGACTGTTCTAACCCTGTGTAGCAAGCTGTGGTGCGACAGCTTGGTGTCTGCGACACCCTGCCTGTTGACATAACCACGGGCTCCTTCTGAAGGAGGAATACGAGCAAGGTCGGCAGGTCGTCTGGGTTGGGCGTCGACATACACGGCTCCTTCTGAAGGAGGAGTGCGAGCAAGGCCGGCAGGTTGTCAGGGTTGGGCGTCGACAGGGACGGCTCTTTCCGGGGGAGAGGTGCGGGAAGGGCGCAAGACAGGGGCGAGCAACGTCAGCAGCACGACCACGCACGTGATCAGCGCGAACGCGGCGGGGTAGCTGAGCGCGCCCGCGACCCAGCCCGTCACGGCCGGGGCGATCAGGCCCGACAGGTACGTGATCGTCGCGACGCCCGCCACGCCCTCGCCGGGAGTCGTTCCCGCGTTGCCCGCCGCCGCGATCACGAGCGGCACGATCACCGCGATCCCCAGTCCGACCAGGGCGAACCCGGCGATGCCGAGCGCGGGCGTGCGGGCCGCGACCACCAGGACGCCGCCGACCGCCGCCACGGCACCGCCGGCCCTGACCGTCGCGGCCGGACCGAGCCGGCGGATGACGTGGTCGCCCAGCAGTCGCGCGCTCGCCATGCAGAGCATGAAGACGGTGTATCCGGCGGCGGCCAACCCGGGGCCGGCGTCGGTGACGGCGGTGAGGTAGACGGCGGACCAGTTCGAGCTGGCGCCCTCCGCGAACGTCGCGCAGAACCCGACCAGCCCGATCACCAGGATCCCTCGCGTGGGGAGCGCGAAGCGCCGCGGCGCAGGCGCGTCGCGTACGGAACCCGTCATCCCGCTGTCAGGGAGGAGGCCGCGCCCGGCCACTGCCCCGAAGCCGAGTAACGCGAGCGACATGACCCCGAGGTGGATCCGGGCGTCGATGCCCGCGTGCGCGGCCAGGGCCCCGAGTCCGCCGGCGGCCAGGCTGCCGACGGACCACATGCCGTGCAGCCCCGACATGATCGAGCGGCCGAGATGCCGTTCGAGGAGGACGGCGTGCGCGTTCATGGCGACGTCGCACATGCCCGCCGACGCCCCGAACAGCAGGAACGCCCCGAACAGCCACACGGGCGACGGCGAGAGCGCGGGGAGGGCCAGGCCCGCGCACCAGAGTGCGAGGAGGACGCGTGTGGCGGCGCGGTTGCCGAAGCGGTAGGCGAGGCGGCCGGCCATCGGCATGCCCACGAAGGCGCCGATCGACGGGCACAGCAGCGCGAGGCCGAGGGCGCCTGGGCTGAGGTGCAGGTGCTCCTGGATCCAGGGGATGCGCGTGGACAGGCTGCCGGCTACGGCGCCGTGCGCGACGAAGACGGCCGCGATGGCACGGTGATGGCTCATGGCCTGAAAATTATCAGGTAGGGTTCCTGATGAAAAGAGGTTTCAGGCAGGGTCCCTGATTATTATGAGGACCGTGAAGACCGCCACCCCCGCCCTGGCCCGAGCGATCAACGACCGGCTGGCCCTCGACCTGCTGCTGGAGCACGGTCCGCTGACCGCGCCGCAGCTCCGCACGCTGACCGGATTGTCCAGGCCCACCGTGTCCGACCTGATCGAACGGCTCATGGCAGGCGGCCTCGTCGAGGTCACCGGCGAGAGCGGCGAGGACCGGCGGGGCCCGAACGCTCGCCTGTACGGACTGGTGGCGGACCGGGCTCATGTGGCCGGGGTGGACGTACGGCGCGACGCCGTCAACGTCACGGTCGCCGACATCACCGGGCGAGTGGTCAGCGAGGCCAGCACGACGATCGGCGCGAGAGCCGACCTGGCGGCCCTCATCGCGAAGGTGGTCGGGGGCGCGGTGGGGCGGCGCGCGCTGGACACGGTCGTGGTCGGGGCGCCGGGGCTGGTCGATCCGCGTCACGGGGAGCTGGTGTCACCCAACGACGTGCCGGGGTGGCGGCCCAGCATGATGGGGTCCGTACGCGAGCGCCTGGGCGTGCCCGTGATCCTGGAGAACGAGGTCAACCTGGCCGCCATCGCCGAGCTCCGCACCGGAGCGGCCGCCGGGAGCGAGGACTTCGTGCTCCTCTGGCTGGACGACGGAGTGGGAGCGGCGGTCGTGCTCGGGGGCCGGCTGCGCCGGGGGGTGTCGGGCGGCGCGGGGGAGATCGGGTTCCTGGAGGTCGGCGGCGTGGCGTTCTGCGATCTGGTGGACGCGGCGGTCGTACAGGGGCTCGACCGGGACCAGCTCGCCCGGCGGATCGCCCAGGGTGCCTTCGCCTACGCCACCCTCCTCGACCCCGGCCTCGTCGTCCTCGGCGGGACGACGGGTCATGAGGGCGGGGACGGGCTGGCCGAGCTGGTGGCCGACCACCTGCGCGCCCTGGCCCCGGCGCCGACCGAGGTCCGCGCCAGCACGGTCACGGGCAACGCGGTGCTCCAGGGCGCCGTGCTGACCGCCCTCGACCTGACCCGCGACCGCGTCTTCGGCTGACGCCTCTGCCATGTCCCGCCTGATGGCCAGACCAAGGGCGCAGGATCGGCCGCGTTTGCCGCGCGGGCCGTCGACGCACCGCGCCTCGCCCGGAAGGGCTGCCTCATCCCGAGCCGCAGGATAAGGCGGCCGTCGAGCGGGCGCTGGAGGTCCGCGCGGGCCGTTGACGCACCGCGCCTCGCCCGGAAGGGCTGCCTCATCCCGAGCCGCAGGATAAGGCGGCCGTCGAGCGGGCGCTGGAGGTCCGCGCGGGCCGTTGA
>NZ_JBIUCF010000008.1:93547-289439 GCF_044593615.1 Nonomuraea sp. NPDC051941
CGCACCGCGCCTCGCCCGGAAGGGCTGCCCCATCCCGAGGTGCAGGACAAGGCGGGTGCTGGCGGTCCGGGCGGAGACCCCGGTCGAGGGCGCGTGGCAGTGGATCAGCGACCCATGGAACAGGCGGCTGTCAGGCGAGGGCGGTGATCAGGCCCATGGTCAGCGCCGTGCGCTCCGCGATGTGCTCCACCAGCACGTGCTCGTGCCGCGCATGCGCCCCGCCCCCCACCGCGCCCATCCCGTCCAGCACCGGTCGGCCCAGCGCCGAGACGAAGTTCCCGTCGCTGGCGCCCCCCACCGACACCTCGTCCAGCAGCCATCCGAACCCGGCCGCCACCTCCCGCGCCTCCTTGAACAGCCGCTGGGAGGCCGCGTTCGGCGTCATGGGCGGGCGGTTCCACTCCCCGGTGGCCGAGATGGTCACCCGGGGGTCCGACGCCTTCAGGCCGGCGAAGACGTCGTCGATGCGTCCCATCTCCGCCGGATCCGTGACGCGTACGTCGATTCCGCAGCTCGCGTCCCCGGCCGTCACGTTCCGCCCGGTGCCGCCGCTGATCAGGCCGACGTTCACGGTGGTGCCGCGCTCGCGGGAGCCGGCCCGGGCCAGGGTGGTGACGATCTCGGCCAGGGCGTGGATGGCGCTCGCCCCCGCGTACGGGTCGAGCCCCGCGTGCGCCTCCACCCCGGTCACGCTCACGTTGAACAGCCCCACGCCCTTCCTGGCGGTCTTGAGCGCTCCCTCCTGGGAGGCCTCGAAGACCAGGGTCGCCAGCGTGTCCTCGCTGGCCGCCTCGATGTGCGCGCGGGAGGCGGGGCTGCCGATCTCCTCGTCCCCGTTGAAGAGGTAGCGCACGCTCGGATGCGGCAGCCCGAGTTCGCGCAGCCCGCGCAGGGCCCAGATCGACTGGACGAGGCCCGTCTTCATGTCGAACACGCCGGGCCCCGTCGCCTTGCCGTCCACCACCGCGAACGGCCAGGCGGCCAGCATCCCGGTCGGCCAGACGGTGTCGTAGTGGCTGAGCATGAGCACGGTGCCGGGCGCGGTGCCCCGGTAGGTCAGCTCCAGGATGTCGCCGTAGGACCCGCCGTCGTGCAGGACCTCCTCGTCCGGCGTCCCGAGGCGTTCGACGGCCCGGCCGCGGATCTCACGCAGCCCCTTGACCAGCATGGCCTTGTCGTAGCTGTGGGTTTCCAGCTCCACCGTGGCCTTGAGGTCGTCGAGCATGGCCGGGAGGGCCTGCCGGGCCCAGTCGGTGATCAACACGAGGTCCTTTCTAAGGAATCGGCGCTCCGGGGCCGAGCGGGATGCCGAGCCACCAGAATGCGAAGAACAGCAGCGTCCAGACGACGAGCAGGGTGAACGAGAGCGGGATGGTCATCGAGGCCAGTGTGCCGATCCCGGCCGAGCGCCGGTAGCGCTGGAGGAAGCCGAGCGCCATCACGAAGTACGGGCTCATCGGCGTGATCGCGTTGGTGCACGAGTCGGCGATGCGGTAGAGGGCCTGGGTGTATTCGGGCGGAATGTTCAGCAGCATCAGCATCGGCACGAAGACGGGGCCGACGAGCGCCCACTGCGCGGACCCGCTGGTCACCACCAGGTTGATCAGGGTGACCACGACCAGGATGCCCAGGAACACCACGGGCCCGCTCACCCCGGCCGACTTCAGCAGGCCGGCCCCGTCGATCGCGATGATCTCGCCGATGCCGGTCCACTTGAAGTACGCCAGGAACTGCGAGATCGCGAAGAACAGCACCAGGATCGGCGCCATCTCGCGGAACCCGTGGGCCATGAAACCGGGGATGTCCCGGCTGCCGGTGATCGTCCCGGCGGCCTTCCCGTACGCCCACCCGACGGCCAGGAACGCCAGCGCGAGGAAGATCGCGATGGAGGTGAGCAGCGGCGACTGCACGATGCCGCCGTCCTTGCCGCGCAGCGGCGACCCGGCGGGCAGCACGGCCGCCACCACGGCGGCCACGTACACCACGAGCGCGATCAACGCGGCCCGCAGCCCCTTCCGCTCCGAGACGCTGAGCGCCAGCGCGCCCAGATCCTCGTCGAAGGAGGTGGAGGAGCCGGTGGAGGCGGGGGCGGGGGCGGTGGGGGAGGGCTCCGGGTCGATGGGCATCGACTCGACCCGGCGCGCCAGCACGCGCTCGGTGACCAGGGTGATCGTGGCGGCCAGCACCAGGGAGGAGGCCAGCGAGAAGAAGTAGTTGGCCAGCGGCGTGACCGTGTAGGCGGGATCGACGGTGTGCGCGGCGGCCGTGGTGAGCCCCGACAGGATGGCGTCGGTCGGCGTGATCAGCGGGCTGGCGTCGTAGCCCGCCGAGATCGACACGAACGCCACCACGATGCCCAGGATCGGGCTGCGCCCCACCGCGCGGAAGGCCAGCGCGCCGAGCGGGATGAGCACGACGTACGCGGCGTCGGAGGCCACGTGCGCCACCATGCCGGTGAACGCCAGCGCGAACGTCACCCACTTCGGCGACACCCTCGACACCCCGGAGCGCAGCACGGCGGCCAGCAGCCCCGAGCGCTCGGCGACCGCGACGCCGAGCATGACGACCAGGATCGTGCCGAGCGGCGGGAACGAGGTGTAGTTCGTGACCGCGTCGCCGACCATCATCCGGACGCCGTCGGCGGACAGCAGGTTCTTGGCCACGACGGTCTTGCCCGTCGCCGGGTTGACCGCCGACACCCCTGCCGCCGCCAGACCCCAGCTGACCAGCGCCAGTAACGCGGCCAGGATGACGAACAGCCAGAACGGATGGGGCAGCCTGTTGCCCAGCCGCTCGATCCCGCCCAGCACCCGGAGGAGGCCGTTCAGGGACCGCGAACCTGTCACCGTCTCGGACGCGCTCACGGGCACCCCTCCTTCCCGCATTTCGGTCAACCATTACACGCGGTAAGGAAGCGTCCTGACAAGAGTAAGGTCAAGAGACGGCGACAACCGGCTCCCGGAGCGGCAGCCGTACCTCGAACCAGGTCTCGCCCGGGACCGAGCGCACCTTGATCTCCCCGCCGTGCCGCCCGGCCACGATCCGGTACGAGATGTCCAGGCCGAGACCGGTGCCCTGACCCACGCTCTTCGTCGTGAAGAACGGCTCGAAGATCCGGTCCTTGATCGCCTCGGGCACGCCGGGGCCGGTGTCGCCGATCTCGATGATGGCCTCGTCCTCGTCGTGCGCCGTGCGGATCGTGAGCGTGCCGCCGTCGCCCATCGCGTCGAGCGCGTTGTGGATGAGGTTCGTCCAGACCTGGTTCAGCTCGCCCGCGTAGCAGGGGATGGGCGGCAGCGTGCGGTCGTAGTCGGTGGCCACCGTGATGCCCGGGGGGATCTTGCCGCGGAAGATCGCGACCGTGCTGTCGAGCAGGTCGTGTACGTCGGCCTGCTGGAACGGCGCCCGGTCCATCTGCGAGTACTGCTTGGCCGAGCCGATCAGCGACGTGATGCGCTCGGTGGCCTCGGTCACCTCGTTGAGCATCTGGGAGATCTCGATCGCCTTGGCCAGCCACTGGACCGCCGAGGGAGCGCGCTCCTCACCCACCTTGGTGCGGATCTTCTCCAGCGCCTCGGGCGTGAACCCGGCGATGACCAGCGCGGGAGCCAGGTCCCACGCGTCCTCGACGCCCAGCTCGTCCAGCGCGTCGCCCAGCTCGTCCTCGGCGTCGGACATCTCCAGCGGGCTGCGCTGGGGCAGCTTGCCCAGGTTGTCCGTGCAGGACTCCTGCCACTCGATCATCATGCGCAGTTTCTCCGGCGGGATGCCCTCCTCGGCGAGCTGGGCGAGCTGGAGGCGCGAGGTCCTGATCAGCGAGCGCAGCTCGCTCGCGGCGCGCACCGCCGCGGCGGCCGGGTTGTTCAGCTCGTGCGTGAGCCCGGCCGTGATCGTGCCGAGCGCGGTCAGCCGCTGCCGCCGGTCGATGACCTCCCTCTGCATCCGCCCGCCCGACAGCATGCCGTCGAGCAGGTGCATCGCCATCGGGAACCACTCGGCCACGATGTAGGCGAACTTCTTCGCCGGCAGCATGAACATCCGCGTCGGCGCGGTGGTCCGCAGCGTGTGCTGGTACGTCTGCGGCGCCCGGTCGCCGAGGTAGGCGCTGGTGGCGCCCCCGTAGACGCCGGGCTGCGACGCACGGGGCATCGCCACGGTCCCAGCGCTGACCGTCTCGCTGATCATCTGGATCTCGCCCTCGAGCAGCACCGCGAAGCACTCGGCCGGGTCGCCCTGCTGGAGGATCACCTCGTCCTGGCCGAACGTGCGCACCTGGCCGCTGTTGGCCAGCTTGGTGAGCTGCTCGTCGTTCAGCCGCTCGAAGAGGAAGAGTTTGCGCAGTTCATCGATGTCGATGTTGGTCATTGCTTCTCCAAGTAGCGATGCACGAGCGCGACGGCCATCGCGCCCTCGCCGACGGCGGAGGCCACTCTCTTGATCGAGTCAGCGCGTACGTCACCCGCGGCCAGCACCCCGGGCACGTTCGTCTCCAGGAAGTACGGCTCGCGCCGCAGCGGCCAGTTACGCGGCCGCTTCCCGCCCTGCACCAGGTCGGGCCCGGTCAGCACGAACCCCTTCTCGTCGCGTTCGACCGTCTCGCCCAGCCACGACGTGTACGGCTCCGCCCCGATGAACACGAACAGCCACTGCGCGTCGACCGTGCGCTGCTCGCCCTTGGTCGAGAGCGTCAGCCGCTCCAGGTGGTCGTCGCCTTCACCGCCGACGACCTCCGTCTGGAGGTGCACCTCGATGTTGGGGATCGCGGCGATCTGCTCGATGAGGTAGTGCGACATGGACTTCTCCAAACCGTCACCCCTCACCAACAAATTGACCTTGCTCGCGAATCCCGACAGGTAGACGGCCGCCTGCCCGGCCGAATTGGCCGCGCCCACGATGTAGACGTCGGTGTCCTGGCAGGACGGCGCCTCGGTCAGGGCGGCGCCGTAGAAGACACCCCGGCCGGTGAACTCGTCGAGCCCCGGCGCGTCCAGCCGGCGGTAGGTGACGCCGGTCGCCAGGATCACCGCGTGCGCGGCGATCTCCCCGCCGTCCTTGAACCCGACCACCCGCGCCTGCCCGCGCGGCTCCAGCGAGACCACCTTGCGCGCGGTCAGCAGCTCCGCCCCGAACTTCAGCGCCTGCCTGCGCGCCCGGTCCGCGAGCTGCTGCCCGGAGACGCCGTCGGGGAAGCCCAGGTAGTTCTCGATCCTGGAGCTCTGCCCCGCCTGGCCGCCCGAGGAGTAGGCCTCGACCAGCACGGTCCTCAGCCCTTCCGAGGCGCCGTAGACGGCCGCGCCGAGCCCGGCCGGCCCGCCGCCGACCACGATCAGGTCGTAGAAGTCGGTGGCCGGCGTGGTCGACAGGCCCACCGCCGCCGCCAGCGTGGCCTGATCGGGCGACTCCAGGGTGGTGCCCTCGGCCGTCACCACGAGCGGCAGGTGGCAGCCCTCGCCGGCCGCCTTCACCAGCTGCTCGCCCTCCGGGTCCTCCGACAGCATCCACCGGTAGGGCACGTGGTTGCGGGCCAGGAAATCACGCACCTTGTACGACTGAGCCGACCACCGGTCGCCCACCACCCGCAGCTCGGACCGCTCGATCCGGTCCGTGCGCATCCAGGCGTCGAGCTGGCCGTCGATCACCGGGTAGAACTTCTCCTCCGGCGGGTCCCACGGCTTGAGCAGGTAATGGTCCAGATCCACCACGTTGATCGCCTGGATCGCGGCGTCGGTGTCGGCGTAGGCGGTCAGCAACACCCTGCGCGCGTACGGATACAAGTCCATGGCGGCCTCGAGGAACTCCACGCCGTTCATCTGCGGCATGCGGTAGTCGGCCAGGATGGCCGCCACCTCGTCACCCCGCAGCCGCATCTCCCGGACGGCCTCGATGCCGTCCCGGGCCGCCTCGGCGCGGACAATCCGGTATTCCTGGCCGTAGCGGCGTCTCAGGTCGCGGGCCACCGCCCGTGAGACGCCCGGATCGTCATCAACGGTAACGATGACCGGCTTGTCCATGTCTTCTCCCCACTCGTCCCTACTGGAAGCATGTCATGTGCGGGGGAGTCGGTAGGCACTCGCTCATATCATGGTCGGATGCGTACACGCGATCGCATCATCGACGCCGCCGAGCAGGCGATTAGGGAGTTCGGCATCGCGGGTGCCACCACCAAGCGTATCGCCCAGCAGGCCGGCTGCTCCGAGGCGTTGCTCTACAAGCACTTCGCCGGCAAGGAGGCGCTGTTCCTCGCCGTCCTGCTGGAGCGGCTGCCCGCGCTCGGCCCCGCGCTGGAGCGGCTGCGGGAGAGCACCGGGCAGGGCGACCTGGCCGGCAACCTGGCCGAGTTCGCGCTGATGGCGCTGGAGTTCTACACCAAGGCCGCGGCCATCGCCTCCGGCCTGCTGGCCGACCCGTCGCTCATGGCGGGGTTCAGGGGCATGCTGGCCGCCAGCGACATGGGCCCGCACCTGCCGATCCGGGCGCTGGCCGAGATCCTCCGGGCCGAGCAGCGCGGCGGCCGGCTCGACGAGGGGATCGACGCCGACGCCGCCGCGTCGATGCTGATGGGCGCCTGCTTCCACCGGGCGAACCTGACGTACTACGTCGAGCTCCCGGAGGCGGACGAGCCCTGGGCCGCCGCGATCGCGCGCACGCTGGTGCGGAAGTGACGCCCGTTACGCGATGACGCGGCTCTCGCCGCCGTCCACGAGCATCGAGATCCCGTTCACGAACGAGGCCCGCTCGCTGGACAGGAACGCCACCACGTCACCGACCTCCTCCGGGTTGCCGACGCGCCCGATCGGCACCGCCTCGCCCCGCCGGGCCAGCCCCTCCTCGTCGCCCGCCAGCGTCCGCAGCCGATCGGTGTCGATCGGGCCCGGCATCACGTTGTTGACCAGCACGCCGTCGCGGGCCACCTCGCGGGCCAGCGTGCGCACGACGCCGGCCACGGCCGAGCGGGTGGCGTTGGACAGCGCCAGGCCGTCCAGCGCCTCGCGGGCCGACCTGCTGGTGATCGTGACGATGCGGCCCCAGCCGCGCGAGCGCATCTCGGGCAGGACCGCGTACATCAGGCGTACGGTGCCGAGCAGGTTGCGCTGGACGGCGACGTCCCAGTCGGCCAGGCTCGTCTCGTCGAAGCGGCCGGCCGGCGGTCCGCCGGAGCTGGCCACCAGGATGTCGATCGGGCCGAGCACGTCACGCGTCTCCTCGACCACCCGGCGGGCCGCGGCCGGGTCCTCCACGTCGGCCAGCACGGCGTGCACGACCTTGCCGTACTCCTGCAACTGCACGACCGCCTCCGCGAGCCGCTCCGGGTTGCGGGCGGCGACGCAGACGTCGCAGCCCTCCCGTGCCAGGCTCTTGGCGGCGGCGAGCCCGATGCCCGCGCTGCCTCCGGTGACGAGGGCGACCTTGCCCGAGATGCCGAGATCCATAGGGGCGACTATAGATCGTGCGGGAGTGCCGCGACCTCTGCGTCGGGGGTGACGCGGGTGAGCTTGTCGGGGTTGAGCAGGCCGTAGATGCGCGTGATGAGGCCGTCGTGGACTTCGATCAGCACGACCTGGCGGTGGCCCGCGACCCGGGTCCAGAGGGCCGGCTGGCCATTGAGCTCGATCAGCCGGGAGTCGGCGAAGTCGTAGCGGCTGAGCAGGCCGTTGAGGAAGGCCACCACCTTGTGGCGCCCGAGGATCGGCCGCAGCGCGGCCCTGACCTTGCCGCCGCCGTCGTTGTAGGACACGACGTCCTCGTGCAACAGCTCCGTGAGCGCCGCGAGGTCGCCGCCCGCCGCCGCGTCCATGAACTTCGTCAGCAGCTCGGTGTGGTCCTCGGCCGACGGGTGGAACCGGTCGCGCCCCTCGGCGAGCCGGACGGAGGCTCGGCGGTGCAGCTGCCTGGCGTTGGGGACGGAGATGCCGACGATCTCCGCGATCTCGTCGTACGGGAGCTCGAACGCCTCCCGCAGCACGAACACCGCCCGCTCCGGCGGCGACAGCCGCTCCATCATGTGCAGGGTCGCGTACGAGACGGTGTCCCGCAGCTCGGCCGTGTCCAGCGGCCCCGCCTGCGCCGTCATCACCGGCTCGGGCAGCCACGGCCCCGTGTACGCCTCACGCTTGACCCGCGCCGAGCGCAGCTGGTCGAGCGCCAGCCGCGAGACCACGGTCACCAGGAAGGCGCGCGGTTCCTTGATCTCGCTCCGGTCGGTGCCCTGCCAGCGCAGCCAGGCCTCCTGTACGACGTCCTCGGCGTCCCACATGCTGCCGAGCAGGCGGTAGGCCAGCCCGAGCAGCATGGGGCGGTGCTCCTCGAAGTCCACGATTGGCATCATGCCCGGTCACCGGCGAGGGTGCCGAAGTGGGGCCAGTCGACGCTCCATGGGTGGAAAAGCCGCGGTAAGCATGATGAGCTTGGCGGGTGGCGAGAAATCTGATCCTGTCAGGAGGCCCGTTCCACGACTTCGCCGCCACGTCGGCAGCGCTCGCGGGGGTGCTGGCCGAGGTGGGGGTCGAGTCGGAGATCACCGAGGACATCGCGGGCGCGCTGAGCGAGCCGTCGGAGGTCCAGCTCATCACCGTCAACGCGCTGCGCTGGCAGATGGACCACGACCGCTTCGCCGACCTGCGTGACGAGTGGCGCTTCGCCTTACCGGCGCAGGCCCGCACCACGCTCCTCGATCACCTCGACCGGGGCGGCGGGCTGCTGTGCATGCACTCGGCGTCGATCTGCTTCGACGACTGGCAGGGCTGGCCGCGCGTCCTGGGCGGCTGCTGGACCTGGCCCAAGTCCCACCATCCCCCGCTGGGGTGGACCGGCGTGCGGGTGCACGGCGATCACCCGGTGGTCGAGGGGCTGCGGGACTTCGACGTGGTGGACGAGGTCTACAGCGACCTCGACATCCTGCCGGACGTCGATCCGCTGGCGTCCTCGAACGGCCAGCCGCTGGTCTGGGCGCGGCCGGTGCGGCGCGGCCGGGTGTTCTACGACGCGCTGGGCCACGACACCAGGTCGTACGACAACGAGGTGCACCGCGCGATGCTCCAGCGGGCCGCGCTGTGGCTGCTGAAGCGGCCCGTCACCATCACGGAGTGAACGACCAGCCGCTCCAGCGGGTCACGTCCACGAGGATCACGGGGCCGCCGGGCCGGTGCTCGCGATACTGGCCGTACTTGGCCGCCAGCGCGTCGAGCGCCGGCTCGCGCTCCGGCCCCTCCTCGACGACCGCGGCCAGGCCGTCGGCGCGGGCCCACCACAGCCGAGTCCAGTCGTCCTCGTAGTGGTCGGCCAGCAGGCTCACCCGCGGGTTCTCCCGGATGTTGCGCACCCGTCTCAGGTCGGTGGTGGTCTTCGGCTTGTGATCGATCGCGATCACCACCCGGTCCGCGACCACGGCGAAGGTGACGGGCACCAGGTGGGGTGTCCCGTCGCCGCTCGCCGTGGCCAGCCGCGCCACCCGCTCGCCCCGGAACCTCGCGCGGGCCCGCTCGCCGTCCATGCGCCCCATTCTCACCGCCGGCGGATCGGTCCGGAACTTACAAGACCGCATGTCGCCGACGTGGGCACGATGAGTCCATGAACGTGAACCTTTCCGCGATCCCCGGCTTCCTCGCCGGGCACGCACGAGTACTGGACCGCCGCCGCTACGACCTGCTCATGGGCGACGGCGACGCCGCCTCCGCGCTGGGCGCGCTGGAGGCCTACCGCAACCCCGACGGCGGCTACGGCTGGGGCCTGGAGCCGGACCTGCGCCCACCCGAGAGCCAACCGGGGGCCGCGCTGCACGCCTTCGAGGTGTTCGCGGACGTCGCCCCCGTGACCTCGCCCCGGGCCGCGGCGCTGTGCGACTGGCTGGACTCGGTCACGCTGCCGGACGGCGGGGTGCCGTTCTCGCTGCCGCTCACCGTCGGCGAGGCCACCGCGCCCTGGTGGGCGGGCGGCGACGCGGACACCTCGTCCCTGCAGATCACCTCGATCTCGGCGGCCGCCGCCCACCGCGTCGCGGCCCACGATCCGGCCGTCGCCGCGCATCCGTGGCTGGAGCGGGCCACGCGCTACTGCCTCGACGCGATCCAGGAGCTCGACAAGGCGCCGCACGCGTACGTGCTGGCGTTCGCGGTGCGCTTCCTCGACGCCGTGTACGACACCCAGCCCAGGGCGGCCGACCTGCTCAAGCGGCTGGCCGCGCACATCCCCGCGGACGGGCGGGTGCCGGTCGAGGGCGGCACCGAGCACGAGACGCTGCGGCCGCTGGACTTCGCGCCCCACCCGGGCGGGCCGGCCCGCGACCTCTTCGAGCCCGACGTGATCGCGGCGGACCTCGTACGACTGGCGGGGCAGCAGAAGGACGACGGCGGATGGGAAGTGGACTACGCGCGTATCTCCCCGGCCGGGGCGCTCGACTGGCGCGGGGCCGTCACCGTGAACAACCTCGCGCTGCTGCGCGAGAACAGCCTCG
Organism: Nonomuraea sp. NPDC051941; assembly: GCF_044593615.1. Taxonomy (NCBI): domain Bacteria; kingdom Bacillati; phylum Actinomycetota; class Actinomycetes; order Streptosporangiales; family Streptosporangiaceae; genus Nonomuraea; species Nonomuraea sp. NPDC051941. The sequence continues at coordinate 103,998 of NZ_JBIUCF010000008.1, forward strand.
TCTAGGGGGACAGGCGGCGGGCCGACTCCGACTCCTGGGCCATGCGGCGCAGCGCCTCGAACGCCTTGCCGTACAGGACGGTGCCGAGCACCAGGGCCTCCACGGCGGCGTCGCGCGGGCCGTCGAAGGGGATGGTGTTCATCTCGACCTCGGAGACGAGCTTCTGCGCGATCTCGACGTACGGCTTCAGGTCGACGGGCAGGCCGAGCTGGCGCATCCGGACGATCGTCTGGGCCAGCTCGTCCCGGGCGGGGGCGGTCGGCGAGACGTCCCAGCCCTGGCCGGCGACGAGGCGGTCCACCTCGTCGCGGGCGATCTGCCACTCCTCGCCGGGCTCGGGCTCGACCGTGGCGCTCAGGGCGTAGTGGGCGGTGCCGAGGAGCAGGTGCAGGGGGAGCGACTCGTCCTCGACGGCCTCGATGATCTTCTTGATCGAGGCGACGGGGAGCCGGCCCACTTCGAGCAGGGCTCGGATCAGGCGGAGTCTGCGCAGGTGGGACTCGTCGTACTCGGCTCTGGTCGCGGCTGTCTGCTCGCCCGGGTGCAGCAGGCACTCGCGGAGGTAGTACTTGATCGTCGGGATGGCCACACCGGACTTGGCACTGAGTTCGGAGATGCGCATCGCTAGATAATAGCGCTATCCAGAGCGGGCGAGGTGCCGGGCGGCGCTGAGGAGCTCGTGGACGTCCGTCTGGCGGTTCCAGAGGAAGACCACCTCCAGCGGCGGCACGTCCTCTTTTATAGGGACAAATGCGAGTGTGTCGGGGATGGTGGTGCCCTCGTGGACGCAAAGCGCGTAGCCCGCGCCTTCCTCCACCATGTTGATGACCAGATCGTGCGTGGCCGCGGCCGGGCCGAGGCGGGGGTGGAGGCGGTGCCGTACGAAACCCTCCAGGAAGCGGCGGGCCCCGGCGACCGCGTCGGACTCCGGCATCACCAGCGGCTCGCCCGCCAGGTCCGCCAGCGACAGCGCCTCGTACGACGCCAATGGGTGATCGCGGTGGAGCAGGGCGCGCACCGGGAAACGGTGGACCAGCATGCGGGCCACGCCCCTGGGCAGCGAGCCCGGCGCGTAGCCGAGCCCGGCCTGCAGGGTGCCGTCCGCGATGGAGACGATCTGCTCGGCCGTCCCCATGGGGGCCACGCGCAGGTTGGAGGTCTGGAGCTGGGAGAGCAGCCGGGCCACCACGTCCGCCAGCCCGTCGGCCACGCCCAGGCGCGCGGTCGTGACCCTGTTCCTGGCGGCGGCCACGGCGCGGTCGAAGGCGTCGACCGCCACGGTGGCCTGGGCCAGGAAGGCCTCGCCCGCCTCGGTCAGCTGCACGCCGCTGGACGATCGGCTGAACAACTCGACGCCGATCTCCTTCTCCAGGGCTCTGAGCTGCTCCGACAGCGTGGGCTGTGCGATGTGCAGCGCGGTGGCGGCGCGGCGGAGACTGCCCGCGCGGGCGATCGCCATCGCGTACCGGACGTAACGTAGATCCATCCCTCACCTCAGCGTGATGATGGGCTTATCGGTTGATCACTCCTCCGTATTACAAGAGGACCTGCCTCCCGTGAAGATATTCAGTTATCCACTGGTGGCGACATTTCCGGATTGGATGTGGTTGCCGAGCAAGCGCTTGTCTCGGCTGTCGGCGCGGGCTAGCGTGCGTCTACAGAGCGGGCCGACGGCGAGGGAGCGCCGTCGGCTGGACTGAGGAGCGCCGGGAGCGGAGCGACCAGAGCGACGAGGGAAGGCGACGGCTTGAAGCGACCGAGCCCGCCTCACGGAGTGAGGCCATCAACACAGCAGCCGTTCGGGGGGTTGGCGGCGGTGGCCGGCGTCGGGATGACGGCGCTGACCAGGGAGTCCGGGCGGAGCGAGCTGGAGCTGGCGGTCGAGGCGTGCCGGGCGGCGTGCGCGGACGCGGGCATCGGGCCGCGTGACGTGGACGCGGTGCTCAGCTACCACCTGAACGACTCCGCCCCCGTCGTCCAGGTCGCGCGGGCCCTGGGCATCGAGCGGCTCGGGTGGCACAACGACATCGCCGGGGGAGGCACGCAGGCGGCGTCGATCCTGGGCGACGCGGCGATGCTCATACATGCCGGGTTGGCGCGAAATATCGTGGTCTATCGGGCGCTCAACGGCCGCTCCGGCAAGCGCATGAACACCGTCTCCACCGGCCCCCAGGAGCGTTTCACGTACGGGCTGGCGGGCCCGATCCCGCTGTTCGCCCTGGCCGCGACCCGCTACCTGCACGACACGGGCCTCACGGAGGAGCACCTGCACGCGGTCGTCGCCCAGTCCAGGGAGAACGCCAAGGCCAACCCACGGGCCCTGCGCCGCGAACCCCTGGAGCTCGCCGACTACCTCGCCCGGCCGTACGTGAGCACCCCCCTCCGCACGGTCGACTGCTGCCAGGAGACCGACGGGGCCTGCGCCCTCGTGATCAGCGGCGTGCTCGACGGGCCGCGCGTGCGGGCGGTCGTCCGCGGGGGAGGCCCCGGCTGCTCGTCGATGGACCGCGCCCCGGACGTCACCGCGATCTTCTCGGCGTACGTGGCGCCCATGCTCTGGGAGGCGTCCGGGCTGCGGCCGTCGGACGTGGATGTGGCACTGCCGTACGACGCCTACTCGTGGCTCGTGCCCCGGCAGCTGGAGGACTTCGGGCTGGTCGAGCGCGCGGACCTGGGGCCGTACCTGCTGGAGCGCCGGCACGCGTGGGTGAACCCGCACGGCGGGCTGCTCTCGGAGGGCTACGTGCACGGCCTGAACAACGTGGCCCAGGCCGTCAGGGAGCTGCGTGAGGGGCGTGAGGTGGCCCTCGTGACGGGGTTCGGGGGCAGCTACGGGAGCGCCGCCCTGCTCGTACGGTGAAAAATCGGCTGAAATGCTGATGATGCCTCCGACATGTACGGGGTGATCCGATCCCGACGACCGAGGAGGCCGACCATGGGGACCGCCCGTGGATGACGACCGGAGGACCCGGTTCGAGGCCGTTTACCAGCAGACGTACGAGCACATACTCGGCTACGCCATGCGCCGCTGCGACTCGCCGGAGGATGCGGCGGACGTGGTCGCCGAGACGTTCGCGATCGCCTGGCGCCGCATGGACGCGCTGCCGCCGGGCGGCGCGTCCAGATTGTGGCTGTACGGGGTGGCCAGGAACGTGCTGGCCAACCACCGCCGCGGCCAGGCCAGGCACCGCAACCACAGCATGGAGCTCGACGCCGACCTCGCCGACCTGTACGCGCACTCGCCCGAGACCAGCGTCGAGCTGGGCGCGATCGCGCGGGCGTTCGAGCAGTTGTCCGAGGAAGACCGGGAGCTGATCTCGCTGGTGGCCTGGGAGGGCCTGGACCGGGCCCAGATCGCCACCGTGCTCGGCTGCTCGCGCAACGCCGTCCGCATCCGCCTCCACCGGGCGCGCAAGCGCTTCTCCAAGGCGCTGGCCGCGGCGGGCGTGACCGTCAACTACCTGATCATGGAGTCCGCGTGAACGAGTTGCAGCACCTCGCCAGGGTCCGCGACGAGGATCTGGCAGGCCAGGCGTCCGGCGCGGGGGCGCGGGCGCTCCTCGCCTCGATCACCTCCGAGGAGCCCGCCGCCGAGCCCGCCCGCCGCCGGACCCCTCGGTGGCGTACCCGCCTGGCCGTGGGCGCCGTGGCCGTCACCGGGCTCGCCGCGGCCGCCGTGATCGCCCCCGCCGTCCTCGGGGCGCGCGGCCCCGCCACCTCCTACGCCAGCTCCGCCATCGACATCGAGCTGCGCGGCGACATGTACGTGGCCACCATCAAGGACCCGTTCGCCGACTACGCCAAGTACACCGAGGGCTTCAAAGCCGTGGGCCTGAACGTGAACCTGGAGGTCGTGCCGGTGTCTCCCACCCAGGTGGGCCAGATCACGGGCATGCGGCTGAGCGGTCGGCTGGCGCCCAACGGCGAGTCCATCACCAACGGCACGTCGCCCGAGGGCTGCGCGTTCGGCAGTGCGGGCTGCGCGATGACCGTCGAGGTGGCCCGCGGCTGGACCGGCTGGGCCTCGGTCCGGCTGGGGCGGGCGGCGCGGCCGGGGGAGAGGTACCAGAACTGGCGCTCGGCCATGAAGAAAGGCGAGATGCTGGCGGGCTACCGCGCCGACGGGAAGACCGTGGGCGAGGTCATGGCCGAGGTTCGCCGGCGCGGCCTCGAGGCGGTCTTCCAGATCATCACCCCCGCGCCGGACAACGACGGCTACGGGGTGGACCCGAAGCAGCAGTCGGCCAGGGTCGGCGACGACTGGATGGTCTGGGAGGTCCAGTCGGAGAAGGCCGGCGTCGTGCGCCTGATGGTGACCAAGGAACGACTGCCGAAGAACCCCGTCTACGGCGACACGAAGATCCTGGACGAGTAGCCGGGATCAGGTGGTGAAGGCGGCGTGCCGGGCCCGCGCCTCGGGCTCCGGGAGCAGGTCGCGGGCCGCCAGCCAGGCCGCCGCCCCCGCCGGGTCCCCCGCCGTGACGGCGTCCGCCAGGAGGTCGTGGACCGCTCGCTGGACCGGGCCCTCCGACGTGAGCACGCCGCCTGCGAGCACGATGGGCAGGCCCGGCTCGTGCACCTGGGCCGCGGTGCCCGCCAGCCGGGCCGCAGCCTCGGCGACTAGGGCCCGCGCTTCCGGGTCGCCCGCCTCGGCGGCCCGGCTGACGAGGGGCGCCAGCTCGGCGAGCGCCAGCGGCGGCCGGGCGTGCACCGCCGCCGCGAGCTGCGCGACCGGATCCTCGCCCACGCCTTCGGGCAGCAACTGCCGGACGACGAGCTCCATCAGTGACCCGCCCCCGGCGCTGCGAGCGGTGAGGGCGGTGAGGGCGGTGAGGGCGCGGACGGTGGCGCGGGCGGCGGCGTGGCCGAGCCAGAAGCCCGAGCCCTCGTCCCCGAGCAGCCACCCGTACCCGTCGGCGGTCGCCGTCTGCTCGTGATCGGTAATTTTTGCCGCGATCGCCCCCGTCCCCGAGATCAGGACGGTGCCCGACGGCGAGGAGGTGCCGGCCGCGAACGCGGTCACGGTGTCGCCGACGACCCGTACCGGCAGGCCCTGGGGGAGGAGCGGGCGCAGGACGCGCCCGGCCAGCTCCCGGCACGCCCCGGGATTCCCCGCCAGCCCCATAACCACCGCGCTGACGTGCGGTAACGAGGATGATGCCGCCTCCTGGACGGCGGCGGTCAGGTGCGCGCGGGCCCGGTCCATGCCGAGCGTCACCGGGTTGGCGCCGGGCGCGTGCCCTCGCCCGACCGGCGCCCCGTCCACCGTGAACAGCGCGGCCCGCGACGAGGTGCCGCCCGCGTCGACCCCGAGTACCAGCATGTCAAAAATTATTGCCCAAATGCCTTGACGGCGCCAGATCCTGGTCATAATTTTCATCGCGTGGAACTACTCAACCGCATCGAGGCCGAGCAGCGCGACATGCCCGAGGCGCTGCGCAAGGTGGCCGAGGTGATCCTGGCCGCGCCCGCCGAGGCCGCCCGGCTGACCATCGTCGACCTGGCCGAGCGGAGCGGGACGTCCACGGCGACTATCACGCGCTTCTGCCGCGCCCTCGGCTTCACCGGGTACGCCGAGCTGCGCGTGGCCGTCGCCACCGAGACCGGCCGCAAGGCCCAGCAGACCTGGCACACCGACATCGGTCAGGAGATCCTCCCCGACGACAGCCTCGACAAGGTGCTCGGCGTCGTGTCCGGCAACGACATCCGCCTCATCCAGGAGACCGCCGATCAGCTCGACCTGGCCGTGGTGGACAAGGCCGCCCAGGCGGTGGCCAGGGCCGGGCGGGTGCTGCTGTTCGGCGTGTCGAGCAGCGCGGCGGTGGCCAGCGAGATGGAGTACCGGCTGCAGCGCATGCGCGTACCGACCTGGAGCAGGTCCGACGCCCACAGCGCGCTGACGGACGCCGCGCTGCTCGGACAGGGCGACGTGGCGATCGGGATCTCGCACAGCGGCCGGACGCGCGAGGTCATCGAGGTGCTCGCGGAGGCGAGCAGCCACGGCGCGATCACCGTGGCCGTCACCTCGCAGCCGCGCTCCCCGCTGGCCGAGGTGGCCGAGCTGGTGCTGACCACGGCCAGCCGCGCGACGAGCTTCAGGTCGGAGGGGTTCGCCGCGATCCACTCGCAACTCCTGGTGCTCGACGTCGTATACGTGTCGGTGGCCCAACGCACGTACGAGCGCACCAGGCAGGCATTCGACGTGACTGTCCGGGCGGTGGCCGGACATCGGCTCCCGGAAGGGGATTTATGACAGTAGATCCAGCAAAGTTCGCTCAGCACATCGCCGACCTCGTCCGGACGATCCCGGAAGATCCGGAGATCGCCCGAGCCGCCGGCCTCTTCACCAAGGCGGTGAGCGCGGGCGGCGTCATCCAGGCGTTCGGCTCCGGCCACTCGGAGGCCGTCGCGATGGAGATCGCCGGCCGCGCCGGCGGCCTCGTGCCCACCAGCAAGCTCGCGCTCAGGGACCTCGTCCTGTACGGCGACGCCCCCCGCTCCGAACTGGACCGCTACGACCTCGAACGCGACCCGTCCGTCGCCCGCGCCATTCTCGACCTGGCGCCCGTCCACCCCGGCGACCTGTTTGTCATCATCTCCAACTCGGGCGTCAACGGCGTGGTCGTCGAGCTGGCCACGCTCGTCAAGGAGCGCGGTCACGACCTGATCGCGATCACCTCGCGCGCCCACGGCGAAGCCGTCGCGTCCCGCCACCCCTCGGGCCGCAAGCTCCTCGACCTGGCCGACGTCGTCCTGGACAACCGGGCGCCCTACGGCGACGCCGTGCTCCCCCTGCCCGACGCGGGCGCCTCCGTCGGAGCCGTCTCCACCATCACCTCGGCGCTGCTGGCCCAGCTCGTCGTGGCCCAGACCGTACGCAACCTGCTCGAAGCGGGCGAGGTGCCGCCGGTCTACCTGTCGGCCAACGTCCCCGAGGGCGACGCCCACAACCTCAAGCTGGAGGCGCTGTACGCCGGTCGCATCCGGCGCGGCGCCTGAGTCCTCCGCAAGCTGTCACGAGCTCTGTTCGGCATGCCCGGAATCCGGGGCCGGACCTCGCAAGGAGAACCCCCCATGTACCGAAATATCGGAAAAGTTGTCCTCTCCTTAGCTCTCCCTCTCGTCCTCGTCGTCGTGGCCCTGGTCGCCCCGGCCAACGCCCAGCAGTCCGTACGCCTCCAGTACCGCACCAGCGCCCCTGGAGCCACCACCGCCCAGGCCGAGCCCTGGCTCCAGCTCTTCAACGACGGCACCACCACGATCCCGCTCAACCAGGTCAAGATCCGCTACTACCTGACCGGCGCGGAGACCTACCGCTTCGCCTGCTCCTGGGCCGTGGTGGGCTGCTCGACGGTGACCGGGCAGTTCGTCCGCCAGTCGGGCGCCGACCAGTACCTGGAGGTCGGCTTCACCTCCGGCAGCCTGGCCCCCGGCGCGAACACCGGCGACCTGCAGCTGCGCTTCTACCGCGCGGACTGGCAGACGTTCACGCAGAGCGACGACTACTCCTACGGGTCCAACACCGCCTACACGAACTGGGACAAGGTCACCGTCCACGTCAACGGCCAGCTCGCGTGGGGGCGGCCGAACGGCACCGAGCCGACCCCCACTCCCACCCCCACGGTCCCCCCGACGGGTTCGGCGGGCGTGCTGTTCGACGACTTCACGTACACGGGGTCGAGCGACCCGCGCCTCGCCCAGCGCGGCTGGACGGTGCGCTCCAGCTCCGGCGGCCCCGGCGTGCCCGGCGCCACCTGGTCGCCCTCGGCGGTCTCGTTCCCCGGCGGCCTGCTGACGCTCGACTCCGCCACGAACGGCACCGCCGCCGGCACCGTCCAGACCGAGCTGTCCACCGCGAACCGCAAGTTCTTCGAGGGCACCTACGCCGCCCGCGTCCGCTTCAGCGACGCCCCGGCCAGTGGCCCCGACGGCGAGCACGTGGTGCAGACGTTCTTCACCATCACCCCGCTGCGCTACAACCTGGACCCCGACTACGGCGAGCTCGACTTCGAGTACCTGCCGAACGGCGGCTGGGGCGAGCCGTCCAACATCCTCTACACCACCAGCTGGGAGACCTACCAGGCCGACCCGTGGCAGGCCGTCAACACCCACACCGAGGAGCGCGCGAGCTTCGCCGGCTGGCACGACCTCGTGATCCAGGTCTCCGGCGGCCGGATCAGGTACTACGTGGACGGCCGCCTGTTCGCCGACCACGGTGACATCTACTATCCCGAGACGCCTATGTGGATCATGTTCAACCAGTGGTTCATCGATCTTCAGGCCGCCACGGGGACGCGTACGTACCGGCAGCAGGTGGACTGGCTCTACTACAGCAAGAACGAGGTCGTCCCGCCCGCCGACGTCACCGGCCGTGTCGCCTCCCTGCGCGCCGCCGGCACCTCCTTCACGGACACCGTCCCCAACCCGTGACAAGGATCGCCATGAAGAACCGCATCCTGGCCCTGGCGGCCGTGTTCGCGGTGGCCGCGTGCGGCGCCGCCGAGGAGCCCAAGACGTCCGCGGGCCCCGCCAGGCTGACCGTCTGGATCATGGACGGCAGCGTCACGCAGGACCTGCTGAAGAAGTTCGAGACCGAGTACGAGGCGGCGCACAAGGGCGTGGACCTCGACATCCAGATCCAGGCGTGGGACGGCATCGGCGAGCGCGTCACCGCGGCCCTGGCCAGCACCGACGCCCCCGACGTGATCGAGGTGGGCAACACCCAGGTCGCCCAGTACTCGGCCAGCGGCGGCGTCACCGACCTGACCGGCAAGGTCGCCGAGCTCAAGGGCGAGGACTGGCTGCCGGGCCTGGCCCAGCCGGGCAAGGTCGACGGCAAGCAGTACGGGATCCCCTGGTACGCCGCCAACCGCGTGGTCGTCTACAACAAGGACCTGTTCGCCGGGGCCGGCATCAAGGAGCCGCCGAAAACGCGGGATGAATGGCTAAATATCACCGCAAAACTAAATAAAAACGGAAATCAGGGCATCTATCTGACCGGACAGACCTGGTACGCCCTGGCCGGCTTCATCTGGGACGAGGGCGGCGACCTGGCCGTCCAGGAGGGCGGCAAGTGGAAGGGCGCCCTCGACACCCCGCAGGCCCTGGCCGGCATGGACTTCTACAAGCGCCTCCAAGCGCTCGGCAAGGGCCCCAAGGACGCCGACGAGGCCAACCCGCCCCAGCACGAGGTCTTCGCCCAGGGCAAGGTGGCCCAGATCATCGCCGTCCCCGGCATCGCCGCCCGCGTCCTGGAGGTGGACCCCAAGCTGAAGGACAAGATGGGCTTCTTCACCATCCCGGGCAAGACGGCCGACAGGCCCGGCACCGTCTTCACGGGCGGCTCCGACCTGATCGTCCCGGCCGCGTCCAAACGCCAGGAGGCGGCGTACGAGCTGGTCAGAGCCCTGTCCGGGGAGCAGTTCCAGACCGAGCTGGCCAAGACGATGAGCTTCGTGCCCAACCGCACCTCGCTGGCCGGCGTGCTGGACGGCGACGAGGGCACCGCGGCCATGGCGAAGGGCGCCGCGGGCGGCCGCGCCACCCCGAACACCCCCAACTGGGCCGCCGTCGAGGCCACCTCCGTGATCAAGCAGTACATGACCGCCGTGCTCACCGGCGCCGACCCCGCGACGGAGGCGAAGAAGGTCTCGGAGTCCATCACCACGACCCTGAACAGCGGGTCCTGAATGCGCGGCACCAGGAGCCCGTGGCCCTACCTGCTCATCGCGCCCACGGTGGCGGGCGGGGCCTTCCTCCTGCTCTACCCGATGCTCAAGGCCGCGGTGATCTCCTTCCAGCACTTCCGCATGGGGGAGCTGATCAGGGGCGGCGCGGCCTTCGCCGGTCTGGACAACTACGCCGAACTGCTGGCCGGCGAGGAGTTCTGGCGGGTGCTGTGGCGCACGCTGGGGTGGACCGCGATCAACGTGGTGCTGATCGTGGTCCTGTCCACCGGCGTGGCGCTGATGCTCGCCCGCCTGCGCCGCGGGCTGCGCCTGGCCCTGATGAGCGCCCTCGCCCTGGCCTGGGCCACCCCGATCATCGCCGCCACGACGGTGTTCCAGTGGCTGTTCCAGTCGGAGCTCGGCGTGGTGAACTGGCTACTGGTCGCGCTCGGGTTCGACTCCTTCCGCGGCTACCCGTGGTTCGCCGACGGCACGGCCACGTTCGCCGTGCTCGTGGTCCTCGTCGTGTGGCAGTCGGTGCCGTTCGCCGCGCTCACCCTCTACGCCGGGCTGACCACCATCCCGGTGGAGCTGTACGAGTCCGCCCGGATCGACGGCGGCACCGGCCGGCAGGTCTTCTGGAAGGTCACGCTGCCGATGCTGCGGCAGCTGTTCGCCCTGGTCGCCTCGCTGGAGGTGATCTGGGTGGCCAAGTGCTTCCCGCAGATCTGGGTGCTCAGCCAGGGCGGCCCGGACGGCGCCACGACCACCCTTCCGGTGTACGCGTTCAAGATCGCCCGGGTGCTGCACCGGTACGACCTGGGCTCGGCGGTCGCCATGCTCACCGTCGTCATCCTCGCCGTCGCCCTGGTCAGCAACCTGCGAAGGATGGTCCGCCAGTGAAGAGGCTGACGCTCAACGCGGCCGCGGTCGTCGTGCTCGTGATGACGATCTTCCCCGTCTACTGGATGTTCCTGACCGCGTTCAAGCCGACCGGGGAGATCCAGGCGGCCACGCCGACGTTCTGGCCGGCGCACCCGACCCTGGAGCACTTCGTGACGGCGGTGAACGCGCCGGGGTTCTGGACCTACTGGCGCAACAGCCTCGTCGTCACCGTGGTCGCGGTGCTGGTCGCGCTGGTGACGGCGCTGCTGGCGGCGTTCGCGGTGGCCAGGATGCGCTGGCGGGGGAGAGGGGCGTTCGTGATCGCGGTGTTCGCGGCGCAGATGGCGCCGTGGGAGGCGCTGCTGGTGCCGGTGTTCATCATCGCCAGGGACACCGAGCTGCTGGACTCGCTGGCGATGCTGACCGGCGTCTACTTCATGATCACGTTGCCGTTCACGATCGTGACGCTGCGCGGGTTCCTGGCCGCGATCCCGCCGGAGCTGGAGGAGGCGGCGCAGGTGGACGGGTGCGGCCGCCTGGCCGCCTTCCGGCGGGTGGTCTTCCCGCTGCTGGCGCCCGGGCTGATGGCGACGTCGCTGTTCGGGTTCATCACGGCGTGGAACGAGTTCGCGTTCGTGAACGTGCTGATCATCAAGGACCAGGACAAGCGCACGCTGCCGGTGTGGCTTTCGTCGTTCCGCGACGTCTTCGGCACGGACTGGGGCGCCACGATGGCCGCCGCCAGCCTGTTCGCGCTGCCCGCGCTGCTGCTCTTCCTGTTCCTGCAGCGCCGGGTGGGCACCGGGATGACGGCGGGGGCCGTCAAGGGCTGACGGCGGTGAACGCGGCGTGCAGGGCCTTCGCGTCCGCCTCCGGGAGCAGGTCCCGGGCCGCCAGCCAGGCCGCCGCGCCCGCCGCGTCCCCCGCGGTCGTGACGTTCTTGTCCGCCAGGAGCTTCACCACCGCCTGGCGTACCGGACCCTCGCTGGTGAGCACGCTTCCGGCGAGCACCACCGGACCGGACACGTGTACGCGTCCGAGCGTGGCGACCAGGCGCTCGGCGGCCTCCCGCGTGACCTTGAGCGCCGCCTCGTCGCCTGCCTCGGCCGCCTGGCTGACCAGCGAGGACAGCGCGGCCAGCCGCATGTGGTCGGCCTGCGCCAGCCGTACGATGCGATCGGCGACGGCACGCGGCACGGCGGGTCGCTCCTCGCCGAGGAAGTGCTCGACCACGAGCTCGGCCAACGCGCCGGTGGGCGGCGCGCCGCGGTCGAGGGCGCCGACCACCTCCTTGACGGCCTGGCGGCCGATCCAGAAGCCCGACCCCTCGTCGCCCAGCAGCCAGCCCAGCCCGTCGGCGATGGCGTCGAGCCGGAAGTCCACGATCCTGGCCGCCACCGCCCCCGTGCCCGACAGCAGCAGCGAGCCGTCGGGCTCCGGCGAGCCCGCGGCGTAGGCGATCGGCGTGTCGCCCATGTAGCGCGGCCCCTCCCCGATGCCGTGCCCGGCCCAGACCTTCGCCAGCTCGGGCACCATCTCCGCCACGTGCCCCGCCACCCCGGTCAGCGACGCCACGACCCGCCGGCCGTCATGCGTCCCCAGCGCCTCACCGAGCGCGGCGGCCACGTTGGCCACCGCCTTGCCCAGCCCGTGAGCAGTGGGATTGCCCGCGCCGGCTCGGGCGTAGCCGACCCTGGTGCCGTCGAGCGCGTGGACGGCGACCCGCGTGGACGTGGCCCCGGCGTCGACACCGACCACTAGCGATTCAGTCACGGTCCGAGTCTGGGGGTTGACGCGGACCGGAAGCAAGAATAATTTTCGCCAGAAGACCGGGTATTCGGAAGGAATATTCGTGACTTCAGGAGCGCTTGGGCGCGTCGAAACAGAACTACCCGGTTTGCCGGAAGCTTTGCGCAGGGTCGGCGAGGTGATTCTCGGCGATCCTGCCGAGGCAGCGCGTTCGACCATCATCGCGCTCGCCGAGCGGGCCGGCAGCTCGCCTGCGACCGTGACGAGGTTCTGCCGGGCGTTCGGCTTCTCGGGGTACGCCGAGCTGCGCGTCGCGCTCGCCACCGAGACCGGCCGGGCCGCGCAGGCGGGGTGGGGAGCGGGCGTCGGCCACGAGATCGGCCCCGACGACCCGCTCGACTCGGCCATCGAGGTGATGGCCGCCGCCGACGCCAGGCTCATCCAGGACACCGCCGCGCAGCTCGACCTCGACATCGTCGCCAAGGTGGCCGACGCGATCGTGGCCGCGCCGCGCGTGCTCCTGGTCGGCGTCTCCACCAGCGGTAACGTCGCCGCCATGTTCGAGGGCCGGCTGCGCCGCATCGGCGTCCCCGGCTGGAGCGCCGGCGACGCGCACGTGGCGCTGTCGGAGGCGGCCCTGCTCAAGGAGGGCGACGTGGCCATCGGCATCAGCCACCGGGGCCGCACCCGCGAGGTCATGGAGGCGCTGGCCGAGGCCGGCAGCCACGGCGCGCTGACGGTCGCGGTCACCTCCTTCGCCCGCTCGCCGCTGGCCGAGCTGGCAGACCTGGTGCTGACCACGGCCAGCAGGGAGACCACGTTCCGGCTCGGCGGGCTGGCCGCCGTCCATTCGCAGCTGTTCGTGCTGGACGCCGTGTACGTGGCGGTGGCCCAGAGCACCTACGAGCGCACCAACGAGGCGTTCGAGCGCACGATCAGCGCCGTGGAGAGCCATCGGGTGGAGAGAGGCTGAATGACGTACGCAACCGAGGTCCTCGATCTGGCACGCCAGGTCACGGAGAGCCAGGCCGAGCCGGTACGGGAGGCGGCCGCGCTGATCGTGGCCTCGATCCGGGCGGGCGGCGTGGTCAACGCGTTCGGCTCGGGGCACTCCGAGGCCATCGCCATGGAGATCGCCGGACGGGCCGGCGGCCTCGTCCCCAGCAACCGCCTCTCACCCAGGGACCTCGTCCTGTACGGAGGCCACGCGCCCGGCGTGCTGACCTCCGAGCTGGAGCGCGACCCGGCCATCGCGCACGAGATCTACGACCTGGCGCCGGTGGCGCCGCAGGACGTGTTCGTGCTGATCTCCAGCTCCGGCGTGAACGGCACGGTCGTCGAGCTGGCCACGCTCGTCAAGGAGCGCGGGCACCCGCTGATCGCGCTCACCTCGGTCAAGCACAGCACCCAGATGACCTCGCGCCACCCGTCGGGCCGCAAGCTGCTCGACCTGGCCGACGTCGTGCTGGACAACGGGGCGCCGTACGGCGACGCCATCCTCGAGCTGCCCGGCGGCGGCACGTACGGAGCCGTGTCCACGGTCACCTCGGCGCTGCTCGCGCAGATGGTGGTCACCCGGGCGGTGGACGAGCTCGTGGCCATGGGCGAGACGCCCCCGATCTACATGTCGGTCAACGTGACCGGCGGCGACGAGCACAACAAGGCGCTGGAGAGCCGCTACGCAGGCCGTATCCGACGCGGATCATAGACAAGTCAGGAGCAGTCATATGCCCAACACCCCCCATATCAGCCGGCGTGAACTCCTTCGCGGCGCCGCACTCGTACCCGTGGCGGGGGCGCTGGCCGCCTGCGCCACGCCGGCCGCCAAGCCCACCGCGTCGTCCTCGGCGGCACCGGTCGCGACCAGCGCGGCCAACCCGTTCGGCATGGCGGACAACAAGCCGCTGGAGGTGTGGATCTTCGACGGCGGCTTCGGCCAGGACTACGCCAAGAACATCCACCAGCCGCTCTTCAAGGGCAAGCACCCGAACGTCGAGATCAAGCACAACGCGACCAAGGAGATCACCAAGGTCCTCCAGCCGCGCTTCGCCGGCGGCAACCCGCCGGACGTGATCGACAACTCCGGCGCCAACGCCATGGACTTCGGCGCGCTCGCCCAGGACGGCCAGCTCCAGGACCTCACCCCGCTGCTCGACGCGCCCAGCTGGGACGACCCGAACACCAAGGTCCGCGACACCATCGACCAGGCCGTCATCGACCTCGGCACGTACGACGGCACCTTCAGCGTGCTCGGCTACGTGAACTACATCTTCGGCATCTGGTACTCGCAGAAGGCCTTCCGCGACAACGGCTGGGAGGCCCCGAAGACCTGGGACGAGTTCCTCAAGCTCTGCGAGACCATCAAGAAGTCCGGCAAGATGGCGCCCTTCACCTACGCCGGGAAGTTCCCGCAGTACCTGTACGAGCCGCTGCTCACCATGGCCGCCAAGATCGGCGGCGCCGAGGTGCTCGTCAACATCGACAACCTCGAGGACGGCGCCTGGAAGAGCGACGCCATGAAGACCTCGGCCACCGCCTGGGCGGAGATCGGCGCGAAGTACCTCATGGAGGGCACCGCCGGCCTCGACCACGTGCAGACCCAGACGGCCCAGAACAAGTACAAGGTCGCCATGCTGCCCTCCGGCTCCTGGCTGGAGAACGAGCAGAAGACGACCACCCCGGCCGACTTCGAGTACGGGATGTTCCCGATCCCCGACTTCGGCAGCTCCGACAAGCTGCCGTACGGCACCCTGCACAGCCAGCCGAGCGAGAACTTCATCGTGCCCTCCAAGTCCCCCAACCCGCAGGGCGGCATGGAGTACCTGCGGGCCATGCTGTCGAAGAAGGCGGCGGGCGACTTCAGCGAGATGGTCAAGACGGTCTCCGTGGTGAAGGGCGCGGGCGAGGGACGGCAGCTGTCGCCGGGCGCCGAGAGCGCGACCAAGGCGTTCGCCGCCGCGGGCACGAACGTCGTCTACTACCGCTGGCAGACCTGGTACGCCCAGCTCAAGGACGAGGCCATCGCCGCCACCGGCGAGCTGATGACCGGCGGGCTCAAGCCGGACGCCTACCTCGAGCGCCTGCAGAAGAAGGCCGACGAGATCAAGAACGACTCCTCGATCAAGAAGTACAAGCGCTGATGATGTTCAACAGGTAT
The DNA here is from genome assembly GCF_044593615.1 of Nonomuraea sp. NPDC051941. Taxonomy (NCBI): domain Bacteria; kingdom Bacillati; phylum Actinomycetota; class Actinomycetes; order Streptosporangiales; family Streptosporangiaceae; genus Nonomuraea; species Nonomuraea sp. NPDC051941. Next base: position 119,457 of record NZ_JBIUCF010000008.1, read on the forward strand.
CGCCGCGGGCTGTTCATCACCTCGTTCCTGGCAGCCCCGGTGATCCTCTACCTGGTCTACGTGATCTCGCCGTACATCCAGGCGTTCTACATCGCGATGACCGACTGGCGCGGCGTGACGGCCACGCCCAGGTTCATCGGCCTGGACAACTTCAAGCGGCTCTTCGGCGACGGCACGTTCTGGAAGGCCGTCACGCACAACGGCGCGCTGCTCGTGCTGCTGCCGCTGATCACGATCGTCATCGCCCTGTTCTTCGCCTTCCTCCTCAACGTGGGCGGCGCGCAGGGCACGTCGGGGATCCGCGGGTCGAAGTTCTACCGCGTGGTGTTCTTCTTCCCGCAGGTCCTGGCCGTCACGGTGGTGGCGGTGCTGTTCCAGCAGGTGTTCCGGCCGGACGGCAGCGGCATGCTGAACGGCCCGTTGATGGCGCTCGGGGTCAAGCCGATCGGCTTCCTGTCCGATCCCGACGTGGCGTTCTGGTCGGTGCTGGGCGTCATGGTGTGGCAGGCGGTCGGCTTCTACGTGGTGCTCTTCTCCGCCGGCCTGGCCTCCATCCCCAGGGACATGTTCGAGGCCGCGCAGATCGACGGGGCCGGCCGGGTGAGCCTGTTCTTCCGCATCACGCTGCCGCTGCTCTGGGACACCGTCCAGGTGGCCTGGGTCTATCTGGGGATCGTGGCGCTGGACGTGTTCGCGATCGTCTGGGTGATGACCGACCAGCACGGCGGCCCCGACTGGTCGACCACGGTCATGGCCGCCGAGATCTACCGCAACGCGTTCCAGTACTTCCGCTTCGGCTACGCCTCGGCGCTGGGCGTGATCATGTTCCTCTTCACCGTCGGCTTCGCGATCCTCTCGCTGCGCCTCTCGCGGCGCGAACGAATCGAGTACTGATGACAACGACGATCTCGTGGACGGCGGCGAACTCCCGCAGGCTCGCCCGCCAGGAGCGCAGGCGCCGGCTCGGCCCGCTGGGCGTGCTGACGCATGTCGCGCTGCTGATCTGGGCGCTGCTGGTGATCGTGCCGATCCTGTGGACGTTCCTGGCCTCGGTCAAGAGCGAGGACGAGATCTTCGGTGACGCCTGGTCGCTGCCGGCCACGCTGCACTGGGACAACTTCGCCAGGGCCTGGGAACAGGCGCACATCGGGCAGTACATGCTCAACAGCGTCATCGTCGTGGCGTTCAGCACGTTCGGGACGATGCTCATCGGGTCGATGGCGGCGTACGTGCTGGCGCGTTATCCCTTTCGCGGCAACCGGGCGATCTACCTGCTCTTCGTCTCGGGTCTGGCCTTTCCCGTCTACCTGGCCCTGACCCCGCTCTTCTTCGTCGTCCAGAACATGGGCAACGTGCCGCTCATCGGCCCCTTCATCGGCCTGAACACGCACGCGGGCCTGGTCCTGGTCTACATCGCGTACTCGATGCCGTTCACGGTCTTCTTCCTGTCGGCGTTCTTCCGCACGCTGCCCACGGCGGTGGGGGAGGCGGCGATGGTGGACGGCGCGTCGCACACCCGCGTCTTCTTCCAGATCATGCTGCCGATGGCCAAGCCGGGCATCATCAGCATCACGATCTTCAACATCCTGGGCCAGTGGAACCAGTACCAGCTGCCCCTGGTGCTGCTGCAGGAGCGCGACAAGTGGGTCCTCCCCATGGGCATCGCCGACATCTCCACCGCCGCCGGATACGACCAGGACTGGTCGGCCCTCTTCGCCGCCCTGACCCTGGCGATCCTGCCGATGCTGGCGGTCTACACGGTCTTCCAACGTCAGATCCAGAGCGGCCTGACCTCTGGAGCCCTCAAGTAGCGGGGGCTTAGGCTGCGGGTGTGACTGGCGAAATCCGCGCGCTGCTGGCCCGCCACCTCCCCGACTATCGGGTGCGCTCCATCGATCGGCTGGGCCAGGGCCTCGACAACACGGTGTACGAGGTCAACAACGAATTACTGGTACGGCGTAACAAGGCGACGACCCCCGAGGAGAACCGCCAGGAGGTCGCCCGCCTGGCGGCCGTCAGGGAGCTGTCACCGCTACCGGTCCCCGAGGTGGTCTTCGCCGACGACGAGTCGGGGGCGATCGCGTACAGCAAGCTCCCGGGCGAGCCCCTCAACCGGCACCCCGCCGCCGACCCCCGGCTCCTGGCCCAGCCCCTGGCCGAGTTCCTCAGCGCCCTGCACGGCGCCTCTCCTGACAGGATGCGCGACCTCGCGCCGCTGGACACCTACCCGGCGCTGACCCTCCTCCAGGACGCCGAGCTCGACTACCGCGACGTCGAGGCCCACGTCCCGGAGGAACAGCGCCACCTGGTGGAGCGCTTCCTCCGGGAACCGCCGCCGGACGAGGCCGGCGAGCTCCGCTTCTGCCACAACGACCTGGGCACCGAGCACCTGCTGGCGGACGCGGCCACCAGCACGATCACCGGCGTCATCGACTGGACCGACGCCGCCCTCACCGACCCGGCCCACGACTTCGCCCTGATCTACCGCGACCTGGGGCCGGAGATCTTCGAGCTGACAGTGTCGCACTACGCCTTCGCCCTGGACGAGGCGGACCGCGCCCGGGTTCTCTTCTACGCGAGATGCGCACTCATCGAGGACCTGGCGTACGGCCTGAGCACGGGCCCCCACCACTACGCCGAAGCCGCCCTGACCCACCTGGCCTGGACCTTCGGCTAGGTCACACAAGCGTTGCCCGATTCCGGGGTGGGCCTACTGGAGCCCCCGGGCCAAAGGTCTTCGCCAGGAGCGCTTCGCGCTCAGAGAGCTCAGGCGTTGGTTGGTCTGCATCGCTAGGGTGCGAAAACGGTTCGCGATGAGCCCTGAGTCGGCTCATTTCACCGGCTGACCGCCAAGGCGGCGAAGACGAGGCACGCGTGGTCCGTCGCCGGTCAGGCGGTGTCAGTCGTCCCAGCGTTGGGCGTTCTGGTCGTTCAGGGAGCCCGGAGGCTGGGGGATGACGCAGAAGGGCAGTCCGGCGGGGTCCTCCATGACGCACCAATGATCGTTTACCAGCCGCAGCCGTCGGGCCCCGAGGGCCTCCAGGCGTGCGGTCTCCGCCTCCAGGTCGTCGGTGTGGATGTCGAGATGCACGCGCGCGGGGCCCGTCCCGAGTCGTTGCACGAGCAGGGCGAACACGTCACCAGGTAAGAAAGCGCCGTGGTACTCCGGGTATCGCTCGAACCGGGTCAACGTCTGCCCGGTCGCCTCCTGCCAGAACGTCATCTCCTTGTCGTGATCGTCCTCCGGGACGTCGATCACAACCTTGTAGAGCCTGCTGTAGTGCGTCATGTCCCCATCCTCCTGGACGGGGGTCATCCTCAGGGCCGGGTTCCTGCCGAGCGGCGGCATGGCAGGCCGGCGCATATGGCTGCGGGCTCGGCGAAGGGCGATTCGTGCAGGGAGTTCGGACGTGCTCCCAGTCGGGCGGCACGGCCCGACCTCTGGGCGTCAGTGGCCGAGGAGGGCGAGTACTCCGGCGCCCAGCGGGCCGAGCCACTGGGCGATGCGGCCCAGGGCGTCGATCAACGTGGCGCCGGCGTCGGCGAGCGCTCCGGCGCGCTCCAGCCCCGAGGTGAGCTCCTGGAGGTGCCGGCCGGCCTGCTCCCTGTCAGGGGTCTCTCCGCCCACCGCGTCCTCGACCGCGGACAGTTCGCGCTCCGCGCTCTGGCGTTCGGCCGCGGACAGCCTCAGCTCGTCCAGGGCGCTCCTGATGGCGTCCAGGTCGGCGTGGAGGCCCTGGCCGGCGAGCTGGTGTCCCGCGACGCCATGGATGTCCCGCCCGGCGGTCTGGTGATGTCCGCCCACGTACTGTGTGCCGCTCCCGGCGTTCACCGGCCCGCTGACGTTCCCGAAACGGAAGGTCTCCCCCATTGCCGTCACCTTTCCCTAGGGCCGCGGCCCGCGCCGCCGCCGTCTGCGCTGCTCCGCGCGCTTGCGCGCGGCCTTGGACATGGACGAGCCGATCCCCGCGAGCACCCCACCGGCCACGAAAAGACCGAAACCCGCCGGTGCCTGGGGAATGCCGGGAATCAACTCCTGTGTCATCGGGTTCGAGAAATCGTTGGAGGTCATGGCGCCGAAGATGAGGGACGACCAAATAGCGAACCCGGCGAGCGCGATCATCGTGCCGAGGACCAAGAGCACGCGCCCGAACCCTTTTCCCTGGAAGACTTCGTCGAACGGCTCATAATCGGCGTTGACTTGAACGTCATAACTGTCGCCATAAATGTCCCGGCCGGCGTTCTGGTGGTGCCCGCCCACGTACTGGATGCCGCTTCCCGCGTTCACCGGCCCGCGTACGTCCCCGAACTCGTAACCTGCCGACGGACCCGTCCCGGAAGGCTGGACGAACCGCAGCTCCGCGTACCCCATCCGCAACTGGTCCCCGTCACGGAGCACTTGACCACCGGCGATCTTGTGACCGTTGAGCCAGGTCCCGTTTCGCGACCCGAGATCGTTGATGACCACATGGTCGCCGTTCCGGTCGAGCGACGCGTGCCGCCGGCTGACCCCGTCGACCTCCAGCAGGATCCCCGAACCCCGCATACTTCCGATCTCGGTGTGCCCGCCGGGAATGTCGAACCTGATCCCGGCCATTCCCCTGCTGACGACGAGCAGCTGGGGCTGAGAACCCATGCGCACCTCCCCATGGCGCCGGCCCCCGAATGACGAACAGCACAATCAAAGCAAATAATAAAGCTGGATTCGGCGGGTTTTTATAAGAGCCGCCGAATCCCCGCAATAGGACGGCTCCGAAATGTGGCGCATCGGTGAGGGTCCCTCGACCCGGGTGAGCCACTCTCCGGCGGGAAAACCGTTCGCGGCGGTGTGCGGGGGCGTGGTTTGCTGCCGGGCATGACGTCGGCATGGGTAGGTCAGCTCGTACGGTTGCGCGCTATCGAGCCCGAGGACTGGGAGGCGTTCCACTCCTTCGACGAATACTCCGACGCGGTCAGGAGCGGAGAGCACCTCCACCCGCCGCAGTCGGCGGCGCGGGCCAGGAAGTGGGCCGCCGAGCTGGCCGAGCGGACCCAGGGCCTGGACGAGGTGCGCCTGGTGATCGCCACCCGGGACGGGAACACCCCGGTCGGCATGATGAACACGCACAGCGTCGACCGGGTGCACGGCACCTTCGCGTACGGGATCGGCATCGGGACGCCCCACCACCGCAAGGGGTACGCCGGTGAGGCCGTCGTCCTGCTCCTGAGGTACATGTTCTTCGAGCGCCGCTTCCAGAAGGCCGAGGCGGGAGTCTACGGCTCCAACGAGGCGTCGCTGGCGCTGCACCGGCGGCTGGGGTTCGTCGAGGAGGGCCGCCGGCGCAGGTGCCACTACGCCAACGGCCGTTACGACGACGAGGTCCTGTTCGGCATGACGATCGAGGAGTTCACCGAACGCTACGCTTCCTGAAGAGCGTCAAGGTCCGCACGGACCCGGCGGGTGGCCGTGACCACGTTCGCCAAGGACGCCTCCACCTGCTCGTACGTCCGGGTCTTCAGCCCGCAGTCCGGGTTGACCCAGACCCGCTCCACCGGCAGCGCCGCCAGCGTCCGGCGCAGCAGGTCCTCGACCTCCGAGGCCGCGGGCACCCGCGGCGAGTGGATGTCGTAGACGCCGGGCCCGAGCCCTCTCCCGAAGGTCCCGACCGTGGCCAGGATGCGCGCTCCCGAGCGGGCCGACTCGATGGTGGTCACGTCGGCGTCCAGGCCGTCGATGGCGGCCAGGATCTGGTCGGCGTCCGAGTAGCACAAGTGGGTGTGGATCTGCGTGCGGTCGCAGGCCCCCGACGTGGCCCGGCGGTACGCGGCCACCGCCCACTCCAGGTAGTCGGCCTGCGCGGCCCGCCGGAGCGGGAGCAGCTCGCGAAGGGCGGGTTCGTCCACCTGGATGACCGACACCCCGGCCGCCTCCAGGTCTCGGACCTCCTCCCGGACGGCGTCCGCCACCTGGAACACGACGTCGCGCAGCGGCAGGTCGTCGCGGACGAAGGACCAGGCCACGATGGTGACGGGTCCGGTGAGCATGCCCTTGACCGGCTTGTCCGTGAGCGACTGCGCGTACGTGGCCCACCGCACCGTGATCGGCGACGGGCGGCCGACGTCCCCGTGCAGGATCGGCGGCCGGGTGCAGCGGGAGCCGTACGACTGGACCCAGCCGTTCCTGGTGACGGCGAACCCGTCGAGGTGCTCGGCGAAGTACTGCACCATGTCGTTGCGCTCCGGCTCCCCGTGTACGAGGACGTCGAGCCCGAGGCGTTCCTGGACCCGGATGACGCGCTCGATCTCGGCCTCGACCTGCCGCTCGTAGTCGGCCTGCGAGAGCGTGCCCGAAGCGAGCGCGGCCCGGGCGGCGCGCAGCGAGCCGGTCTGCGGGAACGAGCCGATCGTGGTGATCGGCAGCGCGGGCAGCCGCAGGTGCTCGGCCTGCGCCGCCGCCCGCACCGCGTACGGGCTGCGCTCCTCCGGCACCACGGGCGCGGGCAGCGCCACGGAGGGCGCGGTGTGTGGCGCGTCCCGCAGCGGGGACCGCGCGAGCGCCACCACCTCCGCCACCTTCTGCTCGGCGAACGCCAGCCGCCCCTTCAGCGCGGGGTCCAGCTCCGGCTCGGCCTCCACGTCGTAGGGGACGTGCAGCAGCGAGCACGACGTGCTGACCACCACCTCCGAGGCGCGTACGGCGCCCAGGGCGGCCAGGGCTCGACCGGGCGAGGTGCGCCACACGTCGCGCCCGGACACCACGCCCGCCACCACGGTCTTGCCGGTCAGGTCGAGCGCGGGCACGGCGCCGCGGACGAGGTCGATCCCGATGGCCTCCACCGGGGTCTCGGCCAGGACCGGGAGGGCCTCACCGAGGTCGCCGAAGTAGGAGGCCACGAAGAGCCCGGGCCGGGTGGTGAGGGAGCCGAGCCGCGAGTAGGCGGCGCGCACGGCGGCCAGCTCTTCGGCGGTCCGGTCGCCGACCAGCGCGGGCTCGTCGAGCTGGACCCACGACACCCCCTCGGCGGCCAGTGCGGAAAGCAGCTCCTCGTAGCAGGCCAGCACGTCGTCCAGCCGGTCCAGCGCCGAGCCCAGCAGCAGGAACGTCACCGGCCCCACCACCACGGGCCGCGTCTCGTACCCGAGCGCCCGCGCCTGGCGCACCTCGGAGAGCGGCTTGGCCGCGTCCAGCTTGAACACGGTGTCGGGGCCGATCTCCGGCACGATGTAGTGGTAGTTCGTGTCGAACCACTTCGTCATCCGCAGCGGCGCCAGCCCCTCGGTGCCCCTGGCCATCGCGAAGTAGGGGTCGCCGGCCTCGCGGTAGCGCGCGGGCACCGCGCCCAGCAGCACCGCCGTGTCCAGCACCTGGTCGTACAGCGAGAACGTGTTGGACGGCAGCCCTTCCAGCCCCAGCTCGGCGAGCCTGCGCCAGGTCCGCTCCCTGATCTCGGCCCCTACCCGCTCGAGCTCCGCCCGGCTCGACCGCCCGTCCCAGTACGACTCCAGTGCCCGCTTCAGCTCCCGTCGCGGCCCGATCCTCGGATATCCGAGCACCGTGGACTTGGGGAATGGGGACATGTCTCTGGCTCCCTTGATCTCGTTCGGCTGATCGCAGGCATCCTGCCGAGCACTCAGGAGCTCGTGCATCATGGATTGGTGCTGCTTATGCTCAAGGAGATGCACTGCTTCGCCAGGGTCGCGGAGCGGCTCAGCTTCTCCAGGGCCGCCGCCGACCTGGGGATGTCCCAGCCCGCCATGAGCCAGGCCATCACCCGGCTCGAGCGCGCCGCCGGGGTCAGGCTCTTCGAGCGGACGGCCCGCGACGTGCGGCTCACGGCGGAGGGCAAGGCGCTGCTGCCGTACGCGGAGCGGGTGATCGAGTCGGTCGGCGCCTTCGAGGCCGAGTCGGCCCGGCTGGCCAGGCCGACCATTCATCTCGCTTATCCACCGCTCGTCGGGACGCTGGCGGCGCGGATCGTCAGGCGGCTGGCGGGCCGCACTCCGGCGATCGGCGTGGAGCTGCGGGCGGCGGGCCGGGGCGCGGCGGTGCGGGCGCTGGCGGACGGCGAGGTCTCGGCCGCGATCCTGGCCACCCCGGCGCCGGCGCAGTTCGTGACGGCGGCCAGGTTTCACGTGACGGTCGACCACCTGGCCGTGCCCGCGGGTCACCGGCTGGCCTCCAGGACCAAGGTGACCCCTGGCGAGCTGGGCGGGCAGGTGCTGCTCACGCCGGGCAGCCGCCCGTGGCCGGGGCTGCCGGGGCGCTCGCGCATGGCGGCCGACGACGACTTCGCGGCCGCGCTCGACCTCGTGGCCGCGGGCGCCGGGCTGCTGCCGATCCCGCAGCTCCTGGTCAGGACCATCAGGAGGGACGACGTGAGCTTCGTGCCGCTCGACGCCGGCGACCTGCGCATCACGTACGCGCTGGCCTGGTCGAAGGAGCGGGTGACGCCGGAGCTGATGGCTCTGGTGCAGGCCGTCCAGGACGCCCTGTGGACTAGGTGAGGGGGAGGTTCTTCAGCGCCTCGCGGCGGCTCAGGCCCGTGATGCCCTTGGCGTTGACGTAGCGGAGCACTTCGTCGGGGTTGGTCTTGGCGTATTCGCGTAACGCCCAGCCGATCGCCTTGCGTGCGAAGAAGTCGTTGTCCGACAGGCTCGGATCGATGCACGCGTACAGCAGGGCCGTGTCGGTGCGCTCCTTGAACCGGTTCTGGCTGAGGATCGCGGTGCGCCGCTTCCACAGGTCGCGGTCGTGCGCCCACTCCAGCATGAGCGGCCGCATGGAGTCGGGGTAGGTGGTCAGCAGCCCGCCGACGCGGTGGGTGGCCAGCTCGTCGACGAGGTCCCACCAGGCTCCGGTGACGATCATCTCCTCGTACATCGGCACCGTGTAGAGGGTCTGGTAGTCGCGGTAGAGGTGGTAGCCGGACAGCTCGACGGCGGCGTAGCGCTCCTCGCGGTATTCGGCCTCGCGCCACAGCGCCAGCACGGCCCGCCGCCACTCCGGCGCGGTGTCCAGCCGGTGCTCGGCGAACACCCGCCGCAGCGCCGCCCGCCTGCGCACCGCCTGGACACCGAGGAACGGCATCGTCGACTTCATGTACGTGCGCATCGCCTCGGCCTTGCCGGGCTCCGCCGCCCCCTGCAGTGCCAGCCGCACTGCCTTGCCGAGGCTCATCCCTTGTGTGTGGTGCGCTCGCCGGTGGCGAGGCCGTCGAAGAGCACGGTGATGTAGTGCTCGGCCAGCCCGGCCGTGTTGAGCCTGCCGCCGGGACGGAACCAGCGCACCGCGACCCAGATCGTGTCGCGGATCATGCGGTACGTCAGCTTCGGATCGACGTCGGACCGGAACAGCCCGGCCGCCTGGCCCGCCTTGATCTGCGTCACCCAGATCTGCTCGACCTCGTCCTCGGCCTTGACCAGGTAGTTGAACCGCTCGAACTGCCGCAGGTAGTTCCAGTCGTTCTGCATGACGGTGATCGCGGCGCGGTGCGGCTCGAGCGTGCCGAACCCGATGCGGACCATCTCCGACAGCACCGTGCGGGCGTCGGCGCTCGTGTCGACCGCCGCGCGGTAGCGGGCGATGAGGTCGTCGAGGAAGGTGGAGAGCACCTCGTCGACGATCGTCTCCTTGGAGTCGAAGTGGTGGTAGAGACTTCCGGAGAGGATGCCTGCCTCGTCGGCTATCTCACGTACTGTCGTGGCCTGGAAGCCCTTGCGTGCGAAGAGCTCAGCGGCGAGCTTGACGAGGTGGTCGCGGCGCTCGGAGGCGGACCCCGAGCTCGCGCGCTGGCGCTTGGCCGGGGTGGTCGTGGTGCCGGAGTTCTTACGCGTGGTCACGACACCATTATGAGCCCTCGCACAATCGCTTGTTCACCTAACTGACGCAGCTCATGCGGCATTCCGTGCTCTACCAAGCGCTTGCTACGATGCGATGATGGTGAACGAGGCGTACATCGTCGGAGCCGTCCGCACCCCCGTCGCGCGCAGGAAGGGCGGCCTGGCCGCGGCCCACCCCGCCGATCTCGGCGCGCACGTGCTCAGGGAGTTGATGCACCGGACGGACGCCGACCCGGCGGCCGTCGACGACGTGATCTTCGGCTGCGTGGACACGATCGGCCCGCAGGCCGGGGACGTCGCCCGCACCTGCTGGCTCGCGGCCGGGCTCCCCGAGGAGGTGCCCGGCGTCACGGTGGACCGCCAGTGCGGCTCGTCCCAGCAGGCGCTGCACTTCGCCGCCCAGGCCGTGCTGTCCGGCACGAGCGACCTGGTGGTGGCCGGCGGCGTGCAGAACATGAGCATGATCCCCATCTCGGCCGCGATGCTCGCTGGCCGCGCGTTCGGCCACGAGACGCCGTTCGGGGGGTCCAAGGGCTGGGCCGGGCGGTACGGCACGCAGGAGGTCTCCCAGTTCGCGGGGGCCGAGCAGATGGCCGCCACCTGGGACCTGTCGCGCGAGGAGATGGAGCGGTACGCGTACGAGTCGCACCGCCGGGCCCTGCACGCCATCGACGCCGGGCGCTTCGTGCGCGAGATCGCCCCCTACGAGGGCGTGACCACGGACGAGTGCCCGCGCCGGGACACCACGATCGAGCGGATGGCCGGGCTCAAGCCCCTGGTCGAGGGCGGCCGGCTCACCGCGGCCCTGGCGTCGCAGATCTCCGACGGCGCGGCGGCCCTGCTCGTCGCCTCACCCAGGGCCGTACGGGAGCACGGCCTGACCCCGCGCGCCCGCGTGCACCACCTGTCGGCCCGCGGCGCCGACCCAATCGTGATGCTCTCCGCCCCCATCCCGGCCACCGCCCACGCCCTCGGCATGACGGGCCTGTCCATCGGCGACTTCGACGCGATCGAGATCAACGAGGCGTTCGCGCCGGTCGTGCTGGCCTGGATCAAGGAGACCGGCGCGGACCCCGCCAAGGTGAACCCGAACGGCGGCGCCATCGCGCTCGGCCACCCGCTCGGCGCGACCGGCGCCGTGCTGGCGGTGAAGCTGCTGCACGAGCTGGAGCGCACGGGCGGACGGTACGGCCTGCAGACCATGTGCGAAGGAGGAGGACAGGCGAACGTCACCGTCATCGAGCGGCTTGCTTCCTGAAAGAAGGTGCTGACGTCAGAAAATAACTCTAGCAAATAGGAAACTTTCCTATTAGATTTCGGGTCATGCCCTTGAGCGGTGACCTGCTTCGCCTTGCCGACGCCGTCCTCTTTCCCGGTTTCACCGGGCACACGCCTCCCGACTGGCTGCGCCGCCGGCTCGGCCAGGGGCTGGCCGGCGTGGCGCTGTTCTCGCGCAACATCGCCGACCCGGCTCAGGTGGCCCGGCTGACCGCCGCGCTGCGCGCGGAGAACCCCTCGGTGCTCGTCGGCACCGACGAGGAGTCGGGGGAGGTCACGCGACTGGAGGTGGCCACGGGGAGCAGCCGCCCCGGAGGGTACGCGCTGGGCGTCGTGGACGACGTGGCCCTGACCGAGGCCCTGGCCAGAGACCTCGGCGGCGACCTGGCGGCGGCGGGCATCACGCTCGACTTCGCCCCCTCGGCCGACGTGAACTCCAACCCGGACAACCCGGTCATCGGCCTGCGGGCCTTCGGCGCGGACCCGGTCCTGGTCTCCCGGCACACCAGGGCGTTCGTCCGCGGCCTGCAGTCGGCGGGCGTGGCCGCGTGCGCCAAGCACTTCCCCGGGCACGGGGACACCTCGGTCGACTCGCATCACGGCGTGCCCGTGGTGGCCGACGGCATCGAGGACGCGCTGCTCCCTTTCCGGGAGGCGATCAAGGAGGGCGTCAAGGCCGTCATGACCGGCCACCTCCTCGTGCCCTCGTACGACGCCGAGCTGCCCGCCACGCTCAGCCCGAAGGTGCTCACCGGGCTGCTGCGGGAGGAGCTCGGGTTCGAAGGAATGATCATCACTGACGGCATCGAGATGGCCGCGGTGGCGGGGGCGTACGGGATCGGGGGCGCCTCCGCCCGTGCCATCGCCGCCGGGGCCGACGCGATCTGCGTCGGCGGCGAGCGGGCCGACGAGGCCACCGCCGCCGGCATCCGCGACGCGATCGCCACGGCGGTGACCCAGGGACTGCTGCCCGAGGAACGGCTGGCCGACGCCGCTCGAAGGGTCCGCGAGCTGGCCTCGTGGGCCGCCTCCTCGGGCAGCCAGGCGTCCCGCGACGGCTCCGTGGGCCTGGCCGCCGCGCGCCGGGCGATCCGGATCACCCGCCGGTCCACCGCCCCCGTGCTGCCGCTGACCTCGGCCGCGTCCGTGGTGGAGCTGGCCCCCGCGATGAACCTGGCCATCGACAGGAACACGCCGTGGGGTGTCGGGCAGCCGCTGGCCCGCCTGCTGCCGGGCACCGTGGTGACCCGGCTGGCGGTGGGGGACTCGACGGGTTCGGCGCTGGAGCGACTGCTCGGGGAGGCCGCCGGGCGGCCGCTGGTGATCGTGGTCCGGGACGTGCACCGGCACGCCTGGCAGGAGCAGGCGCTGCGGCACCTGCTCAGTGCCCGGCCCGACGCCATGGTGGTGGAGATGGGGCTGCCCGAGCGGTCGGACCTGGGCGCCGTGCACATCGCCACGTACGGCTCGGCCCGGGTCTGCGGGCAGGCGGCGGCGGAGGTGCTCACCGGTAGGCTCTGATCCCGTGAACTTCGACGGCGAGGATCTTTCCCGCAAGGCGCTGGCCGATCGGCTCCCGGCTGACGAGACGCACGTCTTCCGCGAGTGCGACCTGACGGAGACCGACCTGTGGGGCGCTCCGCTGGCGGGGGCCAGGTTCGAGTCGTGCGTGCTGGACCAGACCGACTTCCGCAAGGCCGACCTCGACGGGGCCTTGTTCACGGGCGGGGGCGGGATGCGGACCCGCTTCAACGACGCCGACCTCATCGACGTGACGTTCACCGACGTGGACCTGTCCTCGGCGCAGTTCGGCGGCGCGCTCCTCACGGACGTCTCGTTCACGGGGTGCCGCATGATCGGCGCCGCGCTGACGGGCTCGCGCGGCACCGGCTTCAAGATCGCCCGCTCCAACCTGACCCTGGCCAACCTCGGCGGGTGCTCCCTGCGCGCGGAGGTCATCGAGGGAGTCCGCTTCGACGACGCCGACCTGTCGGGGTGCGACTTCACGGAGGCCACGTTCAGCGACTGCCGGTTCATCGGGTCGCGCCTGCTCCAGACCAAGTTCAACAAGGCCGATCTGCGCGGCGCGGACCTGGGCGAGCCGGACGACGCGAAGCTGCGGGCGTTCGCGGGCGCGATCATCAACCAGGCCCAGGCCAACGCCATCCTGGCCGCCCGCGGCATCACCGTGCTCTAGCCTCGGGCGCCCCTGTAATCGCCCGTTCGACTGTCGATAGTCAGATCATCGATATATATTGATCATATGAAATCCATGCAGGAGCCCACATTCCTGATCCTGACCGCGCTGGCGGCCGGGCCGCAGCACGGGTACGGCGTCATCACCGACGTGGAACGCATCTCCGACGGCCAGGTCCGCCTGCGCGCCGGCACTCTGTACGCCGCCTTCGACCGCCTCCAGTCGGAGGGCCTCATCGAGGCGGACCGGGAGGAGATCGTGGACGGCCGGGTGCGGCGCTACTACAGGCTGACCGGCGACGGCGCGGCCAGGCTGGCGACGGAGGCCGAGCGGATGCGCCGTCACGCGCAAGCGGCCACCACGCGCCTGCGCGCCGCGGGGGCGGGAGGCGTGGCATGAGCCCACTCGAAGCTGATGGCATGAGCCCGCTCGAAGCCCGCTACCGCCGGCTCCTGGCCTGCTACCCGCGCGATCACCGGGAGCGGCACGAGGAGGAGATGATCGGCGTGCTGCTGGCCGGAGCGCGGCCCGGCCAGCTCCGCCCGCATCCCGCCGACGCGGCCGACCTGCTGTGGGGGGCGCTGCGCGTGCACGTCCGGCGGGCGTTCGGGCCCGTCTCGGGGCCCGTCTGGCGCGAGGGCCTGGCCGTGGCCGTGGCGCTGTGGCCGCTGCTGATGCTGACCGCCGCCCTCGCGATGGCGCTGCTGATGGCGGTCGAGATCGTGGAGTCCGCGCGGACCTTCGGCGTCGATCTGTTCCGGGAACCGGTCTGGCTCCTGCACTTCGTCGAGCCTGTCGCCGTCGCGGCCCTGCCCGCGCTGGCGGTGCTGCTCGGCCGCCGGTGGATCGCCGTGCTCGGCGCGGTAGCGCTCGCGTATCACCTGGCGGACCCCTGGAGCGGGCTGGACCTGTACGTCCTGTCGTCGCCGGACGGTGTGCGGGTCCTGCTGGCGCAGCTGGCGCAGCCGAACACGGGCCTGATCCTGCTGGCGCAGGTGGCGGCGGCCGTCATCGCCTTCCTGCCCGGGGCGCACCGGGCGCTCGCGATCGTCCCCCGGAGGTCCCTCCTGCTGTGGGCGCCGCTCGCGCTGGCGGGGCTGACCGCCAGCAAGGCCATCGTGCGCTGGGTGGACGTGATCGACCATCACGACGTCGTGGCCTGGAAACCCGTGCCCTGGCTCGTCGTGGTCTCGCTGGCCGCCGGCGTCGCGTGCCGGTCGGAGCTGGGGAGGCGGGCGGCGCTGGTGCTGTTCCTGCCCGCGGCGGCCCTCGGCGACCTCGGCGACATGCTGCGGATACCCACCTCCACAGTCCTCGCCCAGCTCGGCTGCGCGGCCCTGGCCTTCGCCGTCAGCGCCGCCCTGAGCCGCCGCCGCAGCGGTCTGGCCACCGGCGGCATCACCGTGGTCTGAGCCCGGCCGGGCGCGTCAACGCTCCTCGCTCTCCGGAGCGCGGCCGGTCAGGACACCTCCATTGTGCGGCCCAGGTGGGTCAGGGCGGCGTCGGCCTCGGCCATGATGCGCTCGATCAGCTCGCGGCAGGACGGCAGGTCGTCGATCACGCCCACCACCTGGCCCGACGCCATCACCCCGAGGTCCGCCCGGCCCTCCACCATCGCGGCCCGCAGCAGCACCGGCGTGTTGGCCGCCTGCAGGACCTGGGCCCAGGTCAGGTCGCGCGCCTGCCTCATCCGGCGGCCCTCGCGCAGCATCTCGCCCCACGACAGCCCCGACAGCCGTTTGAACCTGGCCCCGTTCACCACCGCCCTGACCAGGCGCGAGCGCTCCAGCGACGCCACGAACGGGGTCAGCAGGACCCGATGGGGCACCCCGTCCACCCTGGTCGTGACGACCGTGTCCCGCGTCGCCAGATAGAGCTTCTTCACCTCGTCGGGCACGGGGGAGTCGCTCGTCAGCAGGAACCTGGTCCCCATGGCGATCCCGCAGGCCCCGTACGCCAGCGCCGCCACCAGCCCCCGACCGTCGAAGAAGCCCCCGGCCGCGATCACCGGGATGTCCACCGCGTCCACGACCTGGGGCAGCAGCAACGTCGTGGCGACGGAGCCGGTGTGGCCGCCGCCCTCGCCGCCCTGGACGATCACCGCGTCCACACCCCAGCCCGCCACCTTCTCCGCGTGCCGGCGCGCCCCGACCGACGGGATCGTGACCACGCCCGCGTCCTTGAGCCGGGCGATCAGGTCCCGCTTGGGCGCCATCGCGAACGACGCCACGCGTACGCCCTCCCTGATCAGCACCCCGATCCGCTCTGCGGCGTCGTCGGCGTCGGATCGCAGGTTCACCCCGAACGGCGCGTCCGTGCGCTCCTTCACCCGCCTGATCGCGGCGGTCATCTCGGCCACGGACATCGTCGCGGCGCCGATCACGCCGAGCCCGCCGGCCTGGGAGGTGGCCGCCGCAAGCCGGGCGCCCGCGACGTACCCCATGCCGGTCTGCACGATCGGGTGGCGGCACCCGACCAGGGACGTCAGCGCGGTCCTCACGCCGGCTCCCGGTCCCGCAGGCGCTCGGGGTCGAGCCGGTCCAGGACCTCCAGCTCCTCGACGGTCGGCCCGCGCGTCCGGGGCACGTTGTCGGGAATGTCCAGCTCGAAGCCGGTCGCCGCCACGACGTCGTCCACCTCGACCCCCGGGTGCACCGACACCAGGCGCATGGTTCCGCCGGGGGTGCGGAAGTCCAGGACGGCCAGGTTCGTCACGACGCGGCGCAGGTCGAAGGCGCCCCTGTCGGTCCCGACCCCGCTGACCATGTCCACCGAAGGCACGAACACCCGGGGGGAGTGCCGGGGGATCCAGTAGCTGGTGGGGTCGCAGCGGGTGTTCCCCGGGGCACCCCGCACGCCCAGCAGCTGCGCCTTGGGGCGGGCCCAGTCGCCGATGCAGGAGATGTTCGTGTTGCCGTACCGGTCGATCTGGCTCGCCCCGAGCATGACGTGCCGGCGCCCGTTCAGCACCAGCCACAGGTGCTCGCGGAACGGCAGCCACCCCTCCACCACCCCGGGCGCCTCGCCCAGCGCGGGCACGTCGCCGGTGAGCAGGCAGGTGCCGTCGTGCGTGAGCAGCTCCGGCTCGAACGTCAGCCGCGCCAGCCGCGCCGCCAGCACCGTGACCGGCCCGCCGATGCCCGCCGCCAGGATCTCGCCGTCACCCCGGAACGCCTCCGCGCACGCCACCACGCACACGTCAGCCCTGCTGTTCATCGAACTCCTCCCAAGGCGTCTCCACGTAGCGCCGCTGCAGCGCCTCGTCGCGCCCGTAGTCGGGCTCGCACGCGGTGAACCCCGCCCCGCCCGGCGCCTCCACCACCCCCGCCACCATCGATCGGCTGATCAGCAGCGACTGCACGGGCCCTTCCTTCAGCAGGCTCTCCACGACCCGCTCGCACGAGACGTAGCACCGCCGCGCCGCCTTGGCGTAGAGGTCGTCGAAGTACGGGTCGGTCCCCAGGTACTGGGCGTTGCCCCGCGCGTCGGCCCGGTTCAGGTGGACGAGGGCCACGTCCATGGTCAGCGCGGGCACCGCGACCAGCTCCTCCCCGTCCGCGTACGGCGACCGCACCGTCCGCAGCCCGGGGTTGACGCGCAGCACGTCCGACCCCAGCCCCGCCCGCGTCGGCAGGAACGGCAGCCGGTGCGCCGCCGCGAGCAGCCCGAACATGAACATCCCCTCGTCGTACTCCACGAACTCGATCTCCCCGGCCTGCCTGGCCCGCCGGAAATGGGGTTCCAGGGGGATGGAGTCGAGCGTCACGAACGGGGCCACGACCCTGCGCACCTTCTTCGCCGCGCACAGCATGCCCACGTCCGGGCCGCCGTACGAGACGATCGTGAGGTCGGTGGCGGGGGAGCGCAGGAGGGCGCGGACGAGGGCCATCGGCTTGCGCCGCGAGCCCCAGCCGCCGATCCCGATCGTCATCCCGCTCTCGACCGTGCCCGCGACCTCCTCGGCCGACATCAGCTTGGTCACGTGAATCGCTCCCTGTGCCGGTCTCCGGCGCCCATCAGGTTCAGCTCGAAGGTGAAGCCCTGCTCGAAGCGGTAGCTGCGCTTGACGTCCACGGGGTCGATGCCGTTGAGGGACTCCTTGGCGCGGCGGATCACGTACGGGTCCTTCGCGGCGATCTGCCCCGCCACCTCCAGCGCCGCGTCCCGCAGCTTGTCGCGCGGCGCCACCTCCAGCACCGACCCGAACGCGTGCAGCTCGGCCGCCGTCACGTTCCTGCACGTGTAGACCATGGCCCGCATCAGGTGCTGCGGCACCAGCCTGGCCAGGTGCGTGGCCGCGCCCAGCGCGCCCCTGTCCACCTCGGGCAGCCCGAAGTACGCGTCCTCACTGGCCACCACGATGTCGGCGTTCCCCACCAGGCCGACGCCGCCGCCCAGGCAGTGGCCGTGCACCGCCGCGATCACCGGCACCGCGCACTCGTAGACCGCCGCGAACGCCGCGTAACATGCCCGGTTGACCCCGACCAGCGCCTCGTACCCCTCGGCGTCCCGCAGCTCCTTGATGTCGACCCCGGCGTTGAACCCGCGCCCCTCGGCCCGCAGCACCACCACCCTGGTCTCCGGGTCCTCCCCGGCCCGCCGGAGGGTCCAGGCCAGCTCCTCCCAGCCGCGCACGGTCAACGCGTTCACCGGCGGCACGTCCATGACCACCTCGGCGATCGGCCCGGCCCGCAGAGTGATCCCCATGAGACTCCCTGGTTGCACCTAACGCTTGCTTGGTACGGTAGCACCCGTGACCGTGACTTACGACTACGCGGGCAGGGCCGTCCTGGTGACCGGCGGCACCCAGGGCATCGGCGCGGGGATCGCCCGCGCCTTCCGGGAGGCGGGCGCCGACGTGACGGTCTGCGCCCGGCGCGAGCCGGCCGCCCCGGCGCCGGGGATCCGGTTCGCGCGGGCCGACGTGCGGGTGGCCGAGGACGTGGAGCGGCTGATGTCCGGGTTCGACCGGCTGGACGTGGTGGTCAACAACGCCGGCGGCTCGCCGTACGCGCCGCTCGACGGCACCTCGCCGCGCCTGCACGCCCGGGTCGTCGAGCTCAACCTGACGGCCCCGCTGCTGGTCTCGCAGTTCGCGTACCCGCTGCTCGCCGCCGCCGGCGGGGCGATCGTGATGATCGGCAGCGCCAGCGGCGCCCGCCCCTCGCCCGGCACCTCCGCGTACGGCGCCGCCAAGGCCGGGCTGCACCACCTGGCCCGTTGCCTGGCCGCAGAGTGGGCCCCGGAGGTGCGCGTCAACACGGTCGTCGTCGGCCTCGCCGCCACCGAGAACACCACCGGGAACGCCGCCTCCCACTACGGCGGGCAGGAGGACGGGATGGGAGCGGCCATCCCGTCGGGCCGGATGGCGACACCCGCCGACGTGGCCGCGGCCTGCCTGTGGCTGGCCGCGCCCGGCTACGTCACGGGCGCGGAGGTACGGGTGGACGGCGGCGGCGAGATCCCCGCCTGGCGACACCTGGCCTCCAGCGACATTTCCTGATATCTCTGCATGATCCTTCTGGGAGGTCTGTGTGGGAATCTGTGCTGGCCGCGTGGTGATCGTGACGGGCGCCGGACGGGGGATCGGGAGGGAGCACGCGCTGGAGTTCGCCCGGCAGGGCGCCCGCGTCGTGGTGAACGACCTCGGCACGGGCCCCGGCGGCGAGGGCGCCTCGGGAGGCCCCGCGCTGGAGGTGGTCGCGGAGATCGAGGCGCTCGGCGGACAGGCGGTGGCCAACTGCGACGATGTGTCCGACTGGGGCGGCGCGGCCCGGCTGGTCAAGACCGCCGTCAGCGCGTACGGCCGCCTCGACGTCCTGGTGAACAACGCGGGCTTCGTCAGGGACCGGATGCTCGTCTCCATGACCGAGCAGGAGTGGGACGACGTCGTCCGCGTCCATCTCAAGGGTCACTTCCTGCCGCTGCGCCACGCGGCGGCGTACTGGCGGGAGAGCGCCAAGGCGGGCGAGCGCGTCACGGGGCGGGTGATCAACACCTCGTCCGGCGCGGGCCTGCTGGGCAGCGTCGGCCAGGCCAACTACTCGGCCGCCAAGGCGGGCATCGCGGCCCTGACTCAGGTGGCCGCGGCCGAGCTGGGCAGGTACGGCGTGACGGTGAACGCCGTCGCTCCCGCCGCCCGCACCCGCATGACCGAGGAGGTGTTCGCCGCGACCATGGCCAGGCCGGAGTCCGGCTTCGACCCCATGGACCCGGCCAACATCGCCCCGCTCGTCGTCTGGCTCGGCTCCGAGGAGTCGGGTCAGGTGACGGGGCGGGTGTTCGAGGTGGAGGGCGGCTCGATCGCCCTGGCCACGGGCTGGCGCCACGGCGAGCGGGCCGAGCGCGGCGCCCGCTGGGACCCCGCGGCCGTCGGCGACGCGGTCGCCGGGCTCCTGGCCGCCGCCCCGTCGCCGGAGCCCGTGTACGGGACGTGAGCCGGACGGTTCAGCGCATGGCCGAGCGGGCGGTCGGGCGGAGCAGGATGCGCTCGGGGGCGGCCGTCAGGCGGGGCTTCAGCATCGGGAGGTCCACCTCCCGCTCCTCCTCGGCCGGGTCGAAGCGGGCGAGCCACACGAACACGTTCTCCCCAGTCCGGACCGGAAGACGGGGGAAGTTGTTCTCCGAGTGCTCCGTCTCCAGGCACGCGACGGGCGGCACCCCGGCCTCGGCCAGCACGGGCGCGACCTCACGGGCGAAGAAGGCGGAGAAGCCGTCCTCGACGTGGTAGATCGTGGCGGCGTACAGGGACGTCGGCAGCTCGGTCGCGCCCGCGGGCGGCCGCTCCCAGGCGGGCGGCTCGGCCCCCACGGAGTGCAGGAGGAGCACGTCGTCGCTGTCGATCATGGTGGCGTTGGCGGCGTCCCGGTGGGCCTGCCACACGGGACCGCCGTAGAAGGCCTCCAGCGCGTCCTTGCGCGCCGCCATGGACGGGAACGCGCGGAGCCAGGCGAACCGGTCGGGCGCGCCCTCTTCGCGGAAGGTGCCGGTGACCCGCATCCCCGTCGCCTCCTGGGTCTCCACGAATTCGCGCTCGAACAGCTCGATCAAGGTGTCCCGCTGCCCGGGCAGCAGCGTGTATTGGCGTAGTTCGAAGATCATGCGGCGGACGTTAGGGCAGGGTCACTGACGTCTTCTGTCAGCGTATTGGGCGAATAATATTCTGGTAACTCATAGCTACCGATCGACAACTCACGGTTATATGCTCGCTGTGACCTTGATCTCCTGCGGTCAAGGAAGGTCAAAGGGGCGGCGCGCCCGTGCTCGCCGGCCCTGAACCCTACCGGCGAAGGAGCAGAAGTTGATCAAAAGAGTGTGCGCCGCCGCAGCCGTGCTGGCCGCGGCCGTCGGCGGCGCACTCCTGGCTGCCCCGGCCCACGCCGACGACGACTGGTTGGGGCCGCTGAGCGGCGACACCCGCGCCGGCAACTGGAGCGGCAACAGCGACTCGTCCCAGTCCGGAAACAACTTCGGGAATGTCACCGGCGTCAACCGCGGCAGAGAGTTCTCGACGAACGTCAACAACGTCAACGGCATCGCGCCGACCGCCACCAACGGCGGCATCACGGTGACCTACATCTTCTACTGACCGGCTGACGTCCAAAGCCAACACGATCTGAA
Organism: Nonomuraea sp. NPDC051941; assembly: GCF_044593615.1. NCBI lineage: Bacteria > Bacillati > Actinomycetota > Actinomycetes > Streptosporangiales > Streptosporangiaceae > Nonomuraea > Nonomuraea sp. NPDC051941. The sequence goes on from NZ_JBIUCF010000008.1 coordinate 140,371, forward strand.
AGGACCATGACCATGGTGAAGAAGCTCTGCGTGACCGGTCTCGTCGCCGCCGCCGCTGCCGGGGTGACCCTGCTGGCGGCCCCCGCGTACGCGGACGTCAACGCGGGTAACTCCAGCTCCAACCGCAGCTCCTCGCAGTCGGGCAACAACTTCGGCAACGTCGTCAGCAGCAATGTGAGCGGCCGCGGCGCGACCAGCGTCAACAACGTCAACGGCAACGCCGCGACCGCCGCCAACCGCAGCATCGTGGGCATCGAGGACATGGTCGAGATCGACTAGCCGAGAGGCGCACACCAGCCCCGGACCAGGTCGATCTCGTGGAGAAGGCGCTCGCCGCCGTACCTCAGCCCCTTCTCCACGCCAGGGTCGACCTGGTCCGGCTATCCGGGGGCGAGCCTGTGGTCATCGAGGTGGAGCTGACGGAGCCGTATCTCTACCTGCGGTGCGAGCCGCAAGCGTTGGCGAACTTCGCCAAGGCGCTACGCGAGCTGCTCTGAAGTCCTTCCGTCTGACCCCTGCGCGGTCGCGGGGGTTCGGAGCTCTTGGTGTTTGAGTGTGGGTGAAGGTGCATGCTGTAACTCTGCTCACGTCATCGCCAGAGTGCCGACTCGACGGCATGTGCACGCGCAGCGGGTAGTCCCCTCCCACGGCGCTGTCGCGCCGGTGCGCACTCTGCTCGGATTCCGGCTTCATCATCCAGCAGAGTAAACTCTTGGTCTCGTTACGGATACGCAACGTGAAATTCGGGAGGGGCTCGTGCGAGTCACGCCAGCGTGCCCGTTCGGCCGCGATCCACAAGCGCTGACCGTCCGTGTCCCCCGGTCGGCCCCGGACCGCGCCGGCATCGCGCTGGATGGCCTCCAGCGTGGCTGAGCTGCGCCCGATCGCCCCCGCCTTCGTGGTGCCGGGCCCGTCCGGTGTCGCCGTGCGCGACCGGCTCAAGCACCTCACCCCGGTAGACGAGCAGGTGCTGCGTCTGGTCGGTGCGCATCTGGGCGCGCTGGCCTCCTCGGACCTGAAGACCAGGTGCGCCGATGGGCTGGAGCACTGCGCCGGCACTTGGGCGTCGCGCAAGCGCGAGTTGACCGTGCAGTCGTCGGCGCGCTGGGCCGGGGCCATTACCAAGGCGTCCCATGATCAGTGGGCGCTGGCCCGCCGCGGTCAGGCCGATCACATCCGCGATCTCCAGGCCGCCATCGCCATGATCACCCGCCGGTTGTCGCTGCCCATCGGGAAGAAGGGCACCCGCAAGGAACCGGGCGGCTACCGCTCGGCGCGGGAGTGGTTCGCCAAGTCCCGCCGCCTGCACGTCCTGCAAGATCGGCTGAAGCGGCGGAAGGCCGACCAGCAGGCCGGGCGGGTGCGTGTGGTGCGGGGCGGCAAACGGCTGGCCCGTACCCGGCACCACCTGAGGGCCGCCGGGCTGACCGAGGCCGAGTGGCGGCAGACGTGGGAAGCCGAGCGGTGGTTTCTGGCCGCTGATGGCGAGTCCGGCAAACGCTACGGCAACGAGACCATCCGCATCACCCCTGACGGCCAGGTGTCGATCCGGCTGCCCGCGCCGCTGGCGCATCACGCGAACGCGCCGCACGGCCGCTACGTGTTGGCCTGCCGGGTGGCCTTCGCCCACCGGGGCACGGAGTGGCGGGATCGTATCGAGGTTAACCGGGCCGTGGCCTACCGCATCCACTTGGACGCGGCGCGCGGGCGCTGGTATATCACCGCCTCCTGGCAGATTCCCGCGGCCCCGACCGTACCCATGGCGGCCGCGCTCGCCGCAGGGGTGATCGGGGTGGACACCAACGCCGACCACCTGGCCGCCTGGCGCCTGGACACCCACGGCAACCCGATCGGCAACCCCCGCCGCTTCACCTTCGATCTGTCCGGCAACGCCGAGCATCGCGACGCCCAGGTCCGCCACGCCCTGACCCGGCTGCTGCACTGGGCAAGAGCCTGCGGTGTGAACGCCATCGCCATCGAGGACCTCGACTTCGCCACGGAGAAGACCCGGGAGAAGCACGGCCGCCGCAAACGCTTCCGCCAGGTGATCTCCGGCATGCCCACGAGCAGGCTGCGCGCTCGGCTGGCCTCGATGGCCAACCAGAGTGGGATCGCGATCATCGCCGCCGACCCGGCCTACACCTCCAAGTGGGGCGCCCAGCACTGGCAGGCCCCGCTGACCTCCACGAAACGCACGACCACCCGCCACGACGCAGCCGCCGTGGCGATCGGCAGACGCGCCCAAGGGCACCCGATCCGGCGACGGACGGCACCGCCCCCTGCCCACCGGAGCGATGAGCAGGGGCATCGGACCGTCCAGGCCGGACCGGACGTCCGCAGGCGTGAGGGACCCCGCCCCCATATCCCCGGACCACGGACACGATCCGTGCCGCCCGGACACGGCACGAACGCGGGCGACCAGAACGCTCAACACCGTTCGGAGCGTTCGGCTGAGCACGTGCACCTCATGCTCAGTCCATAGGAACGGTCAGACGCCAGGGAGCCGGCCGTTGCGGAACAGGTCGACGAACCGTTGATGGTCTTCCCGGGCCTGTGCCCCGTACCGGTGGGCGAAATCCACCAGCATCCCGATAAATCCGGGTTTGTCGTTGCCGATGACCGCCACGATCGCCTCCTCCGTCGAGAAGTCGACCAGGTCGTGACTGGACTCGTCGTCGGCCACCGAGTGCATGCGCGCCACCGCCCGCCCCAGGTCCTGCACGATCGAGCGCAGCTCGGCCGGCTCGTTCACGTCGTCCCAGCCCAGGTCCGCCGAGTACGGCGACACCTCGGCCACGAGTTGCCCCACCCCGTTGAGCGTCGTGTATCCCAGCCAGGGATCGGCGTACGCCTGCAGCGCCCGCTGCGACTCCGCCGTGCGATGCCCCTGGTGCAGGAAGTACGAGGCCACCTTCTCGTCGGTGACGTGACGGGCCACCGCGGGCACGGCCGCCTGCTTCATGTAGAGGATGACGTCGTTCTCCAGCGCCTGCGAGCGCCCTTCGAGCAGCAGGTTGTACGAGGGCAGCCCCGCCGACCCGATGCCCACGCCCTTGCGCAGCGCCACGTCCTTGATCACGTGCTCGACCGGGTTGGCCTGCACGGGCAGCGTGGTCAGGTACTCCTCGAACGCGGCCAGCACCGCCTTCCTGGTCGCCGCGTCCACCGGCTCCCGCCCCTCCATGAGCGCGAACCGCCGGTCATAGTCGTCGATCACGGTCTCCACGTCCAGCAGCGCCACCCGCGTGCTGAGCCGCGCCGTCTGGAGCACCCGGTGCAGCACGCCGCTGGTGGTCTCCAGGGTGAGCGAGCCGATCGCGTCGTCCCCGCCCGCGGCGAGGGCGCCCAGCTCGACCAGGTAGGCGGCGGCGAAGTCGGTGACGAGCACGCTGATCGAGTCGTCGGACAGCGCCTTGGCGTAACCGATGAGCGCCACGCTGGCGGCGAAGCGCTTGAGGTCCCAGACGTACGGGCCCACGTAGGCCTCGTCGAAGTCGTTGACGTTGAAGACGAGGACGCCGGAGGCGTTCATGTACGTGCCGAAGTTCTCGGCGTGCAGGTCGCCGTGGATCCAGACCCGGCTGGTGGGTTCGTCCAGGTAGGAACGGTCCGCGTAGGACTCGGTCATGTCCGCGTAGAACAGGCAGGCACTGCCCCGGTAGAACGCGAACGGAGAGGCCGCCATTTTCCGAAATTTCCGCCTAAAAGCGGCGGGGTCTCGCTTGATCGACTCGCCGAACTCTGCCATGAGGACATCGAGCAGGAAGGAGGAGCGTGCGCCCATGCCTCGGACACTAGATCCCCGGGACCCTGCCGACCACCCTGATCTTTCCCTGACAGGCCCGCGTCAGGGTAGGCGCGGACGTCCCTCGTCAGGGGTGCTGCGAGGAGACCGAGACCACCTCGCCCGTCATGTACGACGAGTAGTCGCTGGCCAGGAAGACGATCACGTTCGCCACCTCCCACGGCTCCGCCGACCGCCCGAACGCCTCCTTGGCAGCCAGCTCCGCCAGCAGCTCCTCGCTGGTCACCTTCGCCAGGAACGGGTGCACCGCCAGCGAGGGCGCCACCGCGTTCACCCGCACGCCGTGCTCGGCGGCCTCCAGCGCGACGCACCTGGTCAGCGCCATCACCCCGGCCTTGGCGGCGGCGTAGTGCGACTGCCCGCGCTGGGCCCGCCAGCCGATCACCGAGGCGTTGTTCACGATGACGCCGGAGCCCTGGGCGATCATCTGCCTGAGCGCGGCCCTGGTGCAGCGCATGGTGCCGTTGAGGGTGACGTCGATGACCATGTGCCACTGCTCGTCGGACATCTCCGCCAGCGACGCCGTACCGCCGAGACCGGCGTTGTTGACCACCACGTCGAGCCTGCCGTGCGCCTCCACCACCGCGTCGAACAGCGCCAGCACCTGCGCCTCTGACGTCACGTCGCACGGCACGGCCAGCGGTTTGACGCCGGTGAGCTCGGTCAGCGCGTCGGCGGCGGCGGCCAGGCGGCGCTCGTGCCGGTCCGAGACGACGATCGTGGCGCCTTCCTCGGCACAGCGCCTCGCGGTCGCGTAGCCGATGCCCGCCCCTGCGGCGGCCGTCACGAGCGTCACCTTGCCGTCGAGCAGTCCGTGCGCCTTCGGGTACGGGGGCATCCGTGCTCCAATCAGCGGGGGAGTCCCAGGGTGCGCTCGGCGATGATGTTCCGCTGGATCTCGCTGGATCCGGCATAGATCGTGTCGGCGCGGCTGAACAGGTAGAGCCGCTGCAACTCATTGAACTCGCCCTGCCCGGCCTCACCGGCCCGGCCGTCCTGGGCGTCTTGGGTGGGCTCGGTCACCAGCCCTGCCTTCCCCTGCACGGCCTGCGCCAACTCGCCCAGCCTCCGGTGCCACTCCGACCAGTAGAGCTTGGCGATCGACACCTCGGGCCCCGGGTTCGGCCGCCGCAGCATCCGGAGCGCGTTCAGCCGCATGATCTCCAGCTCCAGCCACGACTGGACGAGCCTGTCACGCAGCACCGGATCGTCGATCGCGCCCGTCCGTCCGGCGGTCTCGACGACCTTGGCCAGCTCCCGCCTGAACCCGATCTGCTGCCCGAGCGTCGAGGCACCCCGCTCGTAGCCGAGCGTGGCCATCGCGACCCGCCAGCCGTCGCCCGGCGCTCCGAGGATGTTCCCCGCCGCCGTGCGCGCGCCGTCGAAGAACACCTCATTGAACTCCGACGTACCGGTGAGCTGCACGATCGGCCGCACGTCCACGCCCGCCCGGTCCATGGGGACGAGCAGGTACGACAGGCCCTTGTGCCGCTGCGAGCCGGGCTCGGTACGGCACAGCACGAAGCACCAGTCGGCCACGTGCGCCAGCGACGTCCACACCTTCTGCCCGGTGACGACCCACTCGCCGCCTTCCAGGTGCGCCTTCGTCTGCACGTTGGCCAGGTCGGAGCCCGCCTCGGGCTCGGAGTAGCCCTGGCACCAGAGCTCGTCGCCGCGCTGGATCGGCGGCAGGAAGCGGTCTTTCTGCTCGTCGGTGCCGAATTCGAGAATGGTCGGGCCGATCAGCCCCTCGCCGATGTGGCCCACCCTGGCGGGGGCGTCGGCCCTGGCGTACTCCTCGTAGAAGGCGACCTGGTCCTCCAGGGACGCGGCGCGGCCGCCGTACCGCTCGGGCCAGCCCAGGCAGGTCCAGCCGGCCTTACCGAGGTGGCGCTCCCACGCCTGCCGCAGTTCGTGGCCCTCGTGCTCGCGCCCGGGCCCGCCGAGCCCTTTGACGTGCGCGAACTCGCCGCTCAGCGCCTCCTCCAGCCAGGACCGCGCCTCTCCGCGCAGCCCCGGCACCGCACTCTCCGGCCCCATCGCGCCCGTCGAGCTCATCGCGCCCGTCACGCCTGGAGGAGCGTGCTCGCTGTGTCCTGACGATCCTGCGCGCCCGTCAGAGACGCTCAACGAAGCCTCCGTAGCCCCCGCGGAAGAACAGCAGCGGGCCACCTTCGGAGTGGGTGTCGAGCTGGAGCACCCGGGCCACCACGATCATGTGGTCACCCGCCGGGTGCTCGGCCTCGACCGCGCAGTCGATCCAGGCCAGCGCGCCTTCGAGCACCGGGTTGCCACCGGGGGAGCCGGTCCACTCCAGGCCCGCGAACTTGTCGCCGCCCTTGGTCGCCATCTGGGCGCACACCGCCTGCTGATCCTCGGCCAGCACGTTCACGGTGATGACCTTCGCGCCGCGCACCTTGGGCCAGCTGGTGCTGGTGTAGGCGACGCAGAACGCCACCAGGGGCGGGTCGAGCGAGACCGAGGTGAAGGAGTTGGCCGCCAGGCCGGACGGCAGGCCGTTCATCGGATCGACCGCCGTGATCGCCACCACACCGGTCGCGAACCTCCCGAGCACCTGCCGGAAGCGGAGGCTGTCGAGGTGACCGTTCGCGCTGTGGGGTGAAGGGCCGGTCGGCATGGCGGCTCCGTTGCGAATCCTGCGCTGAGGGGGCGTCGGAAGGCCGCGACAGCCGTCCGGCGCGACGAGCCGGGCAGCGTGTGTGCTCATGGTCCGCCTCCTAGTCCACCGTCTGCGCTCTATCATACCAAGCGCTTGCTTGGACGGTAGGGCGAACCAGGAAACCATGTCAAGTTCGCATGCCCCACGGGGCGTAACGGGCCGCTGGCGCCCGGTCGCCCCCGCCCGGGCGACCGGTGGGCGGGTGCGTTGACATGGGGGAAATTTCAGGCCTAACGTGACGTTTGTGCCCAAGCGCTTGCTTGATATCCGAGACCGCACCGCGATAGCCGGGGTCGGCTACACCCCCTTCACGAAGGACTCGGGCGTCAGCACCCTCACGCTGGCCTGCCGTGCCGTGCTGGCCGCGCTGGAGGACGCGGGGCTGTCGGTGGACGAGGTGGACGGGCTGGCCACGCACCGCGTCGGTGACTCCGCCGCCCCCACGCTGGTGGCCCCCGCGCTGGGCCTGACCGACCTCGCCTGGCATCTCGACCAGTTCGGCGGCGGCAGTGTCTCGCACGCGGTCGTCGGTCAGGCGGTGCTGGCGGTGGCGGCCGGGGTGGCCGAGACGGTGGTGTGCTACCGGGCCATCAACGCCCGTTCCGAGTTCCGCATGGGCGGCACCGGCCGGGGCGTGCCGGCGAGCCCGGAGGTGCAGTATCAAGCGCCGTACGGGTATGTGGCGCCGCCGCAGCAGTACGCCATGTACGCCCGCGCACACATGCTGAAATATGGCACTCAAGCGGAGCATTTCGGGCAACTAGCCGTCACCCAGCGCGCCAACGCGGCCAAGAACCCGCGTGCCCTGATGCGCACCCCCATCACGCTGGACGACTACCTGGCGAGCAGGTGGATCGCGGAGCCGTTCCGGCTGCTGGACTGCTGCCTGGAGACGGACGGAGCCTGCGCCGTGGTCGTCACCACGGCCGAACGCGCCCGCGCTCTCCGCCGCCCTCCGGTGCTGATCTCGGCCGCGGCCTGGGGCGGCGGCACGTCCCACCTCTCGGGCCCGTCCGCCGACCCCACGGTGACCGCGGCCGCCGCCCTGGCCCCGCGCCTCTACGCGCAGGCCGGGCTGGGACCGGCGGACATCGACGTGGCCGAGCTGTACGACTGCTTCACGTACTCGGTGATCGTCCAGCTCGAGGACTACGGCTTCTGCGAGAAGGGCGAGGGCGGCCCGTACGTGGCCTCGGGCGCGACGGCGCCGGACGGTCCGCTCCCGGTCAACACCCACGGCGGCTTCCTGTCCGAAGGCTACGTCCACGGCATCAACCACATCGCCGAGGCGGTATCCCAGCTCAGAGGCGACGCCGGGGACCGCCAGGTGCCCGGAGCCGAGGTCGCGCTGTCCACGGCCCAGCCCGGCTACATCCTGCCGGCCACCTCCGCCCTGATCTTGAGGAGATCATGATGACGGCCTACCGGCCCGAACCCGACCGGGACTCCAGGCAGTGGTGGGAGCGGGTCGCCGGGCAGGAGTTCGCCGTGCAGGAGTGCGACGGGTGCGGGGCGGTGCGTTTCCCGGCGCGGGCGTTCTGTCCCGAGTGCCGCACGGAGGCGTGGCACTGGCGGGACGTGGAGCCCGAGGGGGTGGTCGAGAGCTGGATCGTCAACCATCAGCCGTTCATGCCGGGGTTCGGGGTGCCGTACGTGGTGGTGATGGTCCGGCTGGCGGCGGTGCCGGGGTGCTTCGTGTACGGGAACTGGTGCGGCGACGGCTCTCCGGAGCGCGGCCGGCGGGTGCGGGCCGCCTACCGCCGGGTCGACGAGCGGTTGACCCTGGTGGACTGGGTGCCGGTGGAGGATGACGGGAATCTGGATGATCATCCGGTCCAGCGCAAATCCTCCCGCTAGTTGACCTTGTTCCGGAAATTGGATTGGTACCGGAAAATCCCACCAGTCCCACCATCACGAAGGGGCCCACAGGTTCGGCTCCGAGGGTTGATGATGATGTCAGAAGGCGTCGACGCGGACGGCTCGGACTGGCGGCGAACGATGACTGATGGGATCTCGGTGACACGCGTGACCTGCGGGTCACGAGTCGCGATCCCGCCTGCCCGCCGGTCCTCGACGGAACCACCCAGCCGGTCGTGCCGTGCCGTGACGGCGCCCGGCCCCGCACACCGGAGAAGCGTCTCCCTGGACGGGGCCCGGCCGTGGTCGGCGGGTGGGGTCGCCCGTGGCGACCGTAAAAGATGGGGTGCGCCGTTCTGGGCGGCGGCGAGTGCTTCGGGGTCGGCGAGGAACCTTGGTGACGTGCGCATCCGGAGGGCGGCGGGCACCTGGGGATCGGCGAGGACCCGAAGGCCGGCGAGCGCCCGGGAATCGGCGCGGACGGCGGTCACTCACGCGCCTGGGGCGCGGGATCCGCCTGGAAGGGCGCGGCCCCCGCCCATGGCGGGAAGGCGCGAGGCCCTGCGTTGGTCCCTTGGAGGAAAACGCGCCCTGGCGGGCGTGGGGGACCCGCCAGGACGCGCTTCCTGTCCCGTGCGCGACGGCGCCAGGACTCCGGCGAGGGATGGAGTCCTAGACCGTTGGTTCGCGCACGGAGTCGATGGGGGAGTGTGAAAGCTCCCGTTGCCGGTAACGTGCGGCGATGCGTTGAGCTGCACCAACCGGGTCATCAATGGGGTGCGTGACGGGGGCGCCACCCTCCTCATTCCAGACAAAGGATCCGTCATTGCACCACACGGTCAGCTCAGTCAACACCGATAGCTCGCGCACACCGATGCCCATGCTCTGGTAGGTGTGGGTGAACCCCTGGCGACGCAACCCGTAACGCAGTAAACGTGTTGCTTCGCAAGGGGAATGCCAGGGCAGGTACGGCGTACCCGTGCGGACCGGCAACACTGGCCTTCACCCCCTCACCGGCCTTTAGATGGATTTGTACCAACGAATGGATGATGGGCCGGTGGAGGCGGTTCGGTCAAGGGGTTGTGGCCTGCTAGAACCAGATCGTCTAAATTGTTGGAACAAAAGGGGTGAAAGTGGCAAGGTCGGTGCTGTATCAGCAGGTGGCTGCGGAGTTGCGTCGGGCCATCTACTCGGGCGTCCTCGGCCCGGGGTCACAGCTGCCGACCGAGGCGCAGCTCATGGAAGACCATGGGGTGAGCAGGAACACCGTAAGGCTGGCCCTGGGAGAGCTCGTCAATGAGGGGCTCGTTACGCGCACGCCGCGGCGCGGAACCGTGGTCAGAGACCGCCGACCGCTGCTGATCTATCCGCAGCGGGAGCTGGAGCCACAACCTTCTGGGGAACTGCGGGAAGCCTTCGCCTATGCCGTGGCGCAGGAAGGCCGCGAGCCAAGCCAGTACATCGAGGTGCTGACGGTTTCTCCCGTCGAGGAGATCGCCAGCAGACTGGAGCTGGCGGACGGGGAATTGGCGGTGGTGCGACGCCGTCTGCGTTTCGTGGACGGCCAGCCGTACAACACCAACGATTCCTACTTCCCTCGTGACATGGTTGCCGACTCCGAGATCGCCAGGCCCGGAGACATCGCGCGAGGGGCGAACCGGGTGCTGGAGGAGCTGGGGCATGCGCAGGTGCGCGTCACCGACGACATCTGGGCCCGTATGCCCAACCAGGAGGAGGCCGAGCGCCTCCAGCTCGAGCTCGGCACACCAGTCATGGTGTATGTCCGAGTTGGATACGACGGGGCCGACATGCCAGTGCGTGTCGCGGTGTCGGTGCTGCCCGCCGACAAACATTTGATCAGATACGAGCTCGATGGCCGCTAACGAGCTCGGTTGAAGGGGTGATCCCGCCGGCTGGGGCCGGGCGCAGCGAGAAATTAGCCGCCTCGCTGGCCTAGGGGAGTCGTGCATACTCCCCTAAATCGCCATTTATCCATATATATCGGGTTGAGGCCCCATTTTCGGCTACGCGCACCATTGCTTCATCACGCTTTGCGTATGCGCGTAAACCCTACGCAACGGGAGTTGTATTATGCACACCAACACGCTTCTTCACCCGCTCGCGCTCCGCAGAGCTGAGCCCGAGGACCTTCCCGGCATACTCACGCTGCTCGCGGACGCCTCCGAGTGGCTCTACTCGCAAGGAGTGCGGCAGTGGCCGCGCGGGGGCTTCGGCCCCGAGCGCATCGTGCCGCTCATCGAGGAGCGGGTGCTGTTCCTGCTCGAAGACGAGCTCAGATACCTGGACCCCGACGAATCGGCCCCGCCGGTGGCCACGATAGCCGTCGACGACAACGCCGACCCCGAGTTCTGGACACTCGACGACGACCCCGGGGCTGCCCTTTATGTCCACAAGCTCGCCGTGGCCCGTCCCTGGTCCGGCAGCGGCCTCGGGGACGCCCTCCTGGACTGGGCCTGCACCTACGCCCACGCGGCCGGGCTGCCGTGGCTGCGCCTGGACTGCGCCAAGGGGAACTGGCGGCTGCAGGAGTACTACCGCAGGCGCGGGTTCCGCCACGTCCGTACGGTGGACCTTCCCCACCGCGCGTCCGGCGCCCTCTTCGAGCGCGCGTCGCGGGACCAGACCACAACGGCCTTCCGTGACCTGACCATGGCCGAACTCATCTCCGCCTGACACCCCGCACTCATGGCCCCGGTCCCACCGGGATCGGGGCCAAGCGCGCCTCCCGGCGCCCCGCCCCACAGGGCACGTGGCGGGCTGCGGGCTTGTCCGGTGGGGCCTGGCAGGGGGTTCCGGTCGCGCGGGCGCTGTGGGAGCGTTTGAGGGCCTGAAACGGGCCCTGCGGCGGCGGGGAGGCCGTTGGCGGGGACTTTTTGGTGTGATCAGCGGCGGAACGGTGCAGAGCACCATATAACCTCTCCTCCATGACCGGATCCCTGCTCGAGGTGATCGCCCTCAACGTGCGTGACGCCGTGGCAGCTGAACAGGGTGGAGCCGACCGGCTGGAGGTCGTCGCCGACATGGCGGCCGACGGGCTGACCCCCTCCCCGGACACGGTTGCCGCGATCGCCGCGGAGTGCCCCCTCCCTCAGATGGTGATGCTCCGCTGTGACGCCAACTTCATCGCCGACTCCGACGTGCTCGACCGCCTGAGGCGGGACGCCAAGGCGTTGGCGCAGGCGGGGGCGGCGGGGTTCGTGTTCGGGTTCCTCGACGGCTCGGGGAAGGTCGACCTCACGGCGACCGAGGCGCTCATCCACGCCGTCTCGCCGCTCCCGTGGACGTTCCACCGGGCGGTCGATCACGCCGCCGACGTCCAGGCGTCCTGGCGGGCCGTGCGGCTGCTGCCCAACCTGGCCACCGTGCTCACCTCGGGCTCGCCCAACGGGGTGGGGGAGGGGCTGCCCGTGCTGAGGGCGCGCGCCGACGCCGGTGACGGCTCGATCATCCTGGCCGGGGGCGGGCTGAAGCCGGCGCACGTGCCGGCGCTGCTCGACTACGGCATCCGCGCCTTCCACATGGGCTCCGCCGTGCGAGCGAGCTGGTCCGACCCGGTGGAGTGGCGCCTGGTACGCCAGTGGCGGTCCCTGGTCGAACGCGACTGACCCCGCCCCTCACGTCAGGGCAGGGCCGCGTCCGCGCGCCTGAGAGCGGCCACCAGCGTCCGGATCGTGGCGGGCTCGTCCATGACGCCGCCCCCCGCCTCCCGCTGCTCCTCCCACGCTCTCACCCGCTCCTGGTACGCGTCATAGCGCTCCAGATGGAAGGCGTAAACGGTGGCGAAGCGGCTCACCAGATGGGAAGGATGCATGTCCCATCCCTGGTAGAAGCCGTGCCCCAGCGAATGCCTGACCAGCTCGGCGTGCCGCCGCCACAGCGCGTGCACGTCACGGGTGAGCCCGGAGGCCGGAGAGGCGGCCAGCGACCCGTCCGACAGCTCCACCCTCGTGCCCGCGAACGCCGTCTGCATCACGTGCCGGGCATGATCGCACGCCGGATGGTCCAGCCGCTGCTCGTGCGGCGGCAGCCCGATCGCGGCCGTGTAGTCGAAGACCCCGAAATGCGCCGCCGCGAGCCGCCCGCCCAGCGACTCCGCCAGGTCCCCGCGCAGGAAGTGCAGCGTCTGCGGCGCCTCCACCTGCATCTCGAACCGCAGCCGCACCCCCAACTCGTCCTCCAGCCGGGCCAGCACCTCCGTGAACTGACCGAGGTAGGCCTCCATGAGGATCTTGGGAAAGGTCACCGTGAAGCCGGGCGGCAGCTCGCCGGCCCGCCCCATCAGCCCCGAGAGGAACAGGTCGAGCGTGCGCACCGACCGCGCGGGATCCCCGTCGGCGAACGACTTCACCCGAGGCCCCCACCGCCGCGGCAGCGTGCCCGCCGCGTGCATCGTGGCCACCGCCTCGACGGCCTGCGCCACGTGATCGTCCTCCACCAGGTCGGGACGTACGCCGTACCCGTCCTCGAAGTCGATGCGCAGGTCCTCGATCGGCTCCGAGGAGAGCTTCTGGATCACCTTGGGGTGCAGGGCGGCGGCCAGCCCGCCGGGCACCCCGAAGACCTCCGCCAGCGCGGCGGGATCGGGCAGGTGCGCCTTGACCAGGGACAGCGCCTGATCGCGCCACTCGGAGAGGGTGCGGATCGAGAAGCGGTCGGCCGGGACGTAGACGGTGTGGACCGGCTGCCGGCCCGCGCCGGCGGAGGGATAGCGGGCCTGCTGGACCCGGTAGGCCTCGTCGAACCCCTCAGGAACGGAACGCACGGAGCATTGCCTCCAGGCCGACCAGCTTGACGCGTTCGCCCCGGCCCAGCGACCTGGCCAGCTCGGCCTCGGCCGCCTCGATCGCCAGCCAGTCGTCGTACGTCACGGGTCGCACCCCGCGCGCGGCCAGCAGCGCGTCGATGGCCCCGCCGCTCACCCGCGGGCGATCCGAGAGGTCGGCGAGGAGCGTGCGGACCGTTTCCGCCGCGTCGGACTTGTTGGTGCCGATCACCCCGGTGGGACCGCGTTTGAGCCAGCCTGCCACGTATTCGCGGTCGCGCACCCGCCCGGCCTCGTTCGGCACGGTCATGGTCTTCTCCGAGAACGGCACCCCGGGCAGCGGCACGCTCTGGTAGCCGACCGAACGCAGCACCATGCCGACCGGCAGCGTCTCGAACTCGCCCGTGCCGACCACGCGCCCCTCCTCCGACAGGCGGGTGCGTTCGAGCTTGAGGCCCTCCACCCGCTCGGTGCCGAGGATCTCCACGGGCCGCAGCCAGAAGCGCACGTCGAGGCGGCGCGGGCGGCCCACCGGGTTGCGGGCGGCCCACGACTGCAGGACCTTGATGTTGCCCTGGACCTGGCGCGGGAAGTCGACGCCCAGGACGACGGCCTCGTCGGGGCGGACGCAGACGTCGGCGTTGGCCAGCTCGCCCAGCTCGCGCAGCTCCTTCAGGGTGAACTTGGCGTGCTCGGGGCCGCGGCGGCCGATCATGTGGATGGCCTTGACCTGGCTCGCCTCGAGGCGTTCGAGCACGTCATGCGGCACGTCCGTGGAGCGCAGCTCCTCGTGGGTCTTGGCCAGGACGCGTACGACGTCGACCGCCACGTTGCCGACGCCGATCACCGCGACCTCGGAGCTGTCGAGCGTGAACCGCCCAGGATCGACGTCGGGGTGCCCGCAGTACCAGTTGACGAAGTCGGTCGCCGCCACGCTGCCGGGCAGGTCCTCGCCGGGGATGCCGAGCTTCCTGTCGACCATCGCGCCCGTGCAGTAGACGACCGCGTCGTAGGCGCCCAGCAGGTCCTCGACGGAGACGTGCTCGCCCAGCGTGACGCCGCCGAGGAAGCGGACCTCGGGCAGTTCGAGCACTTTCCGCAGGTAGTTCGCGATCGACTTGATCGACGTGTGGTCGGGCGCGACGCCGTACCTGACCAGCCCGTACGGGGTCGGCAGGCGTTCGAGGACATCGACCTCGACGGGCTCGGCCGACTGCTTCACCAGAGCCTCGGCCGTGTAGATCCCGGCAGGGCCCGACCCGATGACCGCCACGTGCAACGCCACGCTGCCTCCTAAGACTCGGTTACACGCGTCCCACCAGATGTAACCGGCCGGTGTGATCCAGGTATCCCCGATCGCCGGTCCGGATGAACCCGTCTCTCGCGAACACCGCATGATCGGTGTTCTTGCCAACGTAGCCGCTCATCACAGCCTCGGAGCGGAGGAGTACCTCGCCTTCGTCCTCATCTGACACTACGCGTCCGTCGTCGCTTCTGATCGACACGTCCACACCGCCTCGTGGCCTGCCGACACAGACCTCGGCGTCCTCGGGCGGGTCGTCCGGCCGGGTGCCGAGCCCCAGCCCGGCTTCGGGGCAGATGTAGCGGTTGCACACGGGCACGCGGTATCTGTCCCGCAACGCCCTGATCAGCTTGGGCGGGGCGGGCGCGCCGGCGGACAGGACGAGGGCCAGGTCCGGCAGGTCCCCGCCGCAGGCCAGGATGCGCGAGAGCTGGTACGGGGTGGCGTGGAGCACCTCGATCCCGTGCTCGCGGATCACCTTGACCGCGGCATCCGGGCTCCATTCGGGCAGGACGTGACAGGTCCGCCCGGTCTGCAGGAACATCGGCAGCCGCGTGGCGAACCCGAGCCGGCCCAGCGGATGCGGCACCAGCCGCGCATCGCCCGTCCCCCAGCGCGTCCCCGCCCCGTGGGCTCTGATCGCCTCCAGCTGCTTGTTGCCGAACACGACCCCTTTGGGCGGTCCCGTCCTGCCCGAGGTGAACGTGATCACGACCGGTCGTGCGGGGTCCGGCGGGAACGGCGGCGGGGGCGGCTCCCGCCTGCACAGGCCCCCGAGCCGGACGGGGCCGCCGCGCTCGATGGGCAGCGTCACCACGTCGAGCCCGGGCAGCGGCGGGAGCACCCCGGGGGCGGTGATGACGATGGCCGGGTCCAGCCGGGCCAGCAGTTCCGGCCGCTCGGTCCCGATGCCGGCCGTCACCGCGTCGATCTTCGCGGCCGCCACGTAGCAGATCACGAACTCGGGCCCGTCCGGGAGCGCCAGCGCCACGACGTCGCCGACGCGCATCCCCCGATGGGCCAGCCCGGCGGCCACCTGGTCGGAGAGCCGATCCAGGTCGGCGAAGGTCAGCACGGCGGAGCCGGTGACGACAGCGGCGCGCCCCCCGAATCTACGTGCGGCCTCCCCGGCCAACAGGCGCAACATGGCAGCTCCTGGGGCAGATGGCGCTAATTTGACCCTACCCGCCCTGGAGCCCCGGCAGACGTTCTCACCTTGCCGGAAAGGGAGTTCACTCCCTCAAGAGAGCCTCGGCCGACGTGCGGAGCGTCAGCTTGTCCACCTTGCCGTTCACGTTCACCGGCAGCGAGTCCACCACCACGACCCGCCTGGGCACCTTGTAGTTGGACATGTTGTCCCTGGCCCAGCCGATCAGCCCCGCCGGATCGACGGCGGCCCCGGGCCTCGGGACGACGTACGCCACCCCCGCCTCCCCCCTGGCCGGGTCCGGCACGCCCACGACCGCCGCCTGCGCCAGCGAACCCTCCCGCAGCAGCAGCGACTCCACCTCGGCCGGCGAGACGTTGAACCCGTTGACGATGTAGAGCTCCTTCTTGCGGTCCACGATGGCCAGGTTGCCCGCCGGGTCCAGCACCCCCACGTCCCCCGTATGCAGCCACCCGTCGCCGTCCACGACCTCCGCCGTCCGCGCGGGCTCGCCCCAGTACCCCCGCATCACCCCGTAGCCCCGCTGCAGGATCTCCCCGCGCTCCCCGGCCGCGACCTCCTTGCCGTCGTCGTCCACGATCCGCACCTCGATCCCGGGCACGGTCCTGCCGGTGGTGTTGGCGATGACGTCGATGGGGTCACCGGCGCGGGTCATGGAGACGACCGTGCCCTCCATCAGCCCGTACGCGTTGATCATCCGCTCCAGCCCGACCCGTTCCACCAGCCGCGTGATCAGGCGGGCGGGGACGGCGGCGGCGCCGCAGATGGCCACGCGCAGCGAGGACACGTCCCAGGGCCCGCGCTCCAGCTCGTCCAGTATCCGGTGGAAGAGCGTCGGCGGGCCGGCCAGCACCGTGATCCGCTCGGAGGAGATCAGCGACATCACGGCGTCGGGCGTGAAGACGGGGATCGGCATCATCGTGGCCCGGCGCAGGACGCAGGCGATGAGCCCCGCGTTCAGCCCGAACCCGTGGCTGAACGGGGCGACGATCGGATAGCGGTCGCGCTCGTCGAGGGTGACGATCTCGGACCAGTCCCAGTAGCCGCGCAGGACCTGGGCGTGGTCGATCATGACGCCCTTGGGCACGCCCGTGGTGCCCGACGTGGACATGATCTCGCACAGGTCGTCAGGGCGTACGGCGAGCGCCCGCCCCTCGGCCTCCCGGGCGGAGACCCGCGTGCCCAGGGCGCGTAAGTCGTCCGGGCGGTGCAGGCCGGAAAGGGGCGGCAGCAGGTCGGCGAGGGGGGCGGCCGACGGGCCCGCTCCGGTGATGAGCACCTTGGCGCCGGTCTTCTCGATCAGCTGGGCGGCCTCGATGCCCTTGAAACGGGACGAGAGCGGCACGATGACCGCCCCCGCGTCCCAGATCCCGAACGCGTGCCGCACCCAGAACGCCGAATTCACCCCCCACATCGCCACCCGGTCACCGGGTCCGACGCCGAGGGCGATGAGGCCGCGGGCGATCTCGGCCGCCGAGGCCCGCAGCTCGGACAGTGTCGTCCGCGTGCCGCCCTCGGCGACCACGACGGCGCCGGGGTGGTTCTCTGCCTGGTCGCGAAGCATGCGGGGGAGCGTTCCCCAGTCCGGCATCGGTGCCATGTTGCCCCTAGGTGATGAGAGCGCGGTCCCTTCCGAGGTGGTGGCCGCGCAGGTCGTTCACCGTGCCCGGCGCGGGGCTCTCGGAGACGTCCTGGGCGATCTCCACGTCGATCGAGATGGGCGTCAGCGCCTGGACGGCCTGCTGGATCCGCGACTTCCACATGGGGTTGCGGACCAGGCTCTCCCGGCTGAACGTGACCGTGAGCACGGCCGCGTCCAGCGTCCCCTGGCGGCTGATCGACAGGTCCCAGCCGGACACGCCGTCGATCTTGGACAGCGCCTTCTCGATGCGTGGCAGCGCCAGCCACACGCCTCTGACCAGCACGTGGTCGCCCACCGTGTGGGCCGGTGCGGGCATGCCCGCACCGCCCAGCCGGGCGACCTGGCCGGTCCTGAACACGGTGTCGCCGTCCGCGGAGGTGACGACCAGCTCGGCGAGCTCGGCCGCGGGGTCGGGGGAGTCGTCCTTGGTCAGCGCCGCCAGGCCCAGCACGTCGTCGGCGAGCGGGGTGAGCGGCTCGTCCTCCGACGCCCGCCACGCCAGGGCGCCGCCGGTGTACGGGCTCGCGAACACCTCCGTCACCCTGGCCTCGAACTCTCCCGCCAGGTGGGCGATCGTCCGTTTGGAGGCGATCTCGCCGGTGAGGACGATGTTCCTGATCCCGAGGTCCAGCGGGTCCAGCAGGAACTCCAGATGCAGGCGGGCCAGGAAGTCCATCGCGCCCGTCGGGGTGCTGACCAGGGTGGAGGCCTTGAGGGCGGTCAGCGCGTGGTGCAGGCGCATCCGGCCGCGCGGGCTCACGTCGGCGGCGGCCTCGGCCACGTCGGCCGCGGCGGCCGTCCAGAGCGCGCCGGCGGGTTCGGCGAGTGCCACCACGACGCGCTCGCGCTCGCCGATCCCGCACTCACGCAGGGCCTTCACGGTCAGTACGTGGTCGCGGGGGTCCAGCGGGACGGCGCTCGACAGGTCGGGGGAGACGAGCAGGAGCCCGGTGGCGGACCGCGCGGCGGCGCCGAGGTCGTCACGGGTGAGCCAGCGGGCCATCAAAGCACCATCTCCGTACGGTCGGGCGTCCGGGGCGTCGGGCGCGCCGTCAACGTGCCACCTCGGTCATGAACAGCGTCATCGAGTCGCAGACCCGGTCATGCGCCAGCCCGCCCACCTGTGCCTGGATGATGAGGTCCGTCGCGCCCGCCTCGGCGATCCTGGCCAGAGCCTTGCGCGAGCCCTCCACGTCGTCGACCACCACCATCAGGTGCTCGCGCAGCGTGGCCATGGACTCGTCGGGCGGCATCCCGGCCGCGAGCTGCCCCAGCACCCGGTGGGTGGCGTGGCGGGCGTCGTAGTAGTCGGGCGGGGTGACGAGGTTGACCTGGCGGCGGATGTACCACAGGACGGCGTCGGCGGCCGAGGCGGTCGCCTCGTCGCGGGTGGGGGCGACGTACCAGGGGATCATCAGGGCGACGCGGCGGCTCGCGGGGTCGAAGCCGTGCTCCGCCAGACATTCCCGATATTTCGTGATGTCGGAGGCCACGTCGTCGATGCCCTTGAGCATCGTCATACCGAGCAGGTTGTACCCGTGCTTGGCCGCCGCCAGATAGCCCTCCAGCGAGGTCGACGCCACCCACACCGGCGGGTGCGGCCGCTGGGCCGGGCGCGGGTAGACGGCCACGTCGGGGATCTCGAAGAACTCGTTCGACCGGCTGATCGGCTCGCCGTCGGCCTGCCAGATGGCCAGCGTCGCCTCCAGCGAGTCCTCCCAGATCTGCCGCGACTTCTCGAACGGCCGCTGGAACGCCTGGTACTCCAGGGGCGAGGCCCCCCGTCCCGTGCCGAACTCCACCCGGCCGCCGCTCAGCACGTCCAGCGTGGCGACGCGCTCCGCCGTGCGGATCGGGGACTGGAACGGCAGCAGCACCACGCCGAGCCCCAGATGGATGCGCTCGGTGCGCTGCGAAATGGCGGCCAGGACCAGGTCGGGCGCGGAGGAGTGGGAGAAGCCCCTGGTGAAGTGGTGCTCCACGAACCAGGCCGTGTCGAACCCCAGCCGGTCGCCCAGCACGACCTGGTCGACCACGTTCTGGAAGGTCTGCTGCTCCACTTCGCGGGTGCGACCGCGAACCTCCAGCTCATACCCCAGGCTGATCCGTAGGGACGTCATCGCGCCTCCGAAGTAGTGAACCAAGCGCTCGCTTGGTAGAGCGTATCAGCAGCGAAGACTTGCGGGAAGGGCGCGTGCCCGATCAGAGTGGATGGCTGTGAAGCGAAAGCGCGCGCTGCGGCGGCCCGGCCCGTACCCCGATTCCGCCGACGACGACCTCTCGCTCACCAGCGCCCGCAGGTATGAGGCGTTCGGCCGGGTGATGGCCGCGCTGGCGACCGAGGCCGACTTCATCGAGTCGTGCCGCGACCTGACGTGGTGGCGAGGGGCCGATCACAGCTGGCACATCGAGTGGCGCGACGGGCCGTACGCGTCCGAGGTGGCCTCACTGCTGGTCCAGCAGGTGCGCGACCCCGACTACGACGGCCCGCTCGTCGCCGAGGCCGGTCCGGGGAGCAGCGGTTCGGCCGTGCTCGACGTGATGGGCGTGCGGTTCGAGCTGCGCGCCATCGACCCGATCGGGCGGGCCACCGTACGGGAGCGGCCCGGCTTCTGGCGCCTGGCCGAAGCCCTCGACACCACCCGCCGCAGCAACACCCGCCACCCCTGGGAAGAACTGCTCGGCGGCTGACCCCGCTCCCCACTACTTCCCCCTCCTCCAAAGGGACCTTCGCCGGAGTGCGGCGGGATGCGGGAGCGCTAGGCGAGGGCGTGGGCCGCCAAACGGGCGCGATGGGCTTGCGGCGGCCCGAAAAGCTGAGCATCCGAGGTGGCCCGCTTGAGGTAGCGGTGCGCCGGATGCTCCCAGGTGATTCCGATCCCGCCGTGCACCTGGATGTTCTCGCCTGCCGCCGCCAGATACGCCTCCGTGCAGTACGACCCCGCGATCGCCGCGTACACCTCGTCGATCGCCGCCGCCCCCGCCGCCGACCTGGCCGACTCCACCACCAGCAGCAGATCGGCGAGCTTGTGCTTGATCGCCTGGAACGACCCGATCGGCCGCCCGAACTGCCGCCGCCGCTTCGCGTGCTCCACCGCCATCTCCAGGCATCGCTGAGCCCCGCCCACCTGCTCGGCGGCCAGCGTCGCGATCCCGAGGTCGCGTACGCGGGGCCACGAAGAGCCGTCGCCGAGCCGCCGTACCGGGGTGTCCTGGAAGGAGAGCTCCTGCAGCGGCCGGCTCTCGTCCATGGTCCGGTACGTCCTCGCCCGGGTGGGCACGGCCGCCACCAGCAGCCCGTCCACGTAGACCAGCGCCAGCTCGCCCGCCAACGCGTACGGGACCACGCCCGTGAGCAGGCCGGACTCCAGCCGGAGGGCGCCCTCGCCCGGCGGCACCACGGTCGCGGTCGTGGCGCCGTCGGCCAGCGCCGGGAGGAGGTCGTACGCCCCGCTCGCCGTGAGCGCCTCGACGGCCATCACCGCCGTCTGCAGGAAGGGGTGGGGCGACAGCGCCCGGCCCAGTTCCTCGCTCACGGCGGCCATTTCGGCCGGACCGCATCCCGCGCCGCCGTGTTCTTCGGGGACGAGCAGCCCCGCGATCCCCACGTCGTGCGCGAAAGCCTGCCACGGTGCGTCCGGCCGGTCGGCGAGGTAGTCGCGGACGACGGCGCGGAGCTCATCGGGGAGTGCCACGAGACAATACTAACCAAGCGATTGTTTGTTTGGCATTCGGGTGACCGAAATTTGCCTTTTTTGTACAGTCACATAATCTGGCACTGGTCATCCCAAGGGTTACCCGGGAAAGGGTTGACCAGGGAAATGGATATGGACGACACCAGCATCGACTACGCCGACCTCGCCGAGTACGACCGGCGACAGCGCGGCATCGAACGTCACCTTCTGTCGGCTTTCTTCGGAGGACTCGCCGTCGGGCTCGTCGGCATGCTCCTCGCCGGCAAGGGTCCCGCCTGGGTCGGTCAGATCTACGACCCGTACGTCTACCTCGGCCTGTCGCTGGCCGTGGGCGCCACGGCGTCGGGGTTCGGGTGGGCGTTGCTGACGACGTTCCTGGCCGTGGCGTCCACGCTGGTCGCGGCCATGGGTACGAGCGCGCTGAGCGGCAGTATGGCCTTCGACGTCGTCGGAGGCAGCGCCGCCGGGCTCAACTGGACGCTCGCCCTGCTCGTCGCCTTGGGCCTGCTGGCGTTCACCACCCGCAGGGAGGACGTCTGGGGCGACCTCGCGGCGGGCGCGGTCGGCGCGGCGCTGATCGCGGACGTGGTGGACCGGGCGACGCCGGGGTTCATCGACAGTGAGCGGTCCTTCTGGCCGGTCCCGGCGCTGTTGATCGGTTTGCTGTCCGTCGCGCTGGTGTTCATGCTGCGCAGGAACGCCTGGGGCCGGGTGCGCGCGCTGGCGCTGTCGGCGGTGTTCTCCGCTCTGTTCACGGCGTTTCTGGCCGCCTTCGTGTCCGGCTGGATCCCGTTGACGGTCTGAGTCCTGCGGGACCTGTGGATAAGCTCGCGCGCGACGCCACCCGGAGTCGATAGCCTGTAATCCTTCACATCCAGGTTCGAGCAAGGAGTAGCCGTGTTGCTGCGCATGTCGTCGTTGTTTCTTCGCACCCTGCGGGACGACCCGGCAGACGCGGAAGTGCCGAGCCACAAGCTCCTGGTCCGCGCCGGCTACGTTCGCCGGGTGGCACCCGGCATCTACTCCTGGCTGCCCCTCGGCAAGATGGTGCTGGAAAACGTCGCCAGGATCGTCCGCGAGGAGATGAACCGGATGGGCGGTCAGGAGGTGCTCTTCCCCGCCCTGCTGCCCCGCGAATATTACGAGGCCACCGGCCGGTGGACCGAATACGGTGACACGCTCTTCCGGCTCCAGGACCGCAAGGGCGCCGACTACCTCCTCGGTCCCACGCACGAGGAGCTCTTCACCGACATGGTCAAGGGCGAATACTCCTCGTACAAGGACTATCCGGTCACTCTCTACCAGATCCAGACCAAATACCGCGACGAGGCCCGGCCCAGGGCGGGCATCCTGCGCGGGCGCGAGTTCCTGATGAAGGACTCGTACTCGTTCGACCTCGACGACGACGGGCTCAAGCACTCCTACGAGCAGCACCGCGACACCTACATTCGCACGTTCGACCGGCTCGGCATCGACTACAAGATCGTGTTCGCCCAGTCGGGGGCGATGGGCGGGTCGGCGTCGGAGGAGTTCCTGGCGCCCACGCCCACGGGCGAGGACACGTTCGTGGCCTGCCACTCGTGCGGTTACGCGGCCAACGCCGAGGCCGTCGTCACGACCGCGCCCGCCGCCCGTCCGGTCGAGGACGCGGCGCCGCTGCAGGTCATGGACACGCCCGACACCCCGACCATCGAGACGCTGGTGTCGTACGTCAACGAGCACCACGGCCTGTCCGTCACCGCCGCCGACACGCTCAAGAACGTCGTGGTCAAGGTCACCACGCCGGGCTCCGACAAGGTCGAGACCCTGATCATCGGCGTGCCCGGAGACCGCGAGGTCGACTTCAAGCGCCTGGAGGCGGTGCTGGCGCCCGGCGAGCCCGCCATCTTCGAGGCCGCCGACTTCGCCAAGCACCCCGGGCTCGTACGCGGCTACATCGGGCCGCAGGTCCTGAGCTCGCTCGGCATCCGCTACCTCGTCGACCCCCGGGTCGTCACCGGCACGTCCTGGGTGACCGGCGCCAACGAGCCGGGCAAGCACGCCGCCAACGTGGTGGCCGGGCGCGACTTCACCCCCGACGGCACGATCGAGGCCGCCGAGGTACGCGCCGGCGACCCCTGCCCCCGGTGCGGCTCCGGCCTGTCCATCGACCGCGGCATCGAGATCGGCCACATCTTCCAGCTCGGCCGCAAGTACGCCGACGCGGCCGGCCTCGACGCCCTGGGCCCCGACGGCAAGCCGATCCGCATCACGATGGGCTCCTACGGCATCGGCGTCTCCCGGGCCGTGGCGGTCATCGCCGAGCAGGCCCACGACGCGCTCGGGCTCGTGTGGCCCCGCGAGGTCGCTCCCGCGGACGTGCACATCGTCGGGACCGGCAAGGAAAACCAGGTGGAGGCGGCCCTGGAGCTGGGAGCCGAGCTGGAGTCGCGCGGGGTGCGGGTGCTCGTGGACGACCGGCCTTCCGTCTCGCCGGGGGTGAAGTTCAAGGACGCCGAGCTGCTGGGGCTGCCGACCATCGTGGTGGTCGGGCGCGGGCTGTCGCAGGGGGTCGTGGAGCTTCGGGACCGGGTCTCCGGTGAGAAGTCGGAGATCCCCCTGTCCGAGGCCGCCGACCGCATCATCGCCGTCCTCGCCTGACCCACGCCTTCGCGCCGGGCCCCACGGGGCTCGGCGCGTCGACCCGCCTCCGGGGGTAACGCACCTCCGCCGCACGTCGTCTCGCCGACGCGGCGCTTTTGGGGGAGTCTCCCCACGGTTGCTGCGATTGGGGACGTCTCCCACTGCGATGCCGCGTTGCGTCGTGCCGACCACCGCCCCATCGCTCCGCCCATCGCGCCGCCGCCACCGCCGTCGGGCCTCTTGCGCCGTCGCGGCCCGCTACGCCGTTGCGCCGTCCCGCTCCGCTTCCGGTGGACGGCGCTTCCCTTGAACGGCGCTGTGGTCAGACGTCGTCGCGTGCCGTTCCGGCCGGGTGATGCGGGGAGGCACGCGAGTGACAGGCTCGAAGCGTCAGGCGATGGGCGCGGGGGTTTTGGTGCGGCGGCGGAGCAGGGGTGGGCCGATGAGGCAGGCGGCTGCGATGAGCAGGATGGCCAGGGAGACCGGGCGGGTGACGAAGATCGAGGGGTCGCCCTCGCTGAAGGCCAGGGCGCGGCGGAACTGGACCTCCATCAGCGGCCCCAGCACCGCTCCCAGGATCAGCGGCGCCACCGGGTACCGGGCCCGGTGCAGGATCCAGCCCAGCAGCCCGAACCCGTACGCCACCAGCACCTCGAAGACGCTCTGGGAGATCGAGTAGACCCCCAGCGTGGCGAAGGTCAGGATGGCGGCCGTGAGGAGGGCCGCGGGGACGGTGAG
Source organism: Nonomuraea sp. NPDC051941 (assembly GCF_044593615.1). Classification (NCBI taxonomy): domain Bacteria; kingdom Bacillati; phylum Actinomycetota; class Actinomycetes; order Streptosporangiales; family Streptosporangiaceae; genus Nonomuraea; species Nonomuraea sp. NPDC051941. The sequence goes on from NZ_JBIUCF010000008.1 coordinate 164,664, forward strand.
GAGCTTCACCCAGACCCGGATCAGCGGCAGGTTGAGCACCAGCAGCATCACGTTCCCGATGTAGAGGCTGGCGATCAGCGTCCACACCAGCACCGGTTGCTGGTCGAAGAGCTGCGGCCCGGGCTGCACGTTGTAGATCTGGAACGCGATCAGCAGCATGCTCGCCGTGGCCGACGTCGGGATGCCCAGCGTCAGCAGCGGCACCAGGACCCCGGAGAACGCCGCGTTGTTGGCCGCCTCGGGCCCGGCCACGCCCTCGATCGCACCCTGGCCGAACTCCTCCTTGTGCTTGGACAGCCGCTTCTCGACGTTGTAGCTCAGGAACGTGGGAAGCTCGGCGCCCCCGGCGGGCAGTGACCCGATCGGCAGGCCGAACAGGGTCCCGCGCAGCCAGGGCTTCCACGACCTGCGCCAGTCCTCGCGGGTCATCCCCACTTTCCCGGAGACCGTGACCGGAGGTTGCGCCGGCTGGTGCCGGGAGGCGGCCGTGGAGATCGCCTCCGCCACCGCGAACAGCCCCACGGCGACCGCCACCACCGACAGCCCCTCGTAGAGGTCCGGAACGCCGAACGCGAACCGCGGCTGCCCGGTCATCTGGTCGATCCCCACCATCCCGATCGTCAGGCCGAGGAACAGGCTCGACAACCCTCGTACGATCGAGTCCCCCATGAGCGAGGTCACCGTCACGAACGCGAGCACCATGATCGAGAAGTACTCGGCCGGCTGGATCAGCTTGGCGATGTTCGACATGCCGGGGGCCAGGAATGTGATGACGACGGTCGAGATCGTGCCCGCCACGAACGACCCGATCGCCGCCGTGGCCAGAGCCGCCCCCGCCCGGCCGCGCCTGGCCATCGGATAACCCTCGAGCGTCGTGGGGATCGAGGCCGTCTCGCCCGGGATGTTGAGCAGGATCGCGGTCGTCGAGCCGCCGTACATGCCGCCGTAGTAGATCCCGGCGAACATCACGAACGCCCCCACCGGATCGAACACGAACGTCAGCGGCAGCAGCAACGCGATCGTCGTGGCGGGCCCGAGCCCGGGAAGCACGCCGACCAGCGTGCCGACGGTGACGCCGAGCATGGCGAGCAGCAGGTTCTGCAGGCTCAGCGCGTGGCCGAAGCCGTCCAGCAGGTTGCCGAGCACGTCCATCTCAGATCGCCAATCTGACCAGGCCCGGCGGCAGCGAGATGCCGAGGAGCCGGTCGAACAGGAAGTACGTGGCCAGCGCCAGCGCCAGCCCCACGAGCACGTCGCGCACCAGCCTCCTGCTGCCCAGCACCCTGGCGACGGCGACGAAGAAGGCGGTGGTCGCCTGCCAGTAGCCGGCCGGGACCAGGAGGATCGCGTACGCGGCCAGGCTGCCGATCAGGAGGAGGACGGAGGGCCAGTGCGGCTTCTCCGCCACCTCACCGCCGGCATCGGTGGTGGCGGGGGCCGGCTCCCGCGTACCCGGTCTGAAGGCCTGGACGACCCCGATGACCGACACCACCGCCAGCCCGACCCCCACCAGCAGCGGGAACGCGCGCGGCCCCACCGCCTGGTAGCCCTCGCCCTGCGGGATCGCGAACGCCTGGGCCAGCACCACCACGGCCGCCGCTAGGAAGCCGAGCGAGACGATCCGCTGGGTCACTTGCCGAGCCCCAGTTCGCCCAGGATGGTGGTGACCTGGGTCCGCTGCTGGGCCAGCACCTGGCCGAACTGGTCGCCCGGCCGCCAGTCCTCGACCCAGTTGTTGCGCTCGAGCACCTTCTTCCAGCAGGGGGTCTGGCGCACCTTGTCCAGCAGTCCGATGACGTCCTGCTGCTGCTCCTTGGTCAGCCCGGCGGGAGCGAGCACGCCGGCCAGCGTGGAGATCGCCGCGTTGGCCAGGCCGAGCTCCTTCATCGTGGGCGCGTCGATGCCCGCGACCCGTTGCTCGGAGTCCACCGACAGCACCCGCAGCTCGCCCGCGGAGATCTGCGCGCGCAGCTCGGCGACGGTGTCGATGCCGGCCGTGGCGGCGCCGCTGAGCAGCAGGTTCAGGGACTCGCCGCCGCCCGCCGTGGGCACGAAGTTGACGTCCTTGGCGGCGACGTTCCGCTCCTTGGCGAGGCCCGCCACCGTCATCTGGCCGGGACCGCCGAGCGAGCCGCCCGTCCACTTCACGCTGTGGGGCTTGGCCTCCATGGCGTCCAGCAGCGACTTCAGGTCCTTGTACGGCGACTTCGCCGCCACCACGATCGCGGTCGGCCCCCGGCTCAGCCCGGCCACGGGGGTGAGGGTGGCCAGGTCGACCGGCGACTTGTTGTTCACGATGCCGCCCAGCATGGTCACGCTGTCCATGACCATGAGCTGGTACGGGTCGCCCTTCTTCTTGGCGAACTGGGCCAGCCCGATGGTGCCGCCCGCGCCGGGCACGTTCGTGACCGTGGTGTCCACGTCGGCCACCTTGCACTCGCTGAGCGTGCTGGCGATGCCGCGCGCCCGCGTGTCCCAGCCGCCGCCGGGGCTGCCCGGCGCCATGATCGACAAGGGCTTGCTGGGATAGCCGCCACCCGAGTCGGTGGCCTCGCCCACGGCGCAGCCGCTGAGCGTCACGGCCACCGCGGCGGCGGCCAACAGCTTGATCTTCATGATGACTCCCGGGGGGTGAGGATCGATGCGAAGAAGTCCTTGACCGGCTCGAGCACCGACATAGGGTCGTGACCCACGCCAGGCACGACGTCGAACCGCACGTCGATGCCATGGGCCTTGAAGTTGTCGCGCAGCGCCTTGAGCCTTTCGATGCGGGTGACCCCGTGGGCGTCGGCGCCGTCCATCCAGTTGGAGTCGCCCTGGTTGTTGATCTCCCAGGTCTCCACGTCCGCACTGCCCACGACCATCTGCACCGGCACGTCACGAAGCTCCTCGAATCTGGGAGCGCTGCCGAACTCCTCCTCGAACCCCTCCAGCCCGATCCACCACGGGCTGCTGTGATCGATGTACGTTATCCGCCCTGGTGCACCGATTGACAATCCGGTGAGCCGGTCGGGGTGCAGGTAGGCGAAGCGGTGCACGAACTGGCCGCCGCCGGAGAACCCGTGCAGGAGGAACCGCTCGGTCCGTACGTTGAAGCGCTCGCCGATCTCCTCGACCATGGCCAGCAGCGCGTGGTCGAAGCGGATGTCGCCGTATTTGAGGAACTTGAAGCTGTGCAGGTCGTAGGGGTCGTCGCCGATGCCGGCGGGGAAGAGGGGGGCCAGGACGAGGCAGCCGTGCTTCTCGGCCCACTCGGCGAAGTTGTCCCGGTACTGCGGGCCGCGCCGTCCCGTGCCGTGCTGCAGAACCGCCAGCGGCAGGGGAGCGCCGTCCTGGTCGTGCGCCGACGGGACGTACAAGCAGTAGGAGAGCCTCTGGTCGTACCTCGACGCGAATACGGTCGTCGCACCCGCCGAATAGAAGCCGGTCGGATGCTTGACCACGTGCAGTTCCTCAGCCATGACGCCACAGCCTGGGCAAACGCCGGGTGACTCTCAAGCAGATTGTCGTCAACGCGGTAATGTGCAGGGTGGCCGTCACGCTCCTCCTCGACTCCCCCGGCACCGGATCCGTCGCCGTCCAGCGGTCGCCGCTGGCCGAGCTGTGCGCCTGCCTCCACGTCCTCGACGAGCCCGGCCACCACCCCGGCAGCGCGAGCTGGGTGGCCAGGGCGCACGCCGGGCTGGACAGCGAACTGCTGGCCACGGCCGCCGCCTGGGCGCCGCTCTGGAGTGCCTTCCGCGCCCGCTACCTGCTGCCGCTGTCGGCGGGACCGGCGCGTACGCTGGCCGGCGAGCTGCGGGAGGTGGCGGGGCTGCCCATCGGCGACTTCGTGGCGATGACCGTGCAGGCCCTCATCGGCAAGAACGACACCGAGCTGGCGCCCAGGCTCAGCGACGAGGTGCTGCAGCGGCTGCGGCTGATCTCCACCAGCCGCATGGAGATCGGCGCCCGGCTGCGCGCCGACCCCGAGGCGTTCCGCGGCGAGCTGCTCGGCTTCCTCGCCGACTTCGCCGCCGCGGCCTTCGACGCCGAATGGCCGTCGCTGCGGCCGGCCCTCGACCGCGACCGCGCCGAACGCGTACGCGACCTGCACCGGCGTGGCGCCCTGGTCCTGGCCGACCTCCCGACCGCGTCCACGTCGTCCGGCGCGCGAGGGCCGCTGCGCATCGTGTTCGACAAGCTCTACAACGCCACCGCCCGCGTGGACGAGGGGCGGCCCTGCCTGCTCGTCCCGACCGTCCACGGCCGGCCGCACTTCGTGATCAAGCACTATCCCGGCTACCCGGTCGTCATCCAGTACAGCGCCGACGGCGCCACCACGCCGACGCTGGAGACGGCCAGGCGCCGGCTCGCCGCGCTCCAGGATCCGACCAGGCTGCGGCTGGCGTACGCGATCCTGCGCAACCCCGTCGCCACCTCCGAGCTGGCCATCCAGCTCGGCATGACCGCGCCCCAGGTCTCCAGGCACCTGCGCAGGCTCAGGGAGGCCCAGCTCGTGCACACCCACCGGCGCGGCTCGGTCGTCTACTACCAGCTCGACGCCGACGCCGTCGAACGCCTCGGCCCCGACCTGCTCTCCGTCCTGTACCGGTGAAGAGCCCGCGCAGTGCGGAGGGTCAGCCGCCCTCCTGCGACGCCGAGGGCGACGAGGGCGGGGACGGGGGCGGCGCCGCCGCGGGCATGCCGGGGAAGGCCGGGGGCTGGGCGGGGCGGAAGGCGTACGAGCGGGTCGTCGCCTCCTGCATGGCCTGCGCGGCGTAGCGGCGCAGCGAGACATCCTGCGCGGCGGCCAGCTCGAGGTAGGCGGCCGTGACGCCGGTCTCCAGGTGCACCGCCAGCTTGACCGCCAGCGCCGGCCCGGAGGGGAAGAACGGCAGCGCGTAGGACGCGTCGGGCTCGGCCGGCCGCCCGCCCCGCGCCGTGATCAACGTGCGGAGCTGGTCGCGCTGCGTCCGGTGGGCGTCGAAGGCCGCGCTCATCCTGGCCCGCAGCGGCCCCGACGTCCGCGCCCCCAGCAGCCCGTACGCGAACAGCACGGCATGCTCGGCGGCCAGCGCCTTGCGGAGTTTCTCGACGTCGTCGGGGTTCACAGCGACCTCGGCAGAGCGAGTACGTGGGCCGCCTCGCAGGCCCCGATGCTGGCGATGAGCTGGGCCACGCCCGGTGAGACGCGGTCGAGCTGGCGGATCCGCAGGGCCGCCGCCTTGCGCTCCAGATCGCGCAGGCGCGACAGGGACGGCTTGGGGGCGGAGGTCGGGGTGGAGGTGACAGGCGGGGCCGAGGCCAGGGTGACGTATTTGCGAAGCTCGTTCACGTGGGCCTGGTGACGATCACGGAATGGCACCAGTTTCTGCGCCCCACTGGAGATCAGCGCCGAATAGAGCGCGATCGTCCGCTCCTTCTCCGCGATCAGGTCCTTCAGCAGCGTGGTCTCAGGGGAGTCGGAGGCCCGGACGGACGGCTGCGGCGGGCCGGTGGCGCTGCAGGCGGTGAGAGCGGCCGCTCCGCCCGCCAGCAAGGCTCGCCGGGAGAGGTGACGCGGGCGCACGGGCTAGAACCTCCAGTGACGGTGGAGCCGACCGACGGGAAAGCCGCCCATGGGCAGGCGCACCCGATCGACGCCGCGGCGGCGGGCCCTTCGGGGGCTTCCTCGTCGGTAGCATCGTACGGGCTGGTGCCCGCGATCGCTGTCAGGCGACGCTCCGCCATTCGACCATGACGAGTGGCGCTCTTTCCGTGCCCCCATACAGATAGGGTGTCAACTGTCGTCGCTGGCTGAGCGGCCAGACGGCGGAGAGCCAGAGGCGAGGTCCGCCCGGCTGAGACATGACAATAGGGGAGGTCGATATGGGCAGCGCATCACCCCGCGACCACCTGATGAAGCTCCTTGAGCCTGTGGTCAGCGCGGAGGGCCTCGATCTTGAGGACATCACGGTCACCCAGGCCGGCAAGAGACGGCTGCTGCGCGTGATCGTCGATCGCGACGGCGGCGTGAGCCTCGACGACGTGGCCGACGTGAGCCAGGCGGTCTCCACGGCCCTCGACGACGACGACTCGATGGGCCAGGCGGCCTACACGCTGGAAGTCTCCTCGCCGGGCGTCGACCGCCCGCTCACCGAGCCACGCCACTGGCGCCGCGCCGCGAAACGCCTGGTGAAGGCCGAGATGCGAGACGGCACGGTGGTGGAGGGCCGCATTCTGGCCGCGGACGAGGCCGGTGTCGACCTCGACGTCGAGGGCGCCGCACGCAGACTTGATTACGAGGACCTGACCCGGGGACGGGTACAGGTGGAGTTCCGCCGGATCGACGACGTCGACGGCGACGAAGGCTAAGGGGGAGCCGTCGTGGACATCGACATGAGCGTCCTGCGCAGCCTCGAGCGAGAAAAGGACATCTCCTTCGACCTGGTCGTCAAGGCGATCGAGGACGCGCTGCTGATCGCCTACTTCCGCACCGACGGCGCCGCCTCCAAGGCGCGCGCCGAGCTCGACCGCAGCAGCGGTCACGTCACGATCTGGGCCGCCGAGCTGGACGAGGAGGGCGAGGTCGTCAGGGAGTACGACGACACGCCCAGCAACTTCAGCCGGATCGCCGCCACCACCGCCAAGCAGGTCATCCTGCAGCAGCTGCGCGACGCCGAGGACGAGATCAACTTCGGCGAGTTCGCCAGCCGCGAGGGCGAGCTGGTCTCCGGCGTCATCCAGCAGGGCAAGGACCCGCGGGTGGTGCTGGTCGACCTCGGCAAGATCGAGGCCGTGCTGCCGCACCCCGAGCAGGTCCCCGGCGAGGACTACGTGCACGGAGAGCGCATCCGCGTCTACGTCGTGCAGGTGAAGAAGGGCCACAAGGGCCCCTCCGTCACCTTGTCGCGCACGCATCCCGGGCTGGTGAAGAAGCTGTTCGCGCTGGAGGTGCCCGAGATCGCCGACGGCACCGTGGAGATCGCCGCGGTGGCGCGCGAGGCGGGCCACCGGACGAAGATCGCGGTCAGGTCGCGCAAGCCCGGCGTCAATGCCAAGGGCGCCTGCATCGGGCCGATGGGCTCGCGGGTGCGCAACGTGATGACCGAGCTGCACGGCGAGAAGATCGACATCATCGACTGGTCGGAAGATCCGGCCGAGTTCGTGGGGAATGCTCTGTCACCAGCGCGCGTTTCCCATGTCGAGGTGCTCGATCTCGAGGGGCGCGTCGCACGGGTGACCGTGCCCGACTACCAGCTTTCGCTGGCCATCGGGAAAGAGGGCCAGAACGCCCGGCTTGCCGCGAGACTCACCGGATGGCGGATCGACATCCGGCCGGATACTCAGGCCGAAGATGCCGCCGGTTCCGTAGATGCGTCAACACGGTAAGCTGGAATATGGTGGCCAAGCGACCCCACAGCGCACCTGTGTGGGCTGCAGGGTTCGTACGGCTAAGTCCGAGCTGCTCCGTCTGGTGCGGATCGAGGACCATGTGGTCCCTGACCTGCGAGGACGGCTTCCTGGCCGCGGTGCATCGCTGCATCCGTCCTTGAGCTGTCTGGAGCTTGCCGAGCGTCGCCGAGCGTTTCCGCGCGCTTTCCGCGTGGCGGGGCCGCTTGACGTCTCGCGCGTGCGGGCGCAACTGGAGGGAGACCACGCAAATGTCATGTAGGACGCCGAGTTGATGGGCGGAGTCAGATTGCTATGAGCGCCTGATGAGCACGCGGCGATGAAGACGTCAAGTTAGCGACGGTCCGGACGGCATAGCCAGCCTCCCGGGCCGAGTAAGGGAGTGCAGTGGCGAAGGTCCGGGTATACGAGCTCGCTAAGGAGTTCGGCGTAGAGAGCAAGGTCGTCATGGCCAAGCTCCAGGAGATGGGAGAGTTCGTCCGCTCGGCGTCCTCGACCATCGAGGCGCCGGTGGTCCGCAGGCTCACCGAAGCTCTGGGCGCATCGAAGGGTGGGCCCTCCAGAGGCGGCGGACAGCCGTCCAACAGGCCGCAGCCGCCCAAGGCTGCCCCCCGGCCGGCAGAAGGCCAGGCCGGAAACGGCGCCGCACAGGCGCCGGTCCCCTCAGCCCCGCGTCCGGGGCCGGGCCCCAGGCCCGGTCCGGGTCCGCGTCCGGGTCCCGCGGGCGGCGGTCAGCCGCGCCCGCCGGTGCCCATGCCTCACCAGCAGCCGCAGCAGCCCGAGGCTGCTCGCGGTGAGACGTCCGGGGCTCCTCAGGCACGGTTCGAGAGCGGCGCGCCCGCGCGCCCGACTCCGGGTCCGCGTCCCGGCCCTGGTGGTGGCGGCGGCGGTGGCCGTCCCGGCCCCAAGCCGGGTCCCGCGCCCCGTCCGGGCCCCAGGGACGGCGGCGGCGATCGCGGCGATCGCGGCGATCGGGGCGACCGGCAGGCGCCGCGTCCCGGCGCGCCCACCGGTGGCGGTCCCCGCCCCGGTCCGGGTCCCAAGCCGGGCCCGCGTGGTCCGCGTCCCGGTAACAACCCGTTCTCCTCGACCGCCAGCGGCATGGGCCAGTCCCGTCCGCCGCGTCCCGGCGGCCAGCGCGACGGCGGCGGTCCCGACCGCCGCGAGCGCCGCGACGGCCCGCCGCGCGACGGCGCGATGCCGCGCCCGCCGCAGGGCCGCGGTGGCACCGGTGACGCCGGTCCCCGTCCCGGTCCGCGTCCGGGCCCGCCCGGTGCGGGCGGTCCGCGTCCGGGTCCCGGTGCGGGTGGTCCCCGTCCCGGCGGTCCGCGTCCCAACCCGATGATGATGCCGCAGGGTCGTCCTGCCGGTCCCGGTGGTGGCGGCGGTGGCCGTCCCGGCGGTGGCGGCGGTGGCGGTCGTCCCGGCGGTGGCGGCGGTGGCCGTCCCGGCGGTGGCGGCGGCGGTCGTCCCGGTGGCGGCGGCGGCTTCGCCGGTCGTCCCGGCGGCGGCGGTGGCACCGGCCAGCGCACCGGCACCGGTGGTCCCGGTGGCGGCGGCGGTGGTTTCGCCGGTCGTCCCGGTGGCGGCGGTCGCGGTCGCGGCGGCGGCACCGCGGGAGCCTTCGGGCGTCCCGGCGGCCGTCCGGCCCGCGGGCGCAAGTCGAAGCGGCAGAGGCGCCAGGAGTTCGACAACATGTCGGCGCCGGCGATCGGTGGTGTGCAGGTCGCTCGCGGCAACGGCGCGACGATCCGCCTTCCGCGCGGCGCGTCGCTGTCCGACTTCGCCGACCGCATCGGCGCGAACCCCGCCTCGCTCGTGCAGATCATGCTGCACCTCGGCGAGATGGTCACCGCGACGCAGTCGGTCAACGAAGAGACGCTGCAGGTGCTCGGCAACGAGCTCGACTACAACATCCAGGTCGTCAGCCCGGAGGAGGAGGACCGCGAGCTTCTCGAGGCCTTCGACATCGAGTTCGGCGAGGACGAGGGCGACGAGGACGACCTCGCCGCGCGTCCGCCGGTCGTGACCGTCATGGGTCACGTCGACCACGGTAAGACCAAGCTGCTCGACGCCATCCGCAAGACCAACGTGGTGGCGCGCGAGGCGGGTGGCATCACCCAGCACATCGGTGCTTACCAGGTCGCCGCCGAGCACGAGGGCATCGACCGGAAGATCACCTTCATCGACACCCCGGGTCACGAGGCGTTCACCGCCATGCGTGCCCGAGGCGCCAAGTCCACCGACATCGCGGTGCTGGTGGTCGCGGCCGACGACGGTGTGAAGCCGCAGACGATCGAGGCTCTCAACCACGCCCAGGCGGCCGACGTGCCGATCGTGGTCGCGGTCAACAAGATCGACAAGGAGGGCGCCGACCCCAACAAGGTGCGGGCCCAGCTCACCGAGTACGGTCTGGTGGCGGAGGAGTACGGCGGTTCCACGCTGTTCGTCGACATCTCGGCGAAGAACGGCACGGGCATCGACAACCTCCTCGAGGCCATCCTGCTGACCGCGGACGCCGAGCTCGACCTGCGGGCCAACCCGACGATGGACGCCCAGGGCATCGCGATCGAGGCTCACCTCGACCGTGGCCGCGGCCCCGTCGCGACCGTCCTGGTCCAGCGCGGCACGCTGCGCGTCGGCGACTCCATCGTCTGTGGCGAGGCCTTCGGCCGCGTCCGGGCGCTGCTCGACGACAACGGCGAGCCGGTCGATGAGGCCACGCCGTCCCGTCCCGTCCTGGTGATGGGTCTGACGGCCGTGCCGAGCGCCGGTGACAACTTCATCGTCGTCACCGACGACCGGATGGCCCGCCAGATCGCCCAGCAGCGCGCGGCGCGCAAGCGCAGCGCCGACATGGCGAAGTCGAGCCGTCGCCGCAGCCTCGAGGACATCTTCAAGGACCTCGAGAAGGGCAGCGTCGACGAGCTCAAGCTCATCATCAAGGGTGACGTGTCCGGTTCGGTCGAGGCCCTGGAAGACGCCCTGCTCAAGATCGACGTCGGCGACGAGGTCAGGCTCCGTGTCCTGCACCGCGCGGTCGGCGCGATCACCGAGTACGACGTCAACCTGGCTGTGGCCGACGACAACGCGGTCATCATCGGCTTCAACGTCCGCCCCGAGCCCCGGGCGCGCGACCTGGCCGAGCGCGAGGGCGTCGACATCCGCTACTACTCGGTCATCTACCAGGCGATCGAGGAGATCGAAGCGGCGCTCAAGGGCATGCTCAAGCCCGAGTTCGAAGAGGTCCAGCTGGGCACGGCGGAGATCCGCGCGATCTTCAAGGTGCCGAAGATCGGCAACATCGCCGGTTCGCTGGTCCGCTCGGGCCGGATCGTGCGCAACAGCAAGGCCCGCCTCATCCGCGACGGTGTCGTCGTGACCGACAACCTCACCGTCTCTTCGCTGCGGCGGGAGAAGGACGATGTCACCGAGGTCCGCGAGGGCTTCGAGTGCGGTATCGGCATCGGCTACAACGATCTCAAGGAAGGCGACGTCATCGAAACCTTCGAGATGCGGGAGAAGCCGCGAGACTAACGCGCGGCGCGGCGCCCGGCGGGAGATCCGCCGGGCGCCTCTCGCACGTCCTGGCCTGGTCCCCACCGCAGCAGGCCGGGCGTGCGTTCACCACACCAGATCAAGCGGTGGTTACCAACGATGTATGTGGGTGCTCTGACCCTGGACATCCTGCTCGGCGACGTCAGGTCGCTGAAGCAGAAGCGCTCTGTCGTACGGCCGCTGATCGCCGAGCTGCAGCGCCGTTATCCCAGCATCGCGGTGGCCGAGGTCGGCCATCTCGACCTGCACCGCAGGGCCGAGGTCGGCGTCGCGGTGGTCTCCTCCTCCGCGGGTAACTGCAACGAGATCATGGACGCCTGCGAGCGGATGGTGGCCTTCCGCCCGGAGATCGAGCTGCTGTCGGCCAGGCACCGGCTCTACAACGACGAAGATTGAACGACTGCACGGTCAGATCGTGCGTGAGGGGGAGCGAACATGGTGGATGCCGCACGAGCGCGGAAGCTCGCCGACCGCATCCAGCAGATCGTCGCCGAGATGCTGGAGCGCCGGATCAAGGACCCGCGCCTGGGCTTCGTCACCGTGACCGACACGCGCGTCACCGCCGACCTGCGCGAGGCGACCGTGTTCTACACCGTGTACGGCTCCGAGGCCGAGCGGTCCGACAGCGCGGCCGCCCTCGAGAGCGCCAAGGGGATCATCCGCTCCGAGGTGGGCCGCCAGACGGGCGTGCGCTTCGCCCCGACGCTGACGTTCAAGCACGACCCGCTGCCCGACTCCGCGCGTCACCTCGACGACCTGATCACCGCCGCCCGGTCCCGGGACGCGGAGGTGGCGCGCCGGGCCGAGAACGCCTCCTACGCCGGCGAGTCCGACCCCTACCGCAAGCCCGAGGAGGGCGAAGCGGACCTGAGCGAGGACGACCAGGCGTGACGCCCGACGTGCGCGACAGAGCGGATCGCCCGTTCCGTGCGGACTCCCGTACGGTCACCGGCGGCGCGATCCCCGAGGCCGCATGGGACCGGGCCCTGCGGCTGATCGGCCGGGCCGACGAGATCGCGCTGGCCTGTCACGTGACGCCCGACGGCGACGCCCTCGGGTCGATGCTGGCCGTGGGGTTCGTGCTGCGGTCGCTGGGCAAGCGGGTCGTCGCGTCGTTCGGCGACCATCACTTCGTGGTGCCGCGGCTGCTGCGCTTCCTGCCCGGCCAGGACATGCTGGTGCCGCCGGCGGACTATCCGGCGGCGCCGGAGCTGATGATCACCTTCGACGTCTCGACGTTCGAACGCCTCGGGCTCCTGCGCGAGAACACCGCCAGGGCCCGAGAGGTCATCGTCGTCGACCACCACCCCTCGAACGAGGGGTTCGGCACGCTCAGCCTCATCGACTCCACGGCCGCCGCGACGGCCGTGCTGGCCGAGCAGCTGATGTACCGGCTCGGCGGAGGGCTCGACCGCGACATCGCCGTCTGCCTCTACACCGGGCTGGTGACCGACACGGGGTCGTTCCGGCACTCCTCGACCACGCCCGCCGTGCACCAGATGGCGGCCAGGCTCGTGGCGACCGGGCTGCGCACCGACGAGATCGCCCGTGAGCTGTGGGACCGTTCCCCGTTCGGCTACCTCAAGGTGCTGGCCGCCGCCCTCGACCGGGCGGCGCTGGAGGACGGGCTGGTCTGGACGTACGTGACGCGGGTCGACCGGGCCGCGCACGGGCTCCCGTACGCGGAGCTGGAAGGCATCATCGACATCGTCCGGCGCACGGACGAGGCCGAGGTCGCGGTCGTGCTCAAGGAGGACGACCAGGGCGACTGGCAGGTGTCCACCCGATCCAAGGGCAAGGCCGACGTCGGGGCCGCGTGCGCGGCCCTGGGCGGCGGCGGGCACCACAACGCGGCCGGTTACACCTCGCACGAGACCGTGGAGGCGACCATGGACGCCTTCCGGCGCGAACTTGGGAAGGTTGGATGGTCGAGAGCGGGCTGATCATCGTCGACAAGCCGGGCGAGTGGACGTCCCACGACGTGGTGGCCAAGATGCGGCGCATCGCGGGCACCCGCCGTGTGGGACACGCGGGCACGCTCGACCCGATGGCGACGGGCGTGCTGGTGGTCGGCGTGGAGAAGGCCACCAGGCTGCTCGGCCACCTGACGCTGACCGAGAAGGTGTACGAGGCCACGATCAGGCTCGGCGTGAGCACGAACACCGACGATGCCGAGGGCGAGGTCACCGCCACGGCCCCGGCGTCCGGCGTCACGGCGGCCGAGATCCACAAGGGCGTCGCGGCGCTCACCGGGGAGATCATGCAGATCCCGCCGCAGGTGAGCGCCATCAAGGTGAACGGGCAGCGCGCCTACAAGATGGCCCGCGCGGGCGAAGAGGTCGAGCTGCGGGCCCGGCCCGTCACCGTGCGGACGTTCGACGTGCTCGACATCCGGGCGCACGACGACGTCGTGGACGTGGACGCGGTCGTGACCTGCTCCAGCGGCACCTACATCCGCGCGCTGGCCCGCGACCTGGGCGCGGCGCTCGGGGTCGGAGGACATCTGACGGCGCTGCGGCGCACCCGCGTGGGGCCCTACGGCCTGTCGCTGGCCAGGACCATCGACCAGCTCACCGAGGAGTGCGTGATCCTGCCCATCGGCGAGGCGGTGGCGGCGGCCTTCCCGCGCCGGGACGTGACGGCCGAGGAGGCACGCGTCATCGGGCACGGGGGACGGCTGGCGGCCGCCGGGCTGGGCAAGGGGCCGATCGGCGTGTTCGGGCCTGAGGGCGAGCTGCTGGCGCTGATGGAGGAGCAGGGCCGAGTGGCCAAGCCCCTCGCCGTCTTCGTCTCCTAGACCCCTCTGAGGGCTTCGTAAGGGGTTATACGGGTTTGCGGGCGACGATGATGTCGCGGACGATCGCCTGGTCGACCCAGTGCTCGAAGTCGGGGTAGTCCATCACCTGGAGCCCCGCCCCCTCGAGGATCTGGGCCAGCTCCGAGCTCTTGCCGCCGTAGGTGTTCCACGAGATCCCCATGGCCCCGCCGGGCCGCAGCAGCTCGGCCCAGCCGGGCACGGCCTGTCGCAGCAGCTCCATCGGGCTGCGCGACAGCCCGCCGCCGCCCTTGCTGCCGTGCTGGACCCCGTACGGGGTGTCGGTCACCAGGACGTCGAACGAACGCGGCTTGAAGAAGTCCCTGCTCTTGAGGGTGTCGGCGTTGACCACGGCCAGGTGCTGCACGTCGCCGGCCTTGACCGCCTCCTTCGACAGCCCGAAGGTGACGTTGAGCCGCCGCCCGACCAGGGCCCGCTCGCGCCGCACCGGCACGGTCTCGGCGGTGTGCTTGAGCCGCTTGTTGCGCAGCCAGGTCTTGATGAACCCGGAGTACGCCTCGAAGTCCTTGCCGTCGACGTCGAGCCCGTACGCGTCGTAGCCGTACATGAGGGCCTGGTTGAGCGTCGTGCCGCGCCCGCACAGCGGGTCGAAGACCGAGAGCCGCTCGCCCAGCCCCTTGGCCCCGGCCAGCAGGGTGACGTTGAGCAGCAGCTTGGTGAAGTGCTCGTTGGTCTTGCCGGCGTATTTCTGGATGGTGATCAGGTCGCTGCTCAGCCGGTCGAGCGACGACATGGAGAGCGGCCGGAGCAGCTCCCCTTCAACCCCGAAAATCGCATAAACAGAGGAAAGATTCGACAAAAGAGAAATATCCGGCTGCGTCAGCGGCTCGGATGTCTCGAAAGTCACATACGGCACACCGCCGATGGTGGTCTCCTCGCTGGCGAGGACCTTCCCGTCCAAGCCGTACCTGCTGAAGACCGCCAGCTCACTCCTGGTCAGCCGGATGGAGCTCTCCCCGTAGACCCGGTTGAAGGCAGGCAGGATCAGAAGCGCGTAACGAGGCATGATGCCCGATCCTATCGCCCTCGATTGGAGCGAACGGTGACGCGCGTGGCAGGCTTGTGGGGGATTGATCCGCCACAAGCGAATGGGGCCTAGCGTGCAGGGTTCGGGAAGGTCTGTCGTCACCATCGGCGTGTACGACGGGGTCCACCGCGGGCACCGGCGGGTGGTCGAACGCGCTGTCGCCATCGCCCGCGAGCGGGGGCTGCGCAGCGTGGCCGTCACGTTCGAGCCGCACCCCGACGAGGTCGTGCGGCCCGGGACGCATCCGCTGCGGCTCACCAGCCCGCGGCGCAGGGCCGAACTGCTGGCCGGGCTGGGGGTGGACGAGATCGACGTGGTGGAGTTCACGCTCGACCTGTCGCGGACGAGCCCGGACGACTTCGTCCAGGCCGTGCTGGCCGAGCGGCTGGCGGCGGCCGTCGTCGTGGTGGGCGAGGACTTCCTGTTCGGCCACGAGGCCAGCGGGGACGTCGAGACTTTGCGGACGCTGGGCGACAAGTACGACTTCGAGGTGGAGGCTGTGCCCCTGCTCGACGCCGTCTCCTCGGCCTCGATCCGCGCGCGGATCGTCACGGGCGACGTCGAGGGCGCCGGTGAGCAGCTCGGGCGGCCGCACCGGGTGGAAGGCGTCGTCGTACGCGGCTACCAGCGCGGACGCCAGCTCGGCTTCCCGACGGCGAACGTCGAGACCGCCCAGCACACCGCGATCCCGGCCGACGGGGTCTACGCGGGGTGGCTGGAGTGCGTGGCGATGGCCAATCTGCCCGCGCTCTACCAGGGGGAGCGGTGGCCGGCGGCGATCTCGGTCGGTACGAATCCGACGTTCGAGGGAGTGCCGCGGACGGTCGAGGCTTATGCGCTTGATCGGGATGATCTAGAGCTTTACGGGGTGCATGTGGCGGTCGAATTCCACGCCCGGCTACGTGGCAACACGCGATTCGACTCCATCGACGCGTTGATCGAGCAGATTCACGCCGATGTCGACGCCGCCCGCCGCCTCACGAGCTGAAAATCCGCGAAATCGCGACGCGGTTAAAGCCCGGGAAAGGAGCGCCCGAGCACTGCGCGTGAAGTGGTAACCTTGCATGTCGGCTCAGTAGCGGCGCCGCTGCGCGCTGCCCATGACGGCCTTCACGCGGCGACTGTAGGCACGCACGGTCGTTCGCATCTTTCATCATCGTTCACGCGTGCCCGTAGCTCAAAGGAGAGCCGTGTCCCTCGACACCGCTGCCAAGAAGTCCATCATCGGCGAATACGCGACGGCCGAAGGCGACACCGGGTCGCCCGAGGTGCAGATCGCACTGCTGAGCAAGCGCATCAGCGAGCTCACCGAGCACCTGAAGACGCACAAGCACGACCACCACAGCCGTCGTGGCCTGCTTCTGCTCGTCGGTCGCCGGCGCCGCCTGCTGAAGTACCTGCAGAAGGTCGACATCCAGCGCTACCGTTCGCTCATCGAGCGGCTGGGCCTGCGCCGATAGCATGAAAGGGAGCGGCGAACGCGCCGCTCCCTTCTCATATGGGTAGAGCCATATGGTCGGATATGTGGCGATGTGGATACGTTGTCACATCTGACCTACAACTGAAGATCCGAGACACACAGCCCCCGCGTCCGTTCAGCACCATGCGACCCGCGACGCCTGCGGGCCGGTCCTCGGTAGTGGCTTCCGGTAGGAATTTGACAGTGAGACCGGGCGCTTCGATCGAAGACCGGCGCTGCACCTAACGAGGGTGCCGGTGAGAAAAAGGGCGCGGGAGACCGACCACAAGGAGGTCCCCCGTGGAGGGTGTCCACACCGCTGAAGCCGTCATAGACAACGGCTCATTCGGCACGCGCACGATCCGGTTCGAAACCGGTCGTCTCGCGCGCCAGGCGGCTGGCTCCGCCGTCGCCTACCTCGACAACGACACGATGGTGCTCTCAGCCACCACCGCGTCGAAGTCCCCGAAGGAGAACTTCGACTTCTTCCCGCTCACCGTCGACGTCGAAGAGCGCATGTACGCCGCGGGCCGCATCCCCGGTTCGTTCTTCCGGCGTGAGGGCCGTCCCTCCGAGGACGCGATCCTCACCTGCCGCCTGATCGACCGGCCGCTGCGCCCGTCGTTCGTCAAGGGTCTGCGCAACGAGATCCAGGTCGTCGCCACGGTGATGGCGCTCAACCCCGACCACCTCTACGACGTGGTGGCGATCAACGCCGCGTCGCTGTCCACCCAGCTCGCCGGGCTGCCGTTCTCCGGCCCGATCGGCGGCGTGCGCGTCGCCCTGATCGACGGCCAGTGGGTGGCGTTCCCGACGCACCACGAGCTGGAGCGGGCCACGTTCGACATGGTCGTCGCGGGCCGCGTGCTCGAGGACGGCGACGTCGCGATCATGATGGTCGAGGCCGAGTCCACCAGGGACACGCTGAAGCTGGTCGCCGACGGGGCCGTCGCGCCCACCGAGGAGACCGTCGCCCAGGGCCTGGACGCCGCCAAGCCGTTCATCAAGGTGCTGTGCGAGGCCCAGTCGCGCATCGCGCAGGTCGCGGCCAAGGAGACGGCCGAATACCCGGTCTTCCTCGACTACCAGGAGGACGTCTACGCCGCGGTCGAGGCCGCGGTGAAGACCGAGGTGACCGCCGCGCTGACCATCGCTGGCAAGCAGGAGCGCGAGAACGAGCTGGACAAGGTCAAGGCGCTGGCCGCCGAGAAGCTCCTGCCCGAGTTCGAGGGGCGCGAGAAGGAGATCTCCGCCGCGTTCCGCTCGGTGATGAAGAAGCTCATGCGCGAGCGGGTCGTCAAGGAGGGCATCCGCATCGACGGCCGCGGCACCAAGGACATCCGCGCCCTTTCGGCCGAGGTCCACGTGGTGCCCCGGGTGCACGGCTCGGCGCTGTTCGAGCGCGGCGAGACCCAGATCCTGGGCATCACCACGCTCAACATGCTGCGCATGGAGCAGGTCATCGACACGCTCAACCCTGAGCGGACCAAGCGCTACATGCACAACTACAACTTCCCGCCCTACTCCACCGGTGAGACCGGCCGGGTGGGCTCGCCCAAGCGCCGCGAGATCGGTCACGGCGCGCTGGCCGAGCGGGCGCTGATCCCGGTGCTCCCGACCCGCGAGGAGTTCCCGTACGCCATCCGCCAGGTCTCCGAGGCGCTCGGCTCCAACGGCTCCACCTCGATGGGCTCGGTCTGCGCGTCCACGATGGCGCTGCTGGACGCGGGTGTGCCGCTCAAGGAGATGGTCGCGGGCATCGCGATGGGCCTGATCGGTGAGGGCGACACGTACGTCACCCTGACCGACATCCTCGGCGCCGAGGACGCCATGGGCGACATGGACTTCAAGGTCGCCGGCACCAAGGACGTCATCACCGCCCTGCAGCTCGACACCAAGCTCGACGGCATCCCCGCGAGCGTGCTCGCGGCCGCCCTCAAGCAGGCCAAGGGCGCGCGCCTGGCGATCCTCGACGTGATGCAGGAGGCGATCAACTCTCCGGCGGAGATGAACCCGACCGCGCCGCGCATCATCACCATCAAGGTCCCGGTCGACAAGATCGGCGAGGTCATCGGCCCGAAGGGCAAGATGATCAACCAGATCCAGGACGACACGGGCGCCGAGATCACCATCGAGGACGACGGCACGATCTACATCGGCGCCACCGACGGCCCGTCGGCCGAGGCGGCCCGTTCGGCGATCAACGCCATCGCCAACCCGCACATGCCGGAGGTCGGTGAGCGCTACATCGGCACGGTCGTCAAGATCGCGGCCTTCGGCGCGTTCATCTCGCTCCTGCCCGGCAAGGACGGCCTGCTGCACGTCTCCCAGATCCGCAAGCTGCACGGCGGCAAGCGCATCGAGAACGTCGAGGACGTCATGAGCGTCGGCGAGAAGATCCAGGTCGAGATCGCCGAGATCGACGCCCGGGGCAAGCTCTCGCTGGTGCCCGTCGAGGTCATCGAGAAGGAGGCCGCGGAGAAGGAGGCGAAGGCGGCCGCCGCTCCCGCCGCCGAGGGCGACGACGACGCCGAGGCCCCGCAGGCCGAGGAGGCCGCCGCCGCGCCCGCCGAGGACAAGGCGGAGCGGCCCCGCCGCACCCGCACCCGCGTCCGCACGCGTGGCAGCAGCTCCGACGGGGACGACCGGAACTCGTGACGACCACCACGTTGCACCCCGGCCGGGACGGAGCCGGGGTGGTGAGGCGCACCGTCCTCCCAGGTGGGCTGCGCGTGGTGACCGAGACCATGCCGACCGTGCGTAGCGTCGCGGTCGGCATGTGGGTCGGCATCGGCTCGCGTGACGAGGCCCCCGAGCACACGGGGGCCACCCACTTCCTCGAACACCTGCTGTTCAAGGGCACCCCGACGCGCGACGCCATGGAGATCTCCGCCTCCATCGAGGGCATCGGCGGTGAGATCAACGCCTTCACCGCCAAGGAGTACACGTGCTACTACGCACGCGTGCTCGACGAGGACCTGCCGGTCGCGGTCGACGTGCTGGCCGACGTGGTGACCAGCTCGCTGGTGACCGAGGAGGACGTCGAGTCCGAGCGCGGCGTGATCCTCGAAGAGATCGCCATGCACGACGACGACCCCTCTGACGTGGTGCACGAGCAGTTCGCCGCCGCGCTCTACGGCGACTCGGCCATCGGCCGGCCCATCCTGGGCACGGTCGAGTCGATCAACGCCCTTGGGCGCGAGCGGATCGCCGAGTACTACCACCGCTACTACCGGCCCCGCCGCACGGTCGTGTCCGTCGCGGGCAACATCCGGCACGAAGAGGTCGTCGAGCTGGTCACCAGGGCGTACGAGCGGGCGGGCGCGCTGGGCGGCCCGGCCGAGTTCGCGGCCCCGCGCACCAGCGGTCCCGGGGCCGAGATGCGTTCCGGCGTGCGGGTGCTCGACCGGCCGACCGAGCAGGCCAACCTGGTGCTCGGCACGACCGGCCTGTCCCGTACGGACGACCGCAGGTTCGCGCTGGGCGTGCTCAACGCGGCACTGGGCGGCGGCATGTCGTCCAGGCTCTTCCAGGAGATCAGGGAGAAGCGCGGCCTGGCCTACTCCGCCTACAGCTACACCTCCGCCTACGCCGACACCGGCCAGTTCGGGATCTACGTGGGCTGCCTGCCGTCGAAGATCGACGACGTGCTCAAGATCTGCCGGGACGAGGTGTCCAGGGTGGTGGCCGACGGCCTGAGCGCCGACGAGATCATGCGCGGCAAGGGCCAGATGCGCGGCGGGCTCGTGCTCGGCCTGGAGGACACCGGCTCGCGCATGTCGCGCATCGGCAAGAACGAGCTCGTCTACGACGAGCTGATGTCGGTGGACGAGGTGCTGGCCCGCATCGAGGCGGTCACTCCCGACGAGATCGACGAGGTGGCGCGGGACGTGCTCAAGCGGCCGCTCACGCTCGCCGTGATCGGCCCGTACGGTGACAAGGACTTCACCGAGGCCGTCCGCCCGTAAGGATGAACCCGCCACATGGGTCCTGAACGGCCACGACAGTGAGCCGGCGGTCCCATGGGCGGGTTTTCCCGCTGGTATAGGGTTGGCCTGTGATCAGGGTAGGTGTGCTGGGCGCCCGCGGGCGCGTCGGCGTCGAAGTGTGCAAGGCGGTCGAGGCGGCCTCCGACATGGAGCTGGTGGCCGCGATCGACAAGGACGACCCCATCGAGGGCCTCGAAGGCGCCGAGGTGGTGGTCGACTTCACCCATCCCGATGTCGTCATGGGCAACCTCGAATGGGCGATCCGGCACGGCATCCACCCGGTGGTGGGCACGACCGGGTTCGACGCGGGGCGGCTGGAGACCGTGCGCGGCTGGCTGGCCGAGTCACCGGGCACCCACTGCCTGATCGCGCCCAACTTCGGCATCGCGGCCGTGCTCATGATGCACTTCGCGCAGCAGGCGGCCCGCTACTTCGAGTCGGTCGAGATCGTCGAGCTGCACCACCCCAACAAGGCCGACGCGCCGTCCGGCACGGCCCGCCGCACGGCGGAGCTGGTGTCCGAGGCGCGCGCCAAGGCGGGGCTCGGCCAGATGCCCGACGCCACGAGCACGGCGCTCGACGGCGCCCGAGGGGCCGACGTCGGCGGTGTCCCCGTGCACTCCGTGCGGCTGTCCGGGCTCATCGCGCACCAGGAGGTGCTGCTGGGCGGTGAGGGCGAGATCCTCACGATCCGGCACGACTCGATGACCAGGGCGTCGTTCACGCCGGGCGTGCTGCTCGGGGTGCGCCGCGTACGCGAGCTCCCAGGCCTCACCGTGGGCCTCGAACCGCTCCTCGACCTCTGACCTTCCTGACCTCGGCAGGGACCTCGCCAGCGACCTCGGTTGGGGCCGCACACGACGTGCCCACAACCGTACGGTCGCGGGCACGTCGTGAGGAGAGGGTTCCGGCTCCGCACAGCCGGGCCTTACGATCATCAACATTAAAATATGAGCGGCGGGATCCGGCTCCACCATGAGATCGTGTCGGCATGGTGCGATGGGCCGAAACAGATGAGCTCCCCGGGCTGACCGCGATCGAGCTGGCGGCGGACAAGCTCTTCGAGCAGGTCGACATCGTTTTCCCGCCCGGCACCACCATGATCGAAGAGGTCGACGACCCCCTCAGGGTCCTGGTCGAGGGGACACCTCCCACGGGGTTCGCGCTGATCGGGTGGGTGGACGGCAACCTGCACCTGGACCAGCTCGCCGTGCATCCCGGCCACATGCGCCAGGGCATCGGCGGGCGGCTGGTCGCGGCGGTGCTCGACCACGCGCGGGCCGCCGGAGCGCCTGCCGTGACGCTGACGACCTACCGCGACGTGCCCTGGAACGCGCCGTGGTACACGCGGCACGGCTTCTCGGTGCTGCCCGAGGAGGAGTGGGGCCCGGAGTTGCGCGCGCTGGTGGAACACGAGCGGGAGTTGGGCATCGAGATCGCGCCCCGCGTGGTGATGCGCCACTAGGCAGGCTTTGATCAGGGGGAGGGCGTGCGGTTGGCGGCGAACCAGGCGGCGGCGTAGTCGACGGCGGCGGCCAGCGGGAACAACCGGGCCTGCGCCGCGCCGACCGGCCCACACCGTACGTCAACGGCCCGCTCGAAGTCGGCCCCCAGGCGCGCGAAGTCGCTGTCGTCCACCCGCACATCCTCGAACTCGCACCACGCCCGCCCCTCCCCGTCGTCCACCACGGCGCGGTAGCTGCGGCGCGGCGGGTCCGGGTGGCAGCGGTATTCGGCCAGGTGGAACGCGGTGCACCTGTCGTAGCCGACGCCGAGCAGCAGGACGAGTGCGCCGGCCTCGTAGAGCCTGGCCAGCGGAGATCGCTCGCCCAGGAGGCAGTCGCGGGCGTGATCCCCGATGATGTGCGCCGCCTGCGGGCCCACGGCGGCGAAGGACGTCTGCGGGTGCGCGCTGCGGCGGGCGTCCGGTGCGGTGCGGACGCACTCGGGGATCCGGCCCATCCGTACGGACGGGGTGGAGCCGGGGTCGTAGGCGGGCATCCTCGACCGGAAGGCCTCGATCTCCTCCGTCGTCATCCCGGCCACGGCGGCGCGGTAGACCGGAGAGGTGTCGGAGTTGGCCGAGGTGCCGGTGGGGACTGTGAGCGTGCCGTCCGGACCCAGCGACTCCCTGAGGGCCGCGACCACCGTGTGCTCCCCGCCCTCGACCCGGCCGATGCTGCTGAGTGAGGAATGCAGCAGCACGACCTGCCCCGGCTTAACACCCAGAGCGGAGAAATCCCGACTTATGCGGGCATAATTCACCATGACATTCCCTTTTGGGGAGCACATTGACCGGGCACCGCGTCAGCTTAACTTTCGTGCGCCGTGACCATTTCCCGCTTTCCCGCTTTCCCGTTTCCCGATTGAGGATTGGTCAGCCGGTCGCGGCGACGTACGCGTCCACCTCGGCCAGATAGGCGTCCTTGAGGTGCCGGGGGAGCCAGGTGATCTCGAAGGCGTTCCGTTCGAGCTGGGCCAGCTCCTCGCGGTTGAGCTGGAGCGCGCCGTGCAGCGCCTCGAGGTTTTCCCCCACGTAACCGGCGAAATAGGCGGGATCGTCGGAGTTGATCGTCACGCGCACGCCCAGGTCCATCAGCTTGCGGATGCCCTCGGCCTTCATCGAGTCGGTGACGTAGCCGTTGGAGATCGGGCAGCAGGTCAGCCCCATGCCCCGCTCCAGGACGACCTCCACGAGCCGCTGGTCCTCCAGGATGTTGACGCCGTGGTCGATGCGGTTGACGCCGATGTCCTCGACGGCCTGGCGGATGTGCTCGATCGAGTTTTCCTGGTCGACGTCGCAGTGCATGGTCAGGAGGTAGCCCTCCTGCCTGGCGCGCTCGTACACGGCCGCGAACTTGACCGGCGGGTTGCCCTTCTCGTCGGAGTCGAGCCCCACGCCCGCGATCCACTCCTTGTACGGCAGCGACTCCAGCAGCGTCGCCATCGCGTATTCGGCCTGGAAGTCACGCAGGAAGCACATGATGAGCTGCGCCCGCACCCCGAGACGCGCCTCCGCGTCCATCAGCGCCCGCCGCAGCCCGCGGATCACCACGTCGAACGGCACGCCGCGAGAGGTGTGGGCCTGCGGGTCGAAGAAGATCTCGGCGTAGCGGACGTTCTGCTCGGCGGCCTTGCGCAGGTAGGCCATGGCCAGGTCGTAGAAGTCGGGCTCGGTGCGCAGGACCTGCATGCCCTCGTAGTACACCGTGAGGAAGGACGGCAGGCTGTCGAAGGCGTAGGCGGCCCGCATCTCCTCGACGGACGAGTACGGCAGCTCCAGGCCGTTGCGACCGGCCAGCTCGAACTTGAGCTCGGGCTCCAGTGTGCCCTCGATGTGCAGATGCAGCTCGCACTTGGGCAGTCCCGCGATGAAGTCCTTCACACGCCCAAGCTTAGAAGACGATCGCCAGCCCCACGGCGAACAGGAGCCCGTACGCCATCTGCAGCTTGCCCGTCTGCTGCAGCACCGCGATCAGCGCGGGGCCGACGGCCTTGCCCAGCACGGTCCTGATCGGGGGGATCGCCAGCGGCGCGGCCAGCAGCACGAGCGCGGCCCACGGCGTCACCGGGATCATCGCCAGCGCCACCACGAACGGCACCACCTGGCAGGCCACATAGAGCGCCCGGGTGCGCTCGGCCCCCAGCACCACGGCCAGCGTGCGCTTGCCGGCCTGGCCGTCCGTGCCGACGTCGCGCAGGTTGTTGACCACGAGCATCGAGCACGAGAGCAGCCCCACCGGGATCGAGGCGAAGAACGCCGGCCAGCTCAGCGACTCGGTCTGCACATATGCCGTGCCCACCACGGGGACGATCCCGAAGAACACGAACACGGCTATCTCGCCGAGCCCGCGGTAGCCGTACGGGCGCTTGCCGCCGGTGTAGAACCAGGCGGCCGCGATGCACGCCGCTCCCACCAGCAGGATCCACCACGCCCGCGTGACGACGACCAGGATCAGCCCCAGCACCGCCGCGACCGCGAAGCAGCCCAGCGCGGCGACCAGCACGTCACGGGGGCTCGCCGCCCGCGAGCCCACCAGCCGCATCGGGCCGACCCGCTGGTCGTCGGTGCCGCGGACGCCGTCGCTGTAGTCGTTGGCGTAGTTGACGCCGATCTGCAGCGACAGCGCCACGAACAGCGCCAGGACCGCCCGCCACCACACGAAGCCGCCCTCGCCGATCGCCACGCCCGTGCCCACCATGACGGGCACGACGGCGTTCGGGAGGGTGCGCGGGCGGGCGCCCGCGATCCACTGGCCAGGGGTTGCCATGTCTGTCGTTCGTCCTCTAGCTGATGTCCGTCGTGAGCCTGATCATCCGGATCGGACGGCCCATGTCGAGCACGCGTTCGGCCATGTCCTCGCCCCAGCCGGCCGACTCCAGGAAGCCCAGCACCGCGTAGTTGTCGGCGAACACCCAGGTGACGATCTGCCGGAAGCCGTCCTCACGCAGGTAGTCGACGGTCGCGTTGAGCAGCCGGCTGCCGTGGCCCCGGCGTACGAAATCGGGGTCGACCAGCAGCGTCAGCATCTCGGCCACCACGGTGGGATCCAGGTCGGGATCCTCGGCGGGAGCGTGTGAGGCCAGCCCCACCACGCGTTCGCCACCCCGCGGGGTGGTCAGGGCGGCGCTGCCACCCGCGCCCAGGGCAGGGAAGCCCTCGGTGTCGAGGATGGTCTCCACCGCCACCAGCACCCGGTGCCTGGGGGTGGGCGGGGCCACGATCGCCTCGTCCCACTGGCGCAGCCACATCTTCTCGGCCGCCGCGCCTGTCATCTGCTCGAGTGGCCCCTCGGGAAGGAAATCCCGATAGCCATAGCGCCAGG
The DNA here is from genome assembly GCF_044593615.1 of Nonomuraea sp. NPDC051941. Classification (NCBI taxonomy): domain Bacteria; kingdom Bacillati; phylum Actinomycetota; class Actinomycetes; order Streptosporangiales; family Streptosporangiaceae; genus Nonomuraea; species Nonomuraea sp. NPDC051941. The sequence continues at coordinate 189,733 of NZ_JBIUCF010000008.1, forward strand.
CGCGGATCTGACAATTCGCAACCTGGAGCACATCCTCGCGCCGGGCCGCCCGGACGCCTACGTCTGCCATCTCGGCCCGCTCCTTCGCCTGCCGTCCATGCCACAAGGCACGAGTTACACCGTATCGGTGTTTGACCCTTGGAGACGACGCGAACCCCTCTTCGCCGCCGATCTCGCCCAGAGCTTCCTCAGCCGGTTCGAGTCACCTCAGCCAACGCCACGGCGAGTCGCCGCACCCCCTCGTGCAACTCGGCCAGATGGGCGGCGGCGATGTGCGTCACCCGGATCCTCGGCCCCGGCGGCTCCGACGGGTAGTACAGCCTGCCCGGACTCACCAGCGCGCCGTTCCGCCTGGCGGCCTCGACCAGCGCGTTCTCGTCGACCTCGGCGGGCAGGCGCACCCACAGGTGCATCCCGCCGATGGGCAGCAGGTGCACCTCCGCCCGTGGCAGGTGGGTGGCGAGCGCCGCCGCGAGAGCGTCGCGCCTGGTCCTGATCTCGCTGTGCACGGCCGCCAGATGCCGCTGCCAGGCCGGCGACCCCACGAACTCCAGCGCCGTCTCCTGCAGCGGCCGTGCCACGAAGAACGACTCCACGAGCTGGCTCGCCCGCAGCCGGCGCGCGGCCGGCCCCCTGGCGATCACGGCCGCCACCCGCATGCTCGGCGACAGGATCTTCGTCAGCGATCTCACGTGGACGACGGTGCCGTGCTGGTCCATGGAGGCCAGGGATGCCGGCGCCTGCTCGGTCAGGTACCGCGCGAAGTCGTCCTCGACCACGAACGCCCCCGCCGCCCTGGCCACCTGCAACACCTGCTCCCTGCGCTCCACCGGCAGGGTGGCCCCCGTCGGGTTCTGCAGGGTGGGCTGGCAGAAGAAGACCCTCGCCCCCGTAACGGCGAACGCCTCGGCCAGCAGCTCAGGACGTACGCCGTCCCGGTCGACGGGCACGGCCGTGGGCCGCAGCCCGGCCGCCCTGGCCGCCGCGAGCGCGCCCGGGTAGGTGGGCGTCTCGACCAGCACCGGCGTGCCCGGAGCCGCCAGCGCCCGGAACGCATGGGTGAGCGCCGCCTGCCCCCCGCTCACGATCAGCGCGTCGGCCGCGGTCACGTCGCCCCCGGTCTGCCTGGCGAACCACCTTCGCAGCTCCTGAAGCCCCGCCAGGGGAGGCATGGCCCACGCGTCCGGCCTGCGCACCGCCCGCGCCGCCGCGGCCCCCAGCTGCCTGTCCGGCCGCATGCCCGCCGGCAGATACCCGCCGGTGAGGGGTACGACCCCTTCGGCCGCCGCCCCCAGCAGCGTCGCCACGGGCTCCTCGTCGACCACCCGATCCCCGAGCGCCACCGTCTGCCACGAGAGGTCGACCGGCTCCTGCGCGGCGGCCATCTGAGGGGTCACGAACACCCCGCTGCCGGGCCGCGCGACCACCCTGCCCTCGGCGGCCAGCTGCCCGATGGCCCTGGACACGGTGACGGGGGAGACGTTGTGCCGCCGCATGATCTCCCGGCTGGACGGCAGCCGCGCCCCGGGCCCCGCCCGGCCGGCCTCTTCGCGCAGTATCGCGGCGATCTGGGCGATACTGCTATCGTTGTCCATGAAGAGACAGAATAGCGCTACTGCTCCTGATGGAGTAGCACTCCCTCCCGTTCTGGATCGCGCCGCGCAGGGCACCTCGCTGGCTTTCCTGGGCGTTCTGGCCTTCTCCGGCTCCTTCCCCGCCACCGTTTTTGCCATGGAGGGCTTCCATCCGTGGCTGGTGGCGATCGGCCGCGCAGGCGTAGCCGGATTTATCGCGCTGATTTGCCTTAAATTTGCAAAAATCCCGATAATTCCGCAAAAGCGTGATTGGCCGTCGTACGCGCTTATCTCGCTGGGTGTGGTCTTCGGCTTCCCCGTCTTCAGCGGCCTGGCCCTGGCCCTGGGCGCCAGCACGTCGCACGCCGCCGTCGTGATAGCCCTCCTCCCGGCCGCCACCGCCGCCTGCGCCGTCGTCCGGGCGGCGGAACGCCCCCGTCCCCTCTTCTGGGTGGCCTGCGCGGCGGGCGCCCTGGCCATCACGGCCTTCACGCTCACCCAGCACCAGGGCACGCCCACCTGGCCCGACCTGCTCCTGGTGGGCGCGCTGCTGTCGGCCGCGATCGGCTACACGGAGGGCGGGCGGCTGTCCAGGCGGACCCCGGGCTGGCAGGTCATCTCCCACACCCTCGTCCTCTCGCTCCCCCTCACCGTCCCCGTGACCGTCGCGCTGGCCCTCCTCACCCCCATCACCCCGACTCCCCACGCGATAGCGGGCTTCGCGTACGTGTCCCTGATCTCGATGTTCCTCGGCTTCATCCCCTGGTACGCGGGTCTGGCGCGGGGCGGCATCGCCCGGGCCGGGCAGACCCAGCTCACCCAGCCCCTCCTCACCCTGCTCTGGGCCTGGTTCCTGATGGGGGAGCGGTTCGGCCCGGCCACGGTGGCCACCGCACTGGCCGTGCTCGTGTGCGTGGCCGTCACCCAGCGTGCCCGTACTTGAAAGGCGTGACGCCTGCACGCAGGATGGGAGAGGAGGTGTCACACCAATGGCGGACCTCACAATCCCAGAGGGCGGCTTCTGGCCCGCGCCGGAGATCCCGCAGCCCAACATCTATCCCATGGAGTGGCGGGTAGAGACCGAGAAACTCGCCGCGATCTACGAGAAGTCCAAGCGCGTGGTCTGGAACCCGGCCGACCTGCCCTGGGACGGCCTGGACCCGGACGACTTCACCCGGGAGCAGCGGCTGGGAATCATGTACTGGTTCGCGGTCCTGGCGAACTTCGACGCTTCGGGGCCGGCGGTGTTCGCCCGCGCCACGATCCAGGCCTTCGAAAAGCACGAAGAGGACCCGGTCAGGAAGTGCTTCTTCTCGATCACCCGTGACGAGATGAACCACGAGGAATGCTGCCAGCGCACCATCGCCAAACTGTGGCCCGGCGGCCCGCTCGACTGGACCCCATCGGACGATCTCGAAAGGGCCGCCCACAACAACATCGGCTGGCTCTATCACAACGGCGGCCGCTACTGGACCGGCTACACCTCCGCCGTCGGCAAATATTCGCTGCCGGTCCTCTTCACCAGCTTCATGATGGGGGAAATGGCCGCCTCGACGCTGTTCAGAGGAATGTCCTCGGGCACGCAACATCCGGTCTTCAGCGAGATGTTCCAGCGAATAGGCAGGGACGAGTCCCGCCATCTGCAAATCTGCATGACCATTCTGGAGAACGAATGGCCGGGGCTCACCGACGAGACCCGCACCCTCATCACCCGCCAGCTCAGAGCGGGCTTCGTGTTCCTCAGCATGATTCTGTGGGAGCCGCCCGGGGGTTTCTGGGAGTTGCCGCCGTACTTCCTGCCCAACCACCGCGTTCTCATGGACCACGCCAGGCAGGCGGGCCTGGGCGTGCTGTCCTACGAGGAACAGGCGGAGAACTGGCGCGTGGCCATGGCCAGGATCCGCGCGATCGTGGAACGCTGGGGCATCGCCTTCCCCGCCATTCCCGAGCTGGACCTGGAAGGCGTAGAAGTGGACTTCATCGATCCGGAGGACATCATCCCGGTCTTCTAATATGCGTCCTATGTGGCCACGCATCGACGGACTCAGGGTTCTGGAATTGGGCACGCCCGGCGAGTTCCGTACCCAGTTGACCGACCTTACTTTGGCGGGCGAGAAAACGGCCACGGCCGGTCTGCTGCCCCTCGACTACCACGCCGAGGGGGAGGAGGTGGAGCACGTCGGCGAGCGCCTGGTCCTCGTGGACGACGCGGGTGCGCGGGTGGCCGAGATAGAGATGACGCGGGTGGAGCTGACCCCGTTCGCGGCGGTCACCTGGGAGTTCGCCCAGGCCGAAGGCGAGGGCTTCCGCTCGGTGGAACACTGGCGCGAGGGGCACCGCCGCTACTGGAAGAGCCAGGGGTACGAGGTGGACGACTCGACCATGGTGGTGTGCCTGTGGTTTCGCGTCGTGGATCAGGAAGGCGGCCGGCGCTCCTCGGGCGCGACGTAACTGCCGCGGTGCGGGACGGTGAACACCCATCCCTGCTCCCGCAGCAGCGCTATGGCCCGCCGTACGGTCTCGCGGGCGGCGCCGTACTGGCGCACCAGCGTCACCTCGCGCGGCAGCGGCCGGTGCGCGGCCAGCTCGCCGGCCTTGATGCGTTTCCTGATTTCGTCGGCGATCTGCTGGTAGAGCGGAATCTGCTCGGCCCCTTCGCCGGGGGAGCTGACGAATGTGCCCTCGCCTTGGCGAGTGTGGACCAGCCCTTGGTTGCGCAGCACCCGAATCGCCCGGCGCGCCGTGGTCCGGGCCACCCGGAACTCCCGCTGGATCCCCGCCTCGCTGATCACGAGATCCCCTGGGGAGAGCTTGCCGGTTATGCGTGACTTGAGGACTTCGCTGATCTGAAGATAGAGGTACGTGTCCCCCGAGCGATCCAGCACGTTTCAATGATATACAAGCGGCCTGACATGGGAGGGGGATTAAGAATCCCTATTCCTGGGCCACTTTTCCGGCTCATTCACAAAAGTGCCCCTATAAGGGACGGTGAACACCCATCCCTGCTCCCTGAGATGCGCGACCGCCTGCCGCACCGTCACCTTGGCTACGCCGTATTGCCGCATCATCACTTTCTCGCCGGGAATAGCCCGGTTCGGCGAGAGCTCGCCCTGGACGATACGCGTGGAGACCTCCGTGGAGATCTGCTGATACAGCGGCACCTTCCTGGGTGAACGCGGCGTCCCCGGCCGGCCGACGAACGTCCCCTCGCCCTGAATGGTGTGCGCCAGCCCCTGCTCCCGCAGTTCACGAGCCACCCGCCGGGCTGTGGTGCGGGCGATGTCGTAATCCTTCTCGAGCGTCGCCTCACTGGGCACCGGATCGCCGGCTTTGAGTTCACCCCGCTCGATCTGATCGCGGACCAGGTCAGCGACCTGCTTGTAGATAGGCACGGGACCTTCGCGATCTAACACGGTACGGATCGTAGACGAAACCGTACAGACCTGCACAAGGAAAACGTCTAGTGGAAGGGTGGATACGTGCTCTAAACATACGGACCCAGCATGACGCGAGAACCGACGGCTATCCGGGAAGCACTATCGGTGACTCCGGCCGGTGCCTCCTCGATCGCCACGCCCGGCCTTACCACCAAGCAACAGAAACCGGTGACTCCGGATCGCGCATCACGAAATCGAAGCAACTCAGCTGGGTGGCGACTCGCCGGCACCGGGCATTCGCCGGCAGTGGGCACTCACGGGACGCAGGCACTTGCTGGACATGAGCACTCGTCGGACTCGGGCACTCATCGTCAGTGGGGACTTGCTGGCAGTGTGGGCTTGCCGCCAGGGGGCCTGCCGCCAGGGGACTTGCCAGTAGGGGGACTTATCGGCAGCGGGGGCTTGCTGGCAGCTGCGGCGACTCGCTGGGCATCCACGGCGACCCGCTGGGCCCGCTGCAACGCCACCCTCTTCCATTCCGTCGGCAACGCGCCCCCGGCGACTCGCTGGGCCAGCCGCGGCGAAGATCCCTTCCCCCGTCCACTGTCGTATGAGCGGAGATCGGTTCCCTCACTCGCCGCCGTATGAGCCCGTCCCCCGTCCCCGACATCGCTCACTGGGTCCAGTCACAAGGCGCCCCTCCTCCATGACGCCGGCAACATGCCCCCGGCGACCTCCCTCGCCTAGTGAGGCGCCGCACCTACCCAAGGACGCAGCGAGGCACAAGGCGCAGTAGGGCACAATGCGCAGCGGAGCACAAGCCGCAGTGGGGCTATCGGACGCTCTCGTGCGAGGGCCACTTTCCGGGCTCATTCACATAAGTCCCTCTATAAGGAACAGTGAACACCCAACCCTGCTCCCTGAGATGCGCAATGGCCTTCCGGACCGTGATCCTGGCAACCCCATGCCGCAGCATCAAGGTCGCATCACTCGCTATCGAACAGTTCGGCCGGAGCTTACCGCGCCTGATTTTCGCAGCGATATCATGAGCGATATCCAGATAGAGGGCCCTCTTCGCCCTTACCCGAGGAACACCGACAGGCCCAACAAAGGTGCCTTCGCCTTGCACGGTGTGGACAAGACGACGCTCGCGCAGCTCCCGAACCACGTTGCGTGCGGTCGATCGCGCGACACCGAACCCCGCCTCCAACGCCGCCTCACTCGGCACGGCCTCGCCGGCTCGCAACCGCCCGCCGACGATCTGCTCCTGGATCGCGTCGGCAATCTGTACGTAGATCGGGACCGGCCCGTCGCGGTCGAGCATGCTCACAGCGTAGACGTCTGGATACAAGCAGGCGAGCACAGTCAGCCCTGGGGCCACGACTCCTTCGGCGACACGTAACTGCCCCGCTGCGCAACGGTATAGATCCACCCTTGCTCCCGCAGGAGCGCCATCGCGCGCCGCACAGTCTCCCGAGCCACGTCGTACTGCTCCACCAACGCCGACTCACCCGGTATGGAGCGCCGAGGCAAGAAATGTCCCTCCTTGATCTGCTCGGCGATGTCCGTCGCGATCTGTTGGTATAGGGGAACTTTCCGCTGCTTACGAGGCGCTTCGTCTGGTCCGCCGACAAAAGTCCCTTCGCCCTGAACGGTGTAGATGAGCCCTTCCTCGCGAAGTACGTGCACCGCCCGCCTGGCAGTGGTCCTGGCGACGCCGAACTCCTGCTGGATGTCCGCCTCGCTCGGCACCGGGTGTCCGGACGCGAGCCCGGAGACTCGTCGCCGAAGGATCTCGGCGATCTGGAGGTAGATGTGGGTGTCCCCGTCATAGTCGAGCACGCCTGCAACTTAGACCAACAGGTGCAAGACCTCCCATATTGTGCTGTCTATATAGACAGAGCATCCCTACTTGCTAGACAAGAGGAGACGACCAGACGTACTGTTCAACCGTGCCCAAGCCCCTCGACTGGCCCTGCTGCCAGATTGCGGTCCACGTGCCGGACCCACAGCCCGATCACGCCGTCATCAAGTGGTATCCCTCGTCGCCGCGCGCCGTACGTGTGAGGGTCCGGGATTACACGTGCGCTTGTAAGCCGACGTTCTACGAGCTGTGCCAGAGCGGCGGCCAGTACTTCATCCGCAGAACTCGTCGCTTTCGTCAAAAGGTGGTGATCGAGGAAAGCCTCTGGAACACCCAGGCAAGCGTGCTGGCTATCTGGACCAGCCTGTTGGACGGCACGGGACGGTAAGAACAACGGTTCTGTCCCGTAATCGGTGGTGGCGCTGGGTGCTCCATTGCAGCAGGATGCGGGGGCGCAGAAGGTCGAACCCGCCACGGCCGTGCATCTGTCACATGATGCTCTTGGTCTTGGTGTTCACACTCTCGGGCGCACCGTTGTGAAAGGGCAAGGTGGCGGCATCGTGGTCCTGGTCAAGGCCGCGGATGAAGGAGTGCAGGTGAGGCAGATGGGTGGCGCTGGCTGCGGGGATCCACGCATCGAGACGGTCAACATTGCCTTCGCGTGGCCGGAGCAGGTCGGCGAAACTGCGGATGGGTCCCGCCAGGTCGATCATCTCCGGGCAGGCGACGGTGGGGCCGTCCAGCAGGCTCCGGTGCTCTTCGCTGAGGGTGCCGGGCCGGGTGAGCAGCAGCCGGGCAAAGCGGCGAGGGGAGATGGGCAGGCGGTCGACTTCGACGCTGCGGCCTTGGGTGAATGTAGCGGTAGAGAGGTGCTTACCCGTTCTGCAGGGGCGGTCCGGTCTTGGCCGCAGCAGGCGCTTTGGGCGGCAGGGCCGTTGCGTTCTCGGCTGGTGAGACTGCTGTACCCCTGAGCCGGGTGGGCAAGTAGGGGCGCCCCAGTGCGGAGATGACAAACGCGACCCCTGATGATCGTCGGTGTCTAGCCAGTCGATCAAGAACAGGGGCCGCGTTCGCGTGCCATCATCCACGATCGACGTGCTCTCCCGCCACTTGGAGCACGTCGCCCTCACCTACCCCGTCTCCGACCTGCCCACCCTGGCCGAGGTGCTGGATGCCGTACCCGACCCACGCCACCGCCGAGGACGTCGCTACCGACTCGGCCCACTGCTCGCGTTATCCCTGCTCGCCGTCCTCAGCAGAGCGACATCCCTGGCGAAGATCACCCGATTCATCGCCGGATACGACCCCGACCTGCGCATCCAGCTCGGGCTCCCAGCCACCATCCGGCTGGCCGCCAGCACCCTTGGGCGGCTGCTGGCCCGCCTGGACGGCGATGCCTTCGACACCGCGACCTGCGCCTACCTCGCCGCGATCACCATCTGCCACCCGCCAGAAACGACTACCCAGACGACCACTGCCGCCAGAACACCCCTGCTCGGCCTGGCCGTGGACGGCAAGACCCTGCGCGGCAGCCGCACCTGCGACGGTGTCACTCACCTGCTGGCCGCCGTCCGGCACGACACCCAGACCGTGCTCGCCCAGCGGCAGGTCGAGGCCAAGAGCAACGAGATCCCCGCCTTCACACCCCTGCTGTCCGGCCTGGACCTGTCCGCGATGGTCATCACCGCCGATGCCCTGCACACCCAGCACGAGCATGCCCGGCAGATCGTCGCCGCCGGCGGCCACTTCCTGTTCATCGTCAAGGCCAACCAGCCCACGCTCCACCGCAGGCTCAAGGCGCTGCCCTGGCGCGAAACGGTCCTCAACGACCGCACCGACGAGCGCGGGCACGGCCGCCGCGAGATCCGCCGCTTGAAGATCTGCACCACCCGCCCCGACCTGCCCTTTCCCCATGCCGCCCAGGCCATCCAGATCAAACGCCGCCGCACCGACCTCAAAACCGGCAAGACCACCATCATCACGATCCACGCCATCACCAGCCTGCCACCGGGCCGCATCACCCATGCCCAGCTCGCCGCGCTGATCCGCGGGCACTGGAGCGTCGAGGCCCTGCACCACATCCGCGACGTCACCCACCGCGAAGACGCCTGCAAGGTCCGCACCGGCGGCGCGCCCTGGATCCTGGCCGGCCTCCGCAACCTGGCCGTCGGCCTGACCCGCCTCATCGGCTGGACCAACATCACCGCAGCCATCGACCACTACCGCAGCCACCCTGCCGACGGTCTTCAACTACTCGGTCTCACCACATGAGTACGCTTCGGCCCTGCTTTGGGCGGTGACTTCTTTCAGAACCGCCTCGCCGAAGTTGTGCCGCAGGTGCCCCCGACCAGCGACCTGGATGGCATCCGGAGGTGCGCGGCGGATCGCTTCGGCGTAGGCGTCCGAGCTGTCCCGGCGGACGACCTGCACGTCGGGTGAGCGCGCAGCCAGGCATCTAGGACGTCGGCGGTGTCGCGGATGGACTCCATGGTGGACGCGGCGGTGTCGTGGTCAGCGCCGACGTCGACCTGGCCGCTGCCGGAGGTCAGGTCGTAAATGCCGTACGGGATGGCCTTGCCCGTCACGCCACACCCAGCGGATAGGGCTCTCAGCGCTTGCCGCGGGCCTGGAGAGGATGGACAGGTGTCCGGTTCGCGCTTTGGCCGCCGAGCGCGCGAACCGGACACCCTAGGTGATGGCACAACGCAGGTGCCATCGGGGGCGCACCTTGCGATCCCAGGCGACGCGCCTGCCCGAACGCCCGCCGAAGAGCGCCGGGCTTCGCCTGGGATCGGTGCGAGTGTCGGGCATGGTCCCGAGCCCTCCGGAGGCAAGGGACCATGCCGCTGCGAGTAATGGCCGGCTGACGTCCGTAACGGCCTACCCGCGGTATTAGATTCTCATGGCCGTCCCTTGGAAAACTGTAGTTCGGCGCTATACACAGGATGATTCCCTTTGGTGTTCGGTGGGTTCATGGTCCCTAGAGGAATTGATTTATGTAGGGATTCGCCGCCAGGCGGCATCCGTGATGATCAGGTGGTCGAGGAGCCGTAGCCCCACCGTCTCGGCGGCTCGGATGAGTTGGGCGGTGGCCTCGAGGTCGGATTGGCTCGGTTCGAGGGAGCCGGCCGGGTGGTTGTGGGCGAGGCCGAACATGGCCCCGCTCGCGGTGAGCACCTCCGTGATCACCTCCCGGATCGGCACCGCCGTGTGGTCGGACGCGCCTTCGGTCAGGATCGAATGCTTCAGCACCCTGCCACGGGTGTCGCACACCACCAGGACGAGCCGCTCCTGCTTGCGGCCCCGGAGCAGCGGGGCGCAGTGGTTGGCGAGGTCGGATGTGCTGGTGATCCGCTCGCGCTCCGGCCACGCGTCCGCACGGCGTACGAGATGGAAGGCCGCGGCGACTCGCGCGGCCTTGGCGGGGCCCACTCCGGGCACGGCGAGTAACCGATGCGGGTCCGAACGGCGGAGGCCATCGAGATCTCCGCAGTGCTTGATCACCTGGCTGGCGAGATCCAGGGCACTCGACCCGCGAAATCCCGAGCCGAGCAGCACGGCCAACAGCTCGCGGTCCGCCAGCGCGGCGGCGCCGCTGGACATGAGCCGTTCGCGTGGCCGGTCGCTCTTGGACAGGTCTTTGACTCGCATCGGCAACCTCCGCGTCCGTTGTATCAGCGCGCACCGACAATCTCTGACCTGGGCTTTTGCCGGGAATCCAGCGTTTGTCGCCGGATGGGATAAATGTGTCAGCCCGGCGCGCGGTCGACCTCGGTGATCAAGGTGGAGGCGAGTCGCCCCGCCCGCGTGGCGATCTCGTACGGTGACATCGGCCGCCCGTTCTCCGGCCACCACGTGATCGCCTGTACGAACATCCCGCCGGCCAGCGTTGCGACCAGGCCGCTCGACGTGGGGAGCGGGACCAGGTGCTGGGCGACCATGTTCGAGAGCGAGGACCGCTTCTTCGCCGCGAACCACGGGCCGCCTTTTTTGCCGAACAATGCGCCGAACAAAGGCTGATATTCGGCGACATATTCAAAGAACGCGGCCCAGTGCTCGATCGAGGGCCGCTCGCCGTCATCGCCCATACTGCCCAGCAGCGCCGCAATGGCCTCGTCGAAGATTTGCTCCACGAGGTGGTATTTACCGCGATAGTTCCGATAAAAAGCGACACGGCTCGCCATCGCTCGCTCGGTGATCTCGCCCACGGTGGGGCGTTCGAACCCGCGTTCCTCGATGAGATCGACCAGCGCGTCCCGTAGCAGCGGGCACCGCCGCCCCGACTACGTCACTGTCACCTCAGCGAGGCCTCCGCCATGGATTGGTCTCATCCTGGTCGGCGCCGCCCAGCCCATCGTTGCCGTGGGCGCATCAGCGCTGTACGCCTGCGGTCCGCTGCTCGTCGGCGACGGTGTGGGCAGCCTCCTGCTCCAACTCAGCCAGGCCACGGGCACCAAGGTCACTGCCGGCGCCGTAAACGCGCAGTGCCGCCGCGATCTCGGCGCCGCCTACCTGAGTGACGATGCGGCTCGCGGCAGGCCGGACGAGGACTTCGATGCGATCCTCAACGCCTACGGCGGTTCGCTGGGTGCGTACCGTCGTCACTTGCTCCCTCGCGGAGGCCGGAGCGTGACCGGGTCTGCGGATGGGATGAGGTTCGAGCTGCCGACGGACCCGGCGTGTGCGCCCGCTCCCACCGTGCTCGCAGAATTCGTAGATCAGGGCAAATACGCCCGATTGTGGACCGGATTGACTCGCTGGTGAGCCTTGAGGAGGCTCACCGCACCATCGGAACCGGCCTGTCCGTCCGAAAGGAGGTGATATCCGCAATGCCCGGGCTGAGGGGCTCCGGGCGAGAAGGGGCTTCGCCCGGAGACGCCCGCGTCCGAGAGCTCAGACGGGCATGCTGTACGTGACTCTGAACCGGTCGCCTGGAACGACGATGTCGCTCGTCTCGACGGGACGGTCACCTGCCCAGTGGGTGCGCTCGATGTGCAGCACGTGGACGCCAGCCGCCAGATCGAGCGCGTCGCTCTCCGCGGGGCGCGGAACCCGGGTGTGCACGCTCTCGACGACTTCAGTGATCTTTATGCCGTGCGCGTACATCCTGGCGACCAGGCTCCGCCGCTCCTCCTCGGAGTGGGGGGTGAACTCCAGCGGCTCGTACGACGTGGCGAGCTGCAGTGGTTTGCCCTCGCCGCGAAAGATGTAGTGCGTTCTGGTCAGCGTGGTCGACTCGCTGAGGCGCAGGCGTTTGGCGATGTCGGGCCCCGCTTCGGTTGGTTCGCTGTGCCAGTCCCATGTCACGCGTCTGCCCTGTGACTGCAGATCGGCCGCGAACGGGGCGGGGTGATCGAGAAAGCGCCATCGGTAGAGCGGGGTGAGGTCGGGGCGTTCCCTGACGTAATGGCCCGAGCCCACGCGGCCGATGATGAGGCCTTCACCCGCGAGCACGCGTAGCGCGTGCCGGGCGGCGGTCTCTCCGACCTGATATTTACGGGTCAGCTGCGCTCGTGATGGGATCGGCGCGCCGGGGGGAAGGGTGCCGTCGGTGATCTGCCGCCGAATGTCTTCGACGACACGCAGGTAGACCGGATCTGAGGTGGCCACTAGTCCATCCCTGGGGGTTCGTGTGAGGCGTTGCCCCATGTTGCCGTATTCGGCAGGTAACCGACCGTCATCGATGGTCGTTGGAGCCCCAACTTTGCGATGGCAGAAAATTATCGGAGAAACCCTGTAACGCCGGTGTAAGAGGGACCGATTCTCCGGTAGAGGTCGTCGATGTGTGTACCCCCGAGCACATATCGGCGACCTCTTCCAATTCGCGTACTTGGGACTGCGGCAGCGCCCTGACCAGTGGTTTGACCTGGCCGAACGCGGCTGCCGACCCGGTCTTTGGACGCATCCGCACCGTCCGGCGTCTGCGATGGGCACAGACCTCGGAAGTCCGGTGAGTGCGCTGCCCCTTGAGCGGTCCTGATCAGTGAGGCTCCTGGTCGCACGTTACCTCGTGAGGCCCGCGATGGGCGCGGGATTTCGAAACGAGCGGCGCCTGCACTGTCGCTCGGGTACGCAGTCGTTTGAGTCCAGTGGTGGATGCGGCCCTGGAGCTGCGGTGGCTGCGTTGCGTGCGTGAAACGGCCTGGCTGGTCGGCGGCTGAGTCCGCTGGAAGGCTCTCTTGTGGGGCATGCGATGGGCGGGCTGTCGAGGTCCATGGTGGCCGCGATGTCTCTCAAGGCAGCCTTGCTAGTGAGGTGGAGGCTGGTCGCTGCCGTGCGAGGCTTGCGGTCAACGTGAGCTTTGGAGGCGGGATGGCCGCGTTGCCTGGTTGAGGCGGCCTGGCCGGCCGCGATGCTTTAAGGGGCCTGATAGCGGCGTGGTCGTTGAGAGCGGGCGGATACGTCGCCGTTCGGGACGTGCACTGACCCTTCACCTTGCAGGCGTGCAACAGGCGCCTTGCCGTTCGAGCCGTGCAGTGGACTGCAGTTTTTCGACCGGCCGCGTGCGATGGGTGCGCTGCCATTCGAGGCGCGCGACGGATGCACTGCTGTTCGCTGCGGCGCGATGGGGCGCACTGTTGTACCGCGCATTGCCATCCACGTCAGTGCGCGTGGCGACCAACCATCAGGCGCAAGTGGTCTTCTGATATCACCGCCGAGTGGCCGTACCTCACTGGGCCACTTTTCCCTAAGTTGGTGGCACCGACTCCGACATCAATCACTCTCCAGGACATATCCCGCACTGCCCCACCAAGTCACAGCAGGCCTGTGCTCCTCGGAGATGTCCAAGCATGAGGAAGCTTCATGATCGACATAGGCAAGCTCCTTCCATCCGACCGGGATGTCTGGGAGGACTTGTTCCGCGCGTACATCGACTTCTACCAGCGTGTCGAACCGGACAAGATGTACGACCGCGCATGGCAGGAGTTCCAGGCGGACACCCGTCTGCACGCCTTCGGCGCGAGGCTGGACGGCAGGCTCGTCGGCATCACGCACTTCTTCACCCACGCGAACACCTCGGCGCCTGACACCGACGTCTGCTACCTGCAGGACCTGTTCACCGCTCCAGAAGCGCGAGGCAGAGGCGTGGCTCGCGCGCTGATCGAGGCTGTGACCGCTTGGGCCCGGGAGCGCGGCTGCTCCCGCGTGTACTGGAACACGCATGAGTCCAACGCGACAGCACGCCGCTTGTACGACAAGGTGGCTGAGAATCGAGGTTTCATCAGATACCAGATCGAACTGTCCTAGTAGAAGCCTTGCAACATGACCGGGGCAACCGAGCGCAGCCGGGCTCACCTTTGGAAGCTGGGCGAGCGTAACGGCCGCCGCACTCCTCTGGGGTGGCCGCCAGGGCAGGAAAGTCGCTCGCAACGTCCACCTGCGGCTTCCCTCCGGCCGAGGGTCGTGGGCGGACGGGGGATACGCGTCGGGATCACCGAAGCCGGCGGCCGCTCAGCCAGCCGGGTACTGCGGACCCAACGTTCACATGCCCGCCGCGGCCTGGTGTGGCTTCGGCCGTCGGATGCGGCACGCTATGCGGCCCGACGGGTGTTTCGGCTGCAGTGGCCGTACTGATTTCGGCGGCGACGGTCAGACGTAGCGCTCTTCGCGGCCTGACGGGTGCTTTGGATACTGCGGCCAGGTCCGGCGCTCCGCCTGGCCGCCAGACGGGCGTGCTGGCCAGGCATGGTGCCCCGCCTGGCGGGCGTGGTGGGCAGGTGTGGTGCGGAGCGTGGCCTGCGGGGGTGCGTCGCTGTGACTTGACGATCAGTGGACGGGTTCCGATGTCAGGTGAGATGGTTGTCGTCGTCAGGGAAGCCTCTGAGATGCCCGCGAAAGGGGGCAAAAAGCGGCTCCAGGCAGGCAAAGCGGGGTGGCGGCGTCCAATGGATTTCTGAATCCAGGTAGCGTTCGCACTATGGCATCGCCAACTGGAACCACAGACGCGCCCTTCGGCCGCATGCTGACCGCCATGGTCACGCCGTTCACTCCTGACGGCGAGGTCGATTATGTGGCTGTGCGACGTCTTGCCACCTATCTGGTGGACGAGCAGCGCAACGACGGCTTGATCGTCAACGGGACGACCGGTGAGTCGCCCACCACGTCGGACGAGGAGAAGCAGCGCATCGTCAGCGCCGTCCTCGAGGCGGTCGGCGATCGCGCGACTGTGGTCGCAGGGGCGGGCACCAACGACACCCGCCACAGTGTCGAGCTCGCGAAGCAGGCGGCACGTGCGGGCGCGCACGGTCTGCTGGTGGTGACGCCTTACTACAACAAGCCCCCTCAAGAGGGGCTGTACCAGCACTTCACCGCCGTCGCCGACGCGACCGACCTTCCGGTGATGTTGTACGACATTCCGGGGCGCAGTGGCGTGCCGATCAAGACCGAAACTCTGCTGAGGCTGGCGCAGCACGAACGCATCGTGGCCGTCAAGGACGCCAAGGGTGATCTGTTCGCCGCCAGCCAGGTGATGAGCGCGACCGAGCTGGCCTTCTACTCCGGCGACGACCTGCTCAACCTGGCCTGGCTCTCCCTGGGGGCGGCCGGGTTCGTCAGCGTCGTCGGGCATGTAGTGGGCGCCGAGCTGGCGCGCATGATCCACCTGCACAAGAACGGTGAGGTCTCCCAGGCCCTGGCCGTACACAGCCAGGTGACCCCCGTGGTAGACGGGATCATGCTGCGCGCCGGTGGCGCGATCATGGCAAAGGCGGCACTGAGCATGGTGGGCGTACCGGTGGGTTCGGTACGACTGCCGCTCGTGGACGCGACAGAGACGCAAATCGCCGAGCTGCGTGCTTGCCTGGTAGCCGGCGGGGTGAAGTTGACAGACGCATAGGAACGGGGAGGAACCGGGAGTTTTGAGAACACGAACTGACCGTGGGGGCCAGGCATGAGCCATCCGCATCCTGAGCTTGGTCCCCCGCCGGTGCTGCCTGACGGCGGCTTGCGCATCGTCGCGCTCGGCGGGTTGGGGGAGATCGGCCGGAACATGGCCGTCTTCGAATATGACGGCCGTCTGCTGATCGTCGACTGCGGGGTGCTTTTCCCCGAGCCCGATCAGCCGGGTGTCGACCTCATCCTGCCCGACTTCGAATACATCAGAGACCGGCTCGACGACGTCGAAGCCGTGGTGCTCACGCACGCTCACGAAGACCACATCGGGGCGGTGCCATACCTGCTGCGCGAGCGGCGCGATATCCCGCTCATCGGATCGAGGCTCACGCTTGCCCTGATCGAGGCCAAGCTCACCGAGCACAGGATCCAACCGACCAAGCTCGAGGTCGTCGAGGGCGAACGGCACATTTTCGGGCCGTTCGACTGCGAGTTCCTCGCGGTCAACCACTCGATCCCCGACGCACTGGCCGTCGCCATCAGGACGCCTGCGGGCATAGTCCTGCACACCGGCGACTTCCGTATGGACCAGTTGCCGAGCGACGGACGCCTCACCGACCTCGGCGGTTTCGCCAGGCTCGGCACCGAGGGCGTCGACCTGCTGATGTCCGACTCCACCAACGCCGAAGTGCCAGGGTTCGTCACCAGCGAGCGCGAGATCGGGCCGGTCATCGACGAGGTGATCCGCACCTCCGAACAGCGGGTCATCGTGGCCAGCTTCGCCTCGCACGTGCACCGCATTCAGCAGGTGATGGACGCCGCCGCCAAGCACCGCCGCAAGGTGGCCCTGGTCGGACGTTCGATGGTGCGCAACATGGGCGTGGCCCGGGACCTGGGATATCTCAAGGTGCCGCCGGAGCTGATCGTCGACTCGCGCGACATCGAGGAGTGGCCGCCGCAGGACGTGGTGCTCATCTGCACCGGCTCTCAAGGCGAGCCCATGGCCGCGCTGTCCAGGATGGCCAACCGCGATCATCCGATCCGCATCGCCGAGGGTGACACCGTACTCCTGGCCTCGTCGCTGGTTCCGGGGAACGAGACTGCGGTCAACAAGGTCATCAACGGACTGACCAGGTGGGGCGCCCGCGTCGTGCACAAGGGCAACGCCAAGGTGCACGTCTCCGGCCACGCGGCCGCCGGCGAGCTCCTGTACGTGCTCAACCTGACCCGCCCGTCGAACTTCATGCCCGTTCACGGTGAGTGGCGTCATTTGCGTGCGCACGCCAAGCTGGCCGCTCTCACGGGCGTGCCCGAGGACCACATCGTGATCGCCGAGGACGGCGTCGTGGTGGACCTGGTCGACGGCCGAGCGAAGATCGTCGGTGCGGTTCACGCCGGGTACGTCTACGTCGACGGCTCGTCGGTGGGCGAGATCACCGACACCTCGCTGAAGGACCGCAGGATTCTCGGCGACGAGGGGTTCATCTCGGTGGTCGTCGTGGTCGACTCCAACACGGGTAAGCTCACCGCCGGCCCCGAGATCCACGCGCGTGGTTCCGGCATCGACCCTGCCCAGTTCGAGGAGTTCATCCCGCAGATCGAGCGAGCCCTCGCGGAGAAGGCCGCAGACGGGGTGGTCGACATGCAGGAGATCCGACGGGTGGTCCGTCGTACGGTGGGACGCTGGGTAAGCGACACCTACCGCCGCCGCCCCATGATCATCCCTGTGATCCTCGAGGTCTGAGCTTTCCCACGGTACGGCAGACGCGTTCGTCTGCCGTACCCCCGAGGGAGCAGGCGTGGGACGGGCATCCGACCACATCGCCTGCTCCTTCGGGAGGCCGACCGAAGGCCAGGCGATTCGCTGCCTTCGCCCCTCCGGGCTAGCGGCACTACCGGCCCGGACGATGCGGTGCTGCTGCCTCTTCGGGGCACTGGCGGTCTGCGGGTTCCAGCGCCCTTTCCCTTCGACGTGGGTGCTGGTTGTTACGGGTGTTTGGTGGTCTCGTCCTTCGAGGTGGGTGCTGGTCGTTACCGGTGTTTGGTGGTCTTGTCCTGCGGGGCGGGGCCCTGTCATCACTGGTGCTTGGTGCTCTCGCCCTTCAGGGTGGATGCCAGGCATCTGAGGTGCTTGGTCGTCTCGCCTTCCGGAACGGCCTCTAGCGATTTGGGGGACTTGGCGCCGCTGGCCCTTTGGGCGGCCGCAGTCGGTGTTGATGGTTCGATGCCATCGCCGGTCCAGATGGCCGCTGAGGGCTGAGGGGTTTGTTGTCCTCGCTGTCCATTGAGTGGGCGCAGGTGCTTTGGATGGTGCGGCGTCGTTCGCCGCTCTGGGTGGCTGCTGAGGGCTGAGGCATTCGCTGTCCCTGCTGTCCCTGTAGCACCTACTGTTCCCAGCTGTCCCTGCTGTTCCGGCCGACCTTGCCACTCGTGAGTGGGACTGGTGGCCTTGGTGCTGGTGGGTGCCCCAAGGAGCGCCAGGGACCTTGGCTGCGAAGGGTCGGCGGTGTTGTGAGCGACCCGATTCGTTGGGCGTTGCTGGCTGTCGGAGACGGTTGAGCTCTTCTGGCGCTTTCGTGCGCGGCAGACCGACGGCGTGCTGGTCGGATCGGATGTTGCGGACGACTGGTCTTTCTCGCCTTGCCAGGAAACGGGGAGCCCATGGATCCTGCCGGAGCCTCCGCGCCTGGTGAACGGGCACGTTTGCTTGTCCTGCGGGTCTCGCTGCGATGGTGTTGCGGCGTGTCCTTGGGAGACCGATGATGCGGCGGGCGAGTTGCCAGGCGCGTCTGAGGCGAGAAGTGGCGCTCGGCCTGACGTGGTGATGGAGTGGTCGCGTCAAAGGCCCCAGAGTGGACATCTCAGGCGTCCCTCCGGCCTACCAGCCACATGGCCACTGTCAACGGGAACGCTGCGTACGCGACCAGCACTGCGGCGGCCGCTACGGGAGACAGGAGGGAGCCGTATACCGATGTGCTGATCAGCTCGCCCGTGATTTCGCGGGGAAGTGCGCCGATCATCACAGAGCCGAGGCGTTCACTCCATGGCTCCGGGATGTTGCCGATGATTATGGGGATCACGTAGACGAGGCCGGCCAAGGTGGCGATTGAGGCGGCGGTCGAACGGAAGAGCGCGCCCAAGCCCAAGCCGAGCAACGCGAACGTAGGCACTGTGAGGCTGATGGCAGTGAGGAGTGGCAGTCGGTCCATGAAGGCGTCGGTGTATGCGCCGGAGAAGCGGTCGCCTATCACCCATCGGGTGACGAAGTAAGTGCTGAAGACCGTCACCAAGCCGATGATCAGGCCCAGCGTGCCGACGATGGCGGATTTGGCGACGAGGACGGGCCAACGACGCGGGACGATGGTCAAGCTCGTTCTGATCAAGCCGGTCACGTATTCGGAAGTGATGACAAGCGTGCCCAGGATGCCCATGCACAGTTGGGGCACGATCACGATCACCTCCTCCAGATCCGCGATCCGAGCGCCGGGTCGCCGGGCGGCGGGGGCGGTGTCGTACATGTTGGCGGCCATCATGGCGAGTGCGAACCCCAAGACAACCGTGCCTAGGCTGAGGCCGAGAATCAGGTGCGTGGAGCGGAGGGAACGTACCTTCAGCCATTCCGAGGTAAGAACGCTCATGCTTCCGTCCGCTCCGAGCTGAGGATGCCGATGCGGGTACCCATTCTTCGGATGAGTGCGGTCATGCGGGGTTGGTCCGTTCGTGAGGGAAATGCTCCGTTATGCCTGTTCCTGGGGCGGGAGCGTTCGTATGGCCTTGCGTTCCCAGAGCCATTGCTGTGGTGTGGGAACGTTCGGTCAGGTGATGGTGAGGAAGCTCGTGCAGCCGTCGTTATAGCGCTTACTGAAGACGCTTGAGCGAGAGCGTGCCGACACTCCGCCGGGAAACGCTTACGCAAATGGCTCTTCCTCCTGCTGGAGATGCTCATACAAGCGTCCCTTCGTAGGGCGAAAGCGTGCTCGTTCGCGTTGTTGCCGCGGTTGGGGCGTTCATGGTCGTTGGTTCTTGGTACGGGGATGCTCGAACGCTCGTGCGTCCTTCAGTCGAGAGCGTTCGTTTCACTGGCTGCTCATTTGGCGAGAGCGGGCTTTGGTGTCCTTGCTCCAGTGCTTAGCGTGGGCTTTGCCGTTCGCGCGCCAGCGGTGAGGGCGGCTTCGCGGCCCGCGCTTCCGTGGTGAGAGTGCGTCTGCGGTTGCTCGATCGTGGCGTAGGGGATGCTCGTGTCACTTCTGACGCCGGATGCTCCTACGGGTATTTCGGTTCGCGTGGGAGCGCGCCTGCATGGGCGCTCGTTTCGGGGCTGATGGTGCTCTGTCGGGGCTTGTCTCGTTTGTGTGGTGGCGTCTGTGGTGTTCGTCCTGGAAAGGGAAGCGAGGACTCAGACGTCTCTGCGGTTGAGTTGGTAGTAGCCAATGGCGAGGGCGACGAGGGGATAGGCGAGGAGGGCGGCAAGTGCGACCCAGGGAGGCAGAAGACCGTCGCCCAAGCGCGAGGAGAGGCGCTGGTCGGCTATTTGGGGGACGAGGTTCGGTAGGAGGAGCGTGGCCACGCGGGTGTTCCAGGGTGGGGGCAAGTAGTTGACGACACCTGGAAGCACGAACAGCAATGCCACGATCGAGACGATTGCTCCCGCTGTTGAGCGGATCGCGGTGCCGAGGCCGAGGCCTACCAGTGCCAGGGCGGTCACCGACAGGCCGGAAGCGAGCAGCATGGGCAGGTCGTCGGTGATCGAGGTGTTGTTGAAGCCCAGCTCGTGACCGCTCGCTATCAAGCGGCTCGCCGAATAGGTGACCAGGAGGACCGCGTTCGCGGTTGCCAACGTGGCCAGGCCGACGATGCCGGCCTTGGCCAGAAGTAATGTGCCGCGTTTCGGGACGGCGATCAGACTGGTGCTGATTGTCCCCGTGGCGTACTCGGAAGTGATCGCGAGCACGCCCAGCACCGCCAGACTGATCTGGACGAGCGGAAGGAAGCCCTGCTCTGGGGCCGCTGCCCGCAGCTCGCCTCGCTCGTCGGCCAGGCCGCTCACATAGAAGGTCCAGGCCACGCCCAGGAGCACTGTGAGGGCCGCCGTACCCAGGGTCTGGTAGGTGGAGGTCACTGAGCGCAGCTTCAGCCATTCGGCGGAGAGGACCGCTTTCATCGGGACGCTCCGTACTGCACGCTTCCGGCGGTCAGGGCCATGTAGGCGTCTTCTAGCGAGGGGTAGCGCGCTGTCAGCTCCGCGACGGTGGCCTCGGCGATCAGCCTGCCGCGGCCCACGATGATGATGCGCTCGGCGGTGAGGGCCATCTCGCTCATCAGATGGCTGGAGAGCAGGATCGTGCGACCTTCGGCGGCCAGAGAACGCATGAGGTCGCGGATCCAGCGCACACCATCTGGATCCAGGCCGTTCACTGGCTCGTCGAACATCAACACGGCCGGATCGCCGAGCAGCGCCGACGCTATGCCGAGCCGCTGTTTCATGCCGAGTGAGAACCCGCCCACCCGCTTTCGGGCCACGCCTGCCAGGCCGACCTGGTCGAGCACCTCGGCCACTCGCGTAGGGCCGATGTCATTGGTGCGGGCCAGGGACAGCAGGTGGTTGTAGGCGCTGCGACCGCCGTGGACGGCACTGGCATCGAGGAGGGCGCCCACCTCGTGCATCGGCTTGGCGATCGACGTGTATCGGCGCCCGTTGACCAGTGCTTGGCCGGAGGTCGGGGCGTCGAGGCCGAGGATCAGGCGCATCGTGGTGGACTTGCCCGCGCCGTTGGGGCCGAGGAAGCCGGTTACGTGACCCGGCTCGACCCTGAACGACAGGTCGTCCACGGCGAGGGTGCCGCCGTAGCGTTTCGTGAGGTGCTGGAGTTCGATCACGCGGTAAAGGATGCGGGACGGCGGGCCGCCCGCGCGTCGGACCACGGTTCGAATCTCAAGGTCAGACCCTGGGTTGACGTGAGGAGACCGCCGCAGCGGCTACCGTTCAACGCGTGGACGACACCCATCCCTTCTTCGCCAGGCGATTGAGCCGTGGCCAGCTGATCATGCTCGATGTGGCGGCGGGGATGTGCTTTGCCTTTGTCTCTTTCACGGTGGCGGTGAACGCCACCGCGCTGCCGCCCTGGATGAGGATCGCCATCCCCTGCTGGCTGGGGCTGCCGCTGGGGTTGCGAAGGCTGTGGCCCCTGCCCGTCTTCTGCTTCACGCTTGTGATCGCCGTCTTCGCCGCGCTGGTCGACGCCGTGGGGTTCGCCTACCTCGCGCCTGCGTACGCGCTTTATATAGTCGCCCTCTCCGACAGGTTCGGGGCCGTGGTCCCGACATCGGCCATCGGCGGGTTGAGCCTGGTCACAGTCCTTGGCCTGGCTCTAGCGGGTGCGCCGCGTGACACCGCTCCGGGATGGCTGTTGCATCTCGACCAGCCACTCATGGGGATCGCAGCGCTGGGCGGCGCTTGGACGGTCGGCCGGGCCGTGCAGGAGCGCAGGCTCTACGCGGCCCGCGACGCTGAGCGGTTGGCGGCGCAGGCGGTGACGGAAGAGCGTTTACGGATCGCTCGCGAGCTGCACGATGTGGTCACACACAGCGTGGGATTGATCGCCGTCAAGGCCGGCGTGGCCAATCACGTGATGGCGACCAAGCCGGACGAGGCGCATGACGCGCTGCGTGTGATCGAGACGGCCAGTCGGAGCGCGCTGGTTGAGATGCGCTATTTGCTCGGTGTGCTTCGCTCTTCCTCCAAGCCTGACCTTGTCCCCGCGCCTGGTCTGGCGGGGATCGAAGGGCTGGTGGCGCAGGCTCGGCTGGCCGGGGTCGAGGTCAGGGTCGAGGTACGGATCGGGAATGGCGATGGACGCGGAGAAGGGGAGCCCGGCAGGCGAGGGCGGATGCCTGAGGGCGTGGGGCTGTCGGTTTATCGCATCGTGCAGGAAGCGCTGACGAATGTCATCAAGTATGCCGCGCGCGCTCGCTGCCGGGTTTCCGTGGTCGCCGATGGCAAGAAAGTACGGATCGAGGTGGTGGATGACGGGACTGGCAGTCGTATGTCGCCTGCTGCCGGCACCGGGCATGGTCTGATCGGGATGCGGGAGCGGGTCATGATGTACGGCGGGACGTTTGAAGCCGGGCGCCTTTCTGGCCAAGGGTTTCGTGTTTTCGCCGAACTGCCTTATGAGGAGGTCTTGTGATCCGAGTCGTTATCGCCGACGACCAGGCGTTGCTCAGGGGAAGTTTTCGCGTGCTTGTGGACTCCGAGCCGGATCTGGCTGTTGTCGGTGAGGCGGCCACTGGGGTGGAGGCTGTTACTGTCGCTTTGGAACAGCGGCCGGATGTCGTGCTTATGGATGTTCGAATGCCCGAAATGGATGGGATCGAGGCCGCTCGGTGCCTCCGCGATGTTTCCCGAGTGCTTGTCGTGACGATGTTCGACCTCGATTCTTATGTCTATGATGCACTGAGGGCTGGGGCTAGCGGATTCCTGCTAAAGGACACGCCGCCGGCGGATCTGCTCGCCGCTATTCGCGTGGTCGCGAGTGGGGAAGCTTTGTTGGCGCCTACGGTTACGCGCAGGCTGATTGAGGAATTCACGCGTACACCGGTTCTGCCTCGGGTGAAGGGGTTGGACGGGGTTACGGAGCGGGAGCGCGAGGTTCTGATGTTGATCGCGCGCGGCTTGTCCAATGGGGAGATCGCGGAATATCTTCAGGTGAGCTTGGCTACGGTGAAGACTCATATCACTCGGCTGCTGGCCAAATTGGAGGCTCGGGATCGGGCACAGTTGGTTATCGCGGCATATGAGAGTGGGCTCGTTTCCGCTGCGGGCTAAATTCGCACGCGCCGGCGCCGAGTCACGGAGCTGATGTTGGAGCTGTCGGCGCTTGCTAGAGCGATATTGGTGGCCTTGTTTGAGAAATTGGCCGAGGTCTCGAAGGCCGGGTCTCGGGTGACGTCATAGCGAGATGCGGCGTGGTGGTGAGTTGCCGGGCGGTGGTGAGGTGCGGTGCGGTGGTGGGATGCGGCGTGGTGGTGAGGTGCCGGGCGGTGGTGAGTTGCCGGGCGGTGGTGAGTTGCCGGGCGGTGGTGAGGTGCGGCGCGGTGGTGAGGTGCGGCGCGGTGGTGCGGCGCGGCGCGGTGGTGCGGCGCGGTGATGAGATGCCGGGCAGTGGTGAGGTGCCGGGCGGTGGTGGGATGCGGCGCGGTGGTGAGGTGCCGGGGGGTGGTGAGGCTTTTCATCCTGGGTCTATTTGAGGCAGTTGCTGGTCCTCAGCTGAGGCGCAGCGTCGACTTGAGTCGTGCGTCGGCTGCCGATGTCGCCGACCGGCTGCCGGGGATCTTCGAGGACCGTGACCTCGTTGGTCCGGAAGGCGACGCGCTTCAGGAGATGGCCCGCTTGATGCGGCAGAACGGCACTCGTAGCCGTCGGGCTCGTGGAGCCTTACAGCCGGGATCTCAGCACGTCGACCTCGCAGCCTGGCGAGGACGGGTCGAAGCCGTGCTCGACCAGCCAGCGGATCACCAGCAGGCTTCGCAGCGACCACCACGCGCGGATCACGTCGAGGTCGACGTCGGTGCCGTAGCCGGCGACGACGTCGCCAAGGTGCTCCTCGTGTCCGAGCGTCAAGGTGGCGAGGTCGAACAGGGCATCGCCCCGGCTCGCCTCGGACCAGTCGATCACGCCGGTGATCTCGTCACCGTCGACGAACACGTGGGTGATCTGCAGGTCGCCGTGCGTGAACACCGGTGTCCACGGTCGGAGCGCAGCCTCGGCAACCTGGCGGTTGCGCGTGACCAGGTCGGTGGGAAGGACGCCGTTCGTGACGAGCCACTCGCATTCGTCGTCGAGGTGCGATGCGATCTCGTCGAGGCTCCGACCGGGCCATGGCGGCAGTGGCGCGTCGTGCAGCATCCGTGCGGCGGCACCCGCCGCGGCCCACGCCGCCGGCGACGCGGTCGACGGCTCGCCGAGGCGGCCGAGTGCCGTGCCTGGAAGGGCGGCGAGCGCGAGCACGGGCGGTTTCCGCCACAGGACCTCCGGCGTCGGGATCGGCGCCATAGCCATCGCCTCGACCTCGACGTCGGTGCGCGTCTGATCGGAGTCGATCTTCAGAAACACGTCACCGACGCGCAGGGTCGCGCGCTCGTTATGGGCGACCACGACCTCGACCTCTTCCACGTTGGCGATTATCGCGGGGATGACCATCGACGTCATCGGGTTTATCGCGTGTGACTGCACGGCTGATCCACTCCGGCGTCGGCGGTGTGGGCCTGCCCGGCGGCCTTGCGCACGCCACTGACCGCTGACGGATCGAGCAGGGAGGTATTTCTCATCTGAAGGAGTAGGTCATGACCCGATTGCTGATCACCCGGCTTGATCACAAATAGCGAAGCCCCTGGTAGATGGGTTGTCGACCAAGAGCAACACCATTTCAGGAGCTTCGTGTGCTGTTCTACCGCGCCGCAGTACCGGTGTCACGCCGCTCCCTGGCCACCTCGCCGGCATCATCCGCCGCCGCCACCGCACCGCCGGCGGCTCACGATGGCGCAAGCTCGCCTCTGGCCAGCAGGCATTACTGGTGCTGGCCCACCTGCGCAACGGCGACACTTACGCCCAGGGCGGCTGAGTCGACGCCAAGCTCCGCGGTCTCCACGAGCGCGCGAAAGGCCCAGGTCGTAGAAGCTTTGCTGTAGCCCGTTCAAGGTTGAGCATCTCTGCAAGGTCGTCGCCGGTCTTCACGATCGGCGCGTTGCCCGTGCCGTATAGAGATGAAAAGGGGTTGTTGGTGGATATTTTGGTGTGGTTTTCCGGTGGTTGTAAGGCGTGGCGGTGCGGGTTCTTTTAGTTGGTGGTGAGTTGGTCAGGTGGTTCTGGTGAGCCATTCGAGGTGGGCCCCGCCGAATGGGCCCTTTCTGTGGCCTACTGCGTCGAGTAGCCAGCGGGCAGTGGCTTCTGCCTGGGTGATGAGCTCGGGGGGATAGCCCAGGAGGACCTGATGTTCGGCGAACTCGTCTTCGTCGTCGAGGATGAGGCGGCCGTCTCGCATCCTGATCACGTCGAGGTCGAGGTCGAGCATCGTCACCTCGCCGTCTCTCCACTCGGGAACGGTCGTGACGTCGACGTAGATCTCGCTTCGGTGGGGTGGTGCGTTGAAGGACGCAGTCCACCAGGCGTTTCGAGGGAACAGCATGATCGCAGTGGTCTCCCACGTGACCGGTGGGCCCTCGCCCTTGCGGGCGACCGTTCCGCCGGGGACTTCGGCCCAGACTCCGTGTTCGTCCTCGCCCAGCAGTTGGCCGGGGTGGTTCCAGTGCAGCGCTCCGCCGTACTTTCGGTACACAATTCGCACATTGGTCACGTATGGCAACTTATCTGCGGTGCGAGGGCTTCAGCGTTCAGGGCCCCACGTATTGCGCAGGACCCTGGAGTTCGGTTCTCGGCGGGAGTTCGGGTGGCTGGGGTTGTCGCGTTAGGCGTGCTGCCGTAGGGCCTCTGTGATGGCGGCCAGGCGCTGTGGGGAGGCCAGGCCGGCGTGGTACAGGTGAAACTCGGTCGCGCCTGCCTTGGCGTACGTACGGAGTTGGTCGGCCAGGGCCGCGGCGTCGGCCGGACGAGGGGGCAGGGCCAGGACGTAGGCGCCGATTCGCTGGCCAGGGGTGGACAGGTCCTTGAGCTGGGCGAGGCGGGTGGCGTCCGTGGCGGGGTCGCCCCAGCAGTTGGCCACCAGCACGTCCGCTCCCGGTTCGCCTGACGGCAGTGGTGCGAAGGCGCCTGCTGCCCAGGGGTTCGGGTTGGCGTGCAGGGTGATGGGGGTGTTGGGGGCCGTGCTACGGGCGACGGCGATCAGGCGGTGGCGGAGAGCGTCGGACAGGTCTACGCGGATGGCGCGGACCTCGTCGGTCAGCTCGCCGAGAGCCTGTTCGATCGTGAGTGGGTGAGTGCTGGGAGTCGTGGTGCCGGCCGTGGTGGTGGTGCTGGCCGTTGTGGCGCCGGTCGTGGTGGTGTCGGCCGTGGTGGTGGTGCTGGCCGTTGTGGCGCCGGTCGTGGTGGTGTCGGCCGTGGTGCTAGTGCTGGCCGTTGTGGCGCTGGCCAGGGTGTTGCCCGCCGTGGTGATGCCGATCGTGGTGCTGGTGCTGGTGCTGGTGCTGGTGCTGGTGCTGGTGCTGGTGGCGGCGGCGGTGGTGCCGAGCGTGGGGGCTGGGGTGGGTTGCGCGGGGTGGGTGCGGTCGATGGCGGCGCGGACTCTGTCTCGGGTGTCTGCGGGGTAGCGGTCGGCGCAGGCAGCGCAGAAGCACAGGGAGAGGAGGTCCGAGTCGGCGGGTGTCCAGTCCGCGCCGGAGGTCTTCTCGTGGACGCTCTGGTGGCCGAAGCCCATGGGGCCGCAGGCCTCCAGGATGAGGCCGTCCGGCTCGCCTACCGTGAGGATCTCCTTGACCAGGAGCTCGCAGTACTCCAGGACGTCCTCGTGGGCAGGGCAGAGCGCGTACGGGTACGGGTCGCCGAAGGCGTTGCGTACGACCAGGTCGGGATTCGCGGTGCCCAGGTGGGAGTTGTGCGTCAGGACGGTCCAGGCGTGCACCTGGAGGCCGACCGCCTTCAGAGCGTCTCGGGCCTGGAGGTACGCGTCCTCCGGGGTCCAGGTGGGGGCCGCGGGGACCAGGCGGGACCAGGACGCCGGGCGGATCGGCAGGTAGAAGGCCGGATAGGGAACGTCGAGCACGCGATGGGACGGGTGGTAAGGCGTGGCCGCTCTCGTCGAGTGGTAGCTCGCTGCCAGAGCTACCGCCTCCACCCCGAGGCCGGCCAGGCGGTCGGGGGCGGAGGGGTCGCCGACGATGTCCCAGGGGTAGACGTAGGCCACGTTCACCAGCGCGGTCTCCTTGCGGAAAAGGTGGGCTCGAAGCGTTGCATGTAACTCGTGTCGTCGCGGGCGGAGATCCCGCACTTCTCGTACTGCTCGTTCATGACGGCCAGCGCGTCGCGGTCGAGCTCGACGCCGAGGCCGGGGCCGGTGGGCGCGGGGACGGCGCCGTTCACGAAGCGCAGGACGCCGGGCGCCACCACGTCCTGGCCGTCCTGCCAGGGGGTGTGCGTGTCGCACGCGAACGTGAGGTTCGGTGTGGCGGCGGCCAAATGGGTCATGGCGGCCAGGCTGATCCCGAGATGGGAATTGGAGTGCATGGACAGCGCCAGGCCGAAGGTGTCGCACAAGGTGGCGACGTGCGCGGAACGTACGAGACCGCCCCAGTAGTGGTGGTCCAGGAGAAGTACGCCGATCGCGCGGGATGCGATGGAGGGAGGGAGGTGTTCATGGGTGACCACGCACATGTTCGTGGCGAGCGGCATGGGGACGGCGGCGGCCACTTCCGCCATGCCGGAAATGCCGGGAGTGGGGTCCTCCAGGTATTGGAGGGTGCCTTCCAGTTCCTGGCCCACGCGGATCGAGGTCTCGACCGTCCAGGCGGCGTTCGGGTCCAGGCGGAGGGGAACCCCAGGGAATGCCTCGTGAAGCGCGCGGGTTGCGGCTATTTCCTGGTCGGGAGGGAAAACACCGCCTTTGAGCTTGATGGACTCGAAGCCGTATTCCTTGATGAGGAGGGACGCTTCTTCTACGAGACCCGATTCGTCCAAGGCTGCGCCGAACCGGTCGGGGTCCTGGCCGGGGTGGCCCGCCCACTTGTAGAAGAGGTACGCGCTGTACGGCACCGCATCCCGGACACGGCCGCCCAACAGGTCGCTCACCGGGACACCGGCCGCCTTGCCCCGGATGTCGAGGCAGGCCACCTCGAAGGGGGAGAAGACCCGGTCGATGCTCTTCTCCTTGGTGGCGGCACCGGTCAGTCCGTGCAGGTCGGTCACCGTGTGGCCGACGATCGCGCTGATCCGGGCGTACATCGTGTTCGTGGCGTGCACGTCGAGGCCGATCAGGGCCTGCGCGCACTCGCGTACCTTGCCCAGGTGCCCGAGGTCCCCATAGGTCTCCCCCAACCCGGTCAGGCCCTCATCGGTGACGACCTCGACAATGGTACGGAGGGCCCACGGCTCGTGGACTCCGGCGGCGTTCAGAAGCGGCGGATCCCGGAAGGCGACAGGGGTGACGTGGATCTGTCTGATGATCATTTAGACCGCCGTCCAGATATGTGAACAATAGCCAGATTTGTGGACAAGTTGCCGCAACTGTAAGAATCAAGCTGAAGAAGTGTCAAGCTCGGAAGGGCCTTTCGATGATCTACGGACACGACCCCAGGACCGGCGGGACCGTTGGCGCCGCACTGCCGGAGACC
Source organism: Nonomuraea sp. NPDC051941 (assembly GCF_044593615.1). Taxonomy (NCBI): domain Bacteria; kingdom Bacillati; phylum Actinomycetota; class Actinomycetes; order Streptosporangiales; family Streptosporangiaceae; genus Nonomuraea; species Nonomuraea sp. NPDC051941. Next base: position 218,658 of record NZ_JBIUCF010000008.1, read on the forward strand.
GACAGTGCCGGGGTCGACTTGATCGTTTCCGCCGCGGCAGCCGCCGGCGCTGCCTGGCGGGCGACTCCGGCGGCTGAGCGGGCGCTCGCGCTCGAGGCCGTCGCCGACGCGCTCACCGCGCACGTGGACGAGCTGTGGCAGCTCGCCGACCAGGAGACCGCGCTCGGCGAGGTGCGGCTGCGCGGCGAGGTCGCGCGTACGGCGGGACAGTTCCGGCTCTTCGCCCAGGTCCTCAGGGACGGCGGTTACGTCGAGGCCATCATCGATCATGCGGATGCCTCGCTCGCGCCGCCGCGGCCCGATGTGCGGCGGATGAAGCACGCACTGCCGGGTGTCGTCGCCGTGTTCGCGGCCAGCAACTTCCCGTTCGCGTTCTCGGTGGCCGGTGGTGACACGGCGTCCGCGCTGGCAGCGGGATGCCCGGTGGTCGTCAAGGCGCACCCCGGGCACCCGAACACCTCCGAGCGGGTGGCGAAGATCGTTCGTGACGCGCTCCCGTACCCCGACCTGCTGGGTCTGGTGCAGGGCATGCAGGCGGGGATCGATCTGGTGCAGCACCCCGGAGTGGTCGCGGCCGGGTTCACCGGGTCCGTGGCCGGGGGTAAGGCGATCCAGCGCCTGATCGACGAGCGGGAGGTGCCGATCCCGTTCTACGGCGAGTTGGGCAGCGTCAACCCCGTCGTCGTGCTGCCCTCCGCGCCGGCCAAGGACGTGGCCACGGGGTTCGCCGGGTCGCTGACGCTGGGGGTCGGGCAGTTCTGCACGAACCCCGGACTCATGTTCGTGCCCGAGGGTGACGAGCTGCGCAAGGCCCTGGCCGAGGCGGTCGAGGGGACCAGCGGTGGCCCCATGCTGGCCGAGCGGATCAGGGACGGGTACGTCGGCGGTGTCGAGCGGCTGGGCGAGCTGCAGCTGCTGGCCGAGGGCAAGCCTGGGGAGGGGAGCTGGGCGGTCACGCCCAAGGTGTTCACCGCCGATCTCGACACGTTCGAGGAGAAGCTGCCGCGGATCGCCGAGGAGTGCTTCGGGCCGGCGTCGATCGTGGTGACGTATCGGGAAATTTCCGATTTGCGGCCCGTGCTTGAGCGGCTGGAAGGGTCGCTGACCGCGACCGTCCACGGCGCCGATCCTGAGGAGGCCGGCGAGGTCGTCGAGGTGCTCGGGAGGAAGGCCGGCCGGCTCATCTGGAACGGGTGGCCGACCGGGGTGGCCGTGTGCTGGGCGATGCAGCACGGCGGTCCTTGGCCTGCCGCGACCACGACGTCCACCTCTGTCGGGGCGACGGCGATCGATCGGTGGCTGGCGCCCACGGCGTACCAGGATTGGCCGGAGGCGCTGCTGCCGGACGAGCTCAAGGACGACAACCCGCTGTCCGTTCCGCGGAGGGTTGACGGTCGTCTGGAGGTGTGAGCGGGTCACTCCCGAAGCGGGGGCTGACAGCGCTCGTGGCGATGGTTTCGTGCGGCTGACTGGCCGGCTGTGAGGCTGGCTGGTCGGTCGTGGGCCGAGGGGGCGGCCATGGGCGACGGCGCGGCAATGGCGCTGGCGTGGCAATGGGGCTGGGCTCGGTTGCCTGGGGTGGGGGTCGGGTGTCGGCCCGGGTGCCAGGTGTCGGCTTCGGGGTGAGGTGGGGGTGGGCGTTGGGCGCCGGCCCTGGGCGGGGTTGAGCGTCGGTGCTGGAGTGAAGGTCAGGCGTTGGCATGGGGCGGGCGCTGCGTCCCGACGCGGTCATACTGCGATTCGTGACCCTTGAAGAGGTACGTGTCCACCACCGCACTGGGCAATGGTGCTCCGGTGTCCGAACAGGCGACAACATCGTGGCCTACGACGTCGAGATCCTTCCCCCGTGGCGGGTTCCCGGCCGCCCCACGACCGATCGCTGCTTCGTCATCGCCGACGAAGGGATACAGCTCCGAAGGCCGGTCACCTTCGTCGACGCACTCGAAGGCGGTTGGTACGTCGACCTGGTCGAACTGGAGGAGGCGGCCCCGAAGCGGCTGGTGGCCCACGACCTCTACGTGGACATCGTCGTACCCCCGCTCAGCCGGCGCTACGAAGTCCTGGACCTCGACGAGCTCGCTGACGCGCTGCAGGACGGGGCCATCGACGCCGCCACCGCGGTCAGGGTTCTGCGCAATGCCCAGCGCTTCATCGACAAGCACCTGCGCAACCTGAACCAGGACCCGCCGAGCTCATGGCCGGACTTCCCGCCGGCAGCCATTCTGAACCTGGCTGAGCTGCCGCCCTTCGACGTCGGCTGAGGCTGGATCAAGGGCTGGTGGGTCAGGCACCGGCTATGGCCAGGCCGGTGGTGATGATGCGCTCCAGGGAGGCCGTGTGCTCGGGGGTCGGGTCCAGCAGGGGAGGGCGTACGCCTCCGACCTCCGCCCCCCGCAACCGCGCCCCCGCCTTCACCAGCGAGACCGCGTAGCCGGGCACGAGATCGCGGAGCTCCACCAGCGGGAGGTAGAAATCGGTCAGCAGCCGCTGCGTCAGCACCTCGTCCCCACCCGTCACCGCCTTGTAGAAGGCCAGGGAGATCTCGGGCGCGAAGGCGAACACCGCGCTCGAGTACAGGTTGACGCCGAGGCCGCGGTAGGCGGGGACGGTCAGTTCGGCGGTGGGGAGGCCGTTGAAGAAGGTGAAGTCCTGGCCGGTGGACCGGCGGACGGTGAGGATGATCCGTTGCAGCAGGTCGAAGTCCCCCAGGCCGTCCTTGAAGCCGACGATGTTGGGCAGCTCGGCGAGTTCGGCGACGGCTGAGGGGGTGAAGCGGGCGGTGCCGCGCTGGTAGATGATGATCGGCAGGTCGACGGTCGCGGCCACCTCGCGTACGTACCGCACCAGGCCCGCGGGCGGGCCGCTGACCAGGTACGGAGGCATGAGCAGCAGCCCGTCGGCGCCCTGGGCGGCGGCCGCGCGGGCGATGGCCCTGGCGGCGGGCAGCGGGCCGCCGGCGCCGGCGAAGACGGGGACGCGGCCCGCGGTGGAGGCGACGGAGACGCCCACCACCCGGGTGTACTCGTCGAGGTCGAGGGCGTTGAACTCACCGGTGCCGCACGCGGCGAACACTCCTCCCGCTCCCGCCGCGACTCCGTCGGCGACGTGCCGGGCCAGCGCGGGTTCGGCGAGGTCGCCATCGGATCCGAAGGGGGTCACCGGGAAGAAGAGAACACCATCCAGCCGCATCGACGGTCCTTTCTAGCGGATGCCCTCCCTGCGCAGGGTGGCAGCCAACTTGCGGGTGTGTTTGATCGCCGCCTCGGTGATCCGCTCGACCTCGGCGGGCGCCAGCCTCGCGGGCATCGAGCAGCTGATCGCGTCCGTGGCCGGGATGCGGTAATCGACCGCCACGGCCACGCAGGCCAGGCCGGGGGTGCCCTGCTCGCGTTCGTACGCCCAGCCGCGGGTGCGGACCTGGTCGAGCTCGCCGGTCAGTTTGTTCAGGTCGGTGATGGTGCGGTCGGTGAGCGAGGACAGCGGGTCGGGCAGGATGGCCATGACCTCGTCGTCGGTGAGCTGGGCGAGCAGCACCTGGCCGAGCGCCGTGACGTGGGCGGGCAGGCGCCGCCCCACCCTGGGGATCACGTGGTCGGCCTCGCGTGACTCGCGGGTGGCCAGGTAGAGCACATGCGCGCCGTCCCGGCGGGCGAAATGGGCGGTCTGGCCGATCTCTGCCCGCAGGTCCTCCAAGGTCTCCTGCGCGAACGGCAGCGCGGGATCCTTGTCGAGGTACGCGGTGCCGGTGAGCAGCGCGTGCGGCCCGATCCCGAACGCGGACCTGGCCGAGTCGGTCTCGACCCAGTTGAGCTCGACCAGCGTCCGCATGAGGGCATGGAGGCTGCTGCGCGGGAACCCGGTGCGCTGCTGGAGCTCCGACAGCGTCAGGCTGTCGTGCGAATCGGCCAGGGCCTCCAGGATGCGCACCGTCCGCTCCGCGGACTTGACCAGCTGAGGCTCCATACTCAATCCCCTCTACTGCTGCGGGTTGACATCCAGGATATGGGATAGCGTCCAGATACATGGACACTTAACCCTTGATGGCGCCGCTTGTCAGACCGCGCATGAACTGCCGCTGGAAGGCCAGGAACGCGATGATCGACGGCAGCAGCGCCAGCAGCGAGGCGGCCAGCAGCACGCCGATCCCGACCTCCTCGTCGGAGCGGAGCGAACGCAGCGCGATGGGCAGCGTCCACATGCTCGACTCGGGCGCGACGATCAGGGGCAGCAGGTACTGGTCCCAGATCATCGTGAAGCCGAACACCCCGATCACGCCGAGCGCGGGACGGCACAGCGGCAGGATGATGGTGGCGAAGATCCGCATTTCCCCCGCGCCGTCGATGCGCGCGGCCTCCTCCAGCTCGACCGGCACCTCCTTCATGAACTCGGTCATGACCAGGATCGAGAAGCCCCAGGCGCCGACCGGCAGGATCATGCCCGCGTACGTGCCGATGAGGTTCACGTGCAGCAGCGGCATGTCGGCCAGGACCAGCGAGAGAGGGATCGCGATGATCTCCTCGGGGAGCATCATCGTGGTGAGCATGAGCAGCAGCACGAACGTCATGCCGCGAAACTTCTTGCGGGCCAGCGAGTACGCGGCGAAGACGCTCACCAGCATCTGCAGCAGCAGGCCGAAGCCCACGACGATGAAGGAGTTCAGCAGGTAGAGGTAGACGTTCTTCTCCTTGGCCTGGACGAAGTTCTCCAGCGTGAACTCGTCCGGCCACAGGGAGAAGGCGGTGGGGTCGAGCGTCTTGCTGAAGGCGCTGACGAGCAGCCCGACCAGCGGCCCGGTGAAAACCACCACCATAAAGCTATAAATCAGGACTTTTCCGCCGACGGCCAGAGGCCCCTTGCGCGACTCCAGCCCCAGCGCGCTGTCGAACCTCATGTCGCCTGCCTCCTGCGCAACATCTGCGCGACCAGGGTGAGCACCAGCGTGGCCAGGAACAGCACGATCCCGCCCGCCGAGGCCACGCCCAGGTCGTTCTTCTGGAACCCGAGCTTGTAGATCAGCGTCATCAGCACCTCGGACGACCCGTTCGGACCGCCGTTCGTCAGGACGTACACCTCGACGAAGACCCGCAGCCCGCGGATGGCGGCCAGCGTGAACAGGATCCAGAACACCGGCCGCAGGGCGGGCAGCGTGATGTGCCGCAGCCGGTGCCAGGTGGAGGCGCCGTCGACGGCCGCGGCCTCGTAGAGCGTGCGGTCGACGCCGACCAGCCCGGCCAGGAAGATCATCATGTCGTACGGGGTGCCGCGCCAGATGCTCATCAGCATGATCGACCACAGGGAGGAGTGCTCGCTGGCCAGCCACGGCTGGGGATCGATGCCGGCCCAGCCGATGATGATGTTCAGCATCCCGCTGTCGGCCGGGTGGAACATGATCCGCCACACCTCGGCCACGGCCGCCATCGTGGTGACGACGGGCAGGAAGGCCGCGGTGCGCACGAACCACAGGTAGCGCGCCGGCCCCTCGATGAGCAGCGCGAACCCCAGACCCAGGACGAGCGAGCCGACCGTGGTGCCCAGCGCCAGCAGGATGCTGTGCCAGATGGCCGCGGCGAAGTCGGCGTCGCTGATGATCGTCTGGTAGTTCTGCAGGCCCAGCCACTCGTCACCGAGGAACGTCTGGACCTTGAAGAAGCTCTTCCACAGGCCCACGAACATCGGGATGAACTTGAAGTACAGGAACAGCAGCAGCGCGGGCGCCAGGAACAGCCAGGTGATCAGCGGCCCCCGCCACCGCACCCGCTTGGTGCGGCGGTGGGGGGTCGCCGTACGGCTGCGCGCCTCGGTCAGTGTCGAGGTCATGACGCTTTCTGGCTCTGGAGTTCCTGGGTGAGTTTGGTGTTCAGCTGGTCCATGGCCGCCTTGACGTTGGAGGAGCAGTCGGCCCAGACCGCGTTGATGGAGTCGGCCGAGTCCTGGCGGATGGGCGCCCAGTTCGGCACGGGCGGGGCGTAGACGGCGTTCGCGTACGCGTCCTGGAACACCTTCCAGCGCGGATCCTGCCGCTCGGCGGCCATGTCGACCTGCGTGTTGACGGGCAGGCGGACGATGGCGCCGTTGGCGTCCTTGTTCATGCCGATCCGCTGGCCGTCAGGGGAGATCGCGAACTCGGCGAACTTCTTCTGCGCGTCCTGCTGGTCGGAGCCGGCCATCAGGTAGACGTTCTCGCCCTCGCCTAGGGTGCCGGGACCGCCGGACGGGCCCTTGGGCAGGGGCAGGACCTCGATCTTGTCGGTGCCGACGCTCTTGACGAACCTGGCCAGCACGTACGGACCGACCAGGTAGATGCCGCCCTGGCCCTTCTCGAACACCTCGTGCGTGACGGTCGTGTCGTTGCTGACGGCGCCGGGGTTGACGGTCTTGGTCTTGCAGAACTGGTCCTGCAGGTACTGGACGGCCTCGACGGTCTTGGGGTCGCTGACCGTGGACTGGAAGTGGCCGCCACCGGTGCTCTTGATGAAGTCTCCGCCGTTGGCGTAGATGAGGGACGAGGCGTACCAGGAGGCGTAGCCGCGTTTGGTGCCCGCCGGGATGACGAAGCCCGCCGTGTCGGCCTGGCCGTTGCCGTCGGGGTCCTTCTCGGTGAACGCCTGCGCCAGCTTGGCCAGGTCGTCCCAGGTCTTCGGCGGCTCCATGCCGACCTTCTCGCGCCAGTCCTTCCGTACGATCAGAGCGAAGGCCTGGGCGGAGAACGGGGCGGCGTAGAACTTGCCGTCGCTGCCCGTCGCGGCCACCCACGCCCGGTCGGACAGCTTGTCGCCGCCGGCCAGCGTGGCCTTGTCGATCTCGCGCAGCCAGCCCTGCGAGTGCATGTTTCCGAGCTGGGCGGTGTCGTTGATCACAATGTCGGGAAGCTTCTTCTGGGCGGCCTGCTGGTTGAGCTTGGTCTCGAAGTCGTCGAACAGCGCGACGACTTTCGTCTTCACCCCGCTGGCCTTCGTGAATGCGTCGGCGAGTTTCACCGCCGTCTTGGCGGAGTCCGAATCGGGCGCCTGCCTGATCCAGATCTCCAGAGCGTTGTCTGAGCTTGATCCCCCGGAACCGCAGCCTGTCAGCGTTACGGCCAGGGTCGCTGTCATTGCGACCCCGAGCAGACGACGTGACATCAGACCGCCTCCCGTTCACATACGTGGACATGAGTCGTGGACTTGAACTCGTGGCTGTGAACGTAACTAGTTGCGTGGTTCACGGTCAATATTCAAGGATGTGAATTTCGGCCAGAATCGTGTACACCATGAGACATGCGCATTCTTATGACCGGAGCCGCTGGAAAAGTTGGCACGCTGCTCCGCCCACGGCTCGCCCGTGACGGCCGCACGCTGCGGCTTTCCGACCTTCACCCGATCGAACCGGGCCCCGGCGAGGAGTGGGTGACGGCCGACCTCGCCGACCCGGCCGCGGTGGCCGAGGCGATGAAGGGCGTGGACGCGGTGATCCACCTTGGCGGCCAGAGCCGGGAACATCCCTGGGCGGACATCGTGCAGGCCAACATCAACGGCACGCAAGTGCTGTTGGAGGCGGCGCGCGAGGAGGGCGTCCAGCAGTTGGTGCTCATGGGCAGCCACCACGCGGCCGGTTACCACACCCGCCCCGCTGACGGCTCCGATTTGCCCGACTACGCCTTTCCCCGGCCTGACACCTTCTACGGAGTGAGCAAGGTCGTCATGGAGGCGCTCGGGAGCCTGTACCACGACCGGTTCGGCATGAACGTCACCGTGGTCCGGCTCGGCACCTGCAACGAGGCCTCTGGCGACACGCGCGGGCTGGCCACGTGGATCTCGCCTGACGACCTGACCCGGCTGGTCGAGGCGGCGCTGACCGCGCCCGGGTACCACGTGGTCTGGGGGGTCTCGGACAACGCGCGGCGGTGGTGGTCGCTGGAGGAGGCCAAGGCCATCGGGTACGAGTCCCGCGACTCCTCCGACTCCCAGGCGGCGGCGCTCATCGCCGAGCTGGGGGAGCCGGATCTTTCCGAGCCGCTCCACAACCGCGCCGGAGGGGTGTTCACCCTCAACGAGCTGGGGGGTCGCTGGTAGCCCTGGTTGATCGGCGGCCGCTGCCGTACCGGGCCGGCCGCATCGCATGGGGTGGAAAGCGGAGGGGCCGGCAACCGGTTGCAAGAACCTTGACGACGAGAGGCGCGAAGGTCAAGGTTTATTCTGGCAACCGTTTGCAAGGGAGAACGACGATGGCGGCGACGATCAAGGACGTGGCCCGCGCCTGCGGCGTGCACGTCTCCACCGTGTCCCGCACCTTCTCCGCCCCCCACCTGGTCAATCCTGCCACCAGAAGCCGCGTGCTGGCCGCCGCCGACGACCTCGGTTACCGGCCCAACCGCGCCGCCAGGGCCCTCACGACCGGCCGCACGTTCAACATGGGGCTGATCGTGGCGGACATCGCCAACCCGTTCTTCCCGCCGCTCATCAAGGCCGCCCAGGCGCAGGCCAGGGGCCGCGACTACCACGTGTTCGTGGCCGACACCGACGAGGATCCGCGCGTCGAGGAGGAGCTGATCAGGACGTTCACCAAGCAGGTGGACGGCGTCCTGCTGTGCAGCCCCCGCCTGTCGAACAAGATGATCGAACGGCTGGCCGAGGACGTGCCGTTCGTGGTGGTCAACCGGCGCATCCGGGGCATGCCCGCCGTGCTGATGAACGTCGCCCAGGGCGCCAAGCTGGCACTGGAGCACCTGGTCGGGCTGGGGCATCGCAGGATCGCGCTCGTGTCGGGCCCGATCGGCTCGTGGACCAGCAACGAGATGCAGGGCGCCGCGGCCGAGTCGCCCGGGCTCGACCTCGTCTTCTTCGGCCCCAACCAGCCCACGGAGTCGGGCGGCCTGGCGGTGGCCGCCGACGTGGCGGCCTGCGGGGCCACGGCGGTGCTGGCGTACAACGATCTCGTCGCGCTTGGCCTCATTGAGGGGCTGTCGGAGATGGGGATAGGGGTACCAGACCAGATAAGTGTGATCGGGTTCGACGACATCCTGCCGGGACGGCTCAACCGGCCCAAGCTCACCACGGTGGCCATGCCGGCGGTGGCCGCCGGGAGGATGGCCGTCGACCTGCTGCTCCAGTCGGGGGGCGAGGGCGCGACAGTGACCCTCGACACCGCCCTCATTGTCAGAGAGTCCACGGGAAGGGCCCAATCATGAACTTCGGAACGCTGCCGTCAGGGGAGAGCGTCGAGCTGGTGGAGCTGTCGTCGGGACGGCTGCGCGCCGAGGTGCTCACGTACGGCGCCATCGTGCGCTCGCTGGAGGTGTCCGGCCGCAACGTGGTCCTCGGCCTGGACACGCTGGAGGACTACCTGACCCGCAGCCGCTACTTCGGCGCGGTCGTCGGCAGGTACGGCAACCGCATCGCGAACGGCCGCTTCACCCTGGACGGCGTCGAGTACGAGCTGGCCGTCAACAACGGCACCGCCCACCTGCACGGCGGCATCGTGGGCTTCGACAAGCAGGTGTGGTCCATCGAGTCCAACGACGCCACGTCGGTGACGCTCAGGCTGATCAGCCCCGACGGCGACGAGGGCTACCCCGGCACGCTGACCGCCCGGGTGACGTACACGCTCGAGGACGACGCGCTCCGCATCGACTACGAGACGCAGACCGAGGCCCCGACCGTGGTCAACCTGACCAACCACTCCTACTTCGACCTCTCGGGCGAGGGCGACGTGCGCGACCACGTCGTGCGGATCGACGCCGACCACTACCTGCCGGTGGACGACGCCAAGATCCCCACGGGGGAGCTCGCGCCGGTCAAGGGCACGGCGTTCGACTTCACCGAGCCGCACGCGGTGGGGGAGCGCAACGACGGTGCCTACGACCACTGCTATGTGCTCGGCGGTGGCGGTGCCACGGTGACGGCCGGCGGCCTGACCATGGAGGTCACGACGACCGAGCCGGGCGTGCAGTTCTACACCGGCCACATGCTGGACGGGGACGCGACGCCGTACGGGCCCTTCGGCGGGCTGTGCCTGGAGACGCAGCACTTCCCCGACTCGCCCAACAAGCCCCAGTTCCCCTCCACGGTGCTCCGCCCGGGCACGCGGCGCACCTCGACGACCACGTACAGATTCACGTCCTGACCCTGCTCATGGCCTCACTCCGTGAGGCGGCTCGGTCGCTGGAGAGCCGTCGCCTTCCCTCGTCGCTCTGGTCGCTGCGCTCCCGGCGCTCCTTAGTCCAGGCGACGGCGCTCCCTCGCGGTGCAGGGCGGCGGAGGCCTTGATCACCAACAGGGCCACGTCGTCCTGCGACGGCTCCTCGGCGAACGTCTCGACCGCGTGCCGCACGCGTTCGGCCACCGCGTGGGCGCTCAGCCCCCTGCAGCCGGACAGCAACTCGGCCAGCCCGTCGCCGTCGTCGAGCAGCCGGCCGCCGTTGCGCCGCTCGGTCACCCCGTCGGTGACGCACAGCAGCAGCTCCTCCGGCGCCAGCTCGAACGTCTCGACGTAGAACCTGGCGCCGGACTCGATGCCCAGCAGGAGCTGCGGGCTCGCCATGGGCTCGACCTTGCCGTCCCGCCGCAGCAGGAGTGGGGGAGGGTGGCCCGCGGAGGCGATCGTGCAGAGCGCGCCGCCCTGCGGCAGCGGGGTCAGCTCGCCGCACAGCAGGCTGAGGAACCTGCCCTCCTCACCCTCCTCCAGAAGCGCGTGGTTGAGCCGGTCGAAGATGTCGGCCACCGTGTAGTGCTCCTTGGCCAGCAGGCGTACGGCGTGGCGGGCGAGCCCGGTGACGGCGGCCGCCTCGGGCCCGCTGCCGCAGACGTCGCCCAGCGCGAAGCACCAGTGGTCGGCCACCGTGAACAGGTCGTAGAAGTCGCCCCCGACGTGCGCCCCCTCCTCGGCCGGCTCGTAGACGACCGCGGACTCCAGGCCGGGCATGGGTGCCACGCGCATGGGCAGCAGGCTGCGCTGCAGCACCCGGGAGGTGGTCGCCTGCCTGGCGTACAGCATGGCGGTGTGCAGGTTGAGCGCCACCAGGCGGCACAGGTCCGACAGCAGGTCGGCCAGCTCCAGCGGCAGGGTCGGCTCGGTGCGGCCGATCACCAGCGCCCCGTGCGACCTGCCCTGCGTGAGCAGCGGGAACGACAGCACGGTCTCGGGGCCGACCGGCCAGCTCACCTCGCTGAGGGCGGTGCGCGGGATGGCGGGCAGCGACTTGCGCAGGTCGGCGTTGTGGCGCTCCTCGCTGTGCCAGACGTGGGCGAGCCTGGTCATGCCCGCGAGGTCGGTCAGGTAGACGGCCGCCCAGGTGGCGATCTTGGGTACGACGAGCTGCGCGGTCAGCGCCGCGATCAGCTCCTCGTCGTGCACGCCCGCCAGCAGCTCGCCCGCCTCCGCCAGGAACGACAGCCGTCCCCGGTGCGCGCGGTCCTGCTCGGCCAGCCGCTCGCGCTGGACGGGCACGGCCACCTGGCCGGCGATGTGCTGGAGGCTGACCGTGAGCTCCTGGTCGAAGCGGTCCGGCTGGGCGGCCGTCACCACGATGTAGCCGGCCAGCTCGCCGCCGACCAGCAGCGGCGCGCACGCCAGCGACCTGGCGCGCAACTGCTGGGCCAGCTCGACGTCCACGGCGAGCAGGTCCTCGATCATCGTGGGGGTCGTGCGCTCCGCGCCGAACACGCCGGTGGCCAGCACCCCCACCAGCCCCGCCGTCGCGCCCGCGCCCGCCGCCACGCCGAACCTGTTGCCGCCTTCCGCGGCGAGCAGCACGTACGCGGCGTCGCCCCCGCTGGAGATCTGCACGATCCGGGCGATCGTGTCGAGCAGCTCGGCGAACGGCATGTCCTGGCCGAGCAGGTCCTTGATGCGCCGGCCTGCCCCGCCCAGCTGCGGCGCCGGCGGCGGCGTCAGCACGTAGCCGTGGTCGGCGGCCACCACCATCCAGATCGAGCAGCGCTGCCGCCGGGAGCGCAGGTGGGAGACGTAGACGGGGACGAGCCGGCCGTCCTGGTGCCGCATGCGCGCCTCGCCCCGCCACCGGCCCAGGCCGAGGGTGTCGGCCAGCGACAGCGCGTACGGCCCGTGGCCGCGCCAGGCCACTAACCGCTCCAGGGATCGGCCGACCGCCTGGTCGGCCCGCCAGCCGAGCAGCTTCTCGGCCTCCGGGTTCCACGACCGCACGACCCCGTCGCGGTCGGCGACGATCACGCCGACGTGCAGGGTCTCGATGGGCGCCGCGGTGGGCGGCGGCGGCGCGGGCTCCTGGACGTCGCAGCCGTCCGAGATCTCCATGCGCACCCAGACGCGCTTGGCGGTCCTCGTGTACGTGACGCCCCAGGCGTCGGCCAGCATGCCCGCGAGCGCGAGGCCGCGCCCCGACGCACGCGTCGGCTCGGGCGCGGGCCCGGCCGCCAGGATCGTCCGCGTGGGATGGCGGTCGTCGACCTCGATCTCCAGCTTCGGAGGGCTGGCGGTCACGTCCAGGCGGCAGGTGAGCTCGACGCCGGTGCCCGCGTGCACGACGGCGTTCGTGACGAGTTCGCTGGTCAGCAGCACGGCGTCCTCCGCCAGATGGCTCAGGCGCCATTCGCCGAGCACCTGGCGGACGAACTTGCGCGCCTGAGCCGGGGCATGGGGAGTCCCGTCGAAGGCCGTGCTCGACACCCTGGTCGTGTCCACTCTGCGTCCTAGAACATCACTCGATGTGGCAGTACGGTCACTCTCAGAGTGTCAGAATGGTGCCGTTGATACCTCCTGTTGTGAAGAAGGTGGGCCGGACCGGCGCGCTCAGGGCACGAGGGCGGCCCTGAGGCGGTCCACGTGCGCCTTGGTAAGGCCGTTGGCCAGCAGGAGCCCCTCGGCGCCGCCGAGTTCGCCCAGCGCGACCAGGAACGTCCGCATCGCGCTCTCCGGCGCCTCCAGCAGCGCGGCGGGCGCGTCTCGCGACGGCGTCATGTCGAGCATCACCATGACGTCGGGCAGCGCCTTCGCGGTGAGCGCGTAGTCGCGGACGATGGCCTCGTGCTCCACGCCGAGCAGGTCGAGGATCAGCGCGACGACGATGCCGGTGCGGTCCTTGCCTGCGGCGCAGTGGACGAGGGCGGGCAGGCCGTCGGCGATCTCGGCGACGACGCCGGCGAACCAGGTCGTCCTGTGCCGCAGGAGGCCGACGTACAGGTCGCCGAGGGTCAGGTCGGGCGGCAGCGCCGCGAGCTGGGCGGGCGAGGCGTCGGAGGAGCCCGCGCCGAGCAGCGCGTGCCGGACGGCGCCGCCGAGGACGGGCGCCCAGTCGCCGGGGCCCCGCTCGTTGTCGCCGCGCAGGTCGGCGATGAGCCGCAGCCCGGCCACCAGCTTCGCGTCCTCGGCCGTGAGGGTGTGCGGCTGCGCGGAGCGGTAGAGCACACCGGGGCGCAGCGCGGTCTCCGTCGCGATGTCCCGGAGGTTGAGGAGTGGCATAGGACCATTCAGGAAGGAGTTGTCTGCGGCCGTACGGCTTTTACGTGGACATCGGGTGAACCTTCCCGGGATCTTCGTGCCCGTTTGGCGGGGTCGTCGGCGAGCCTCCGCGCGATCCACGGTGTCTCCGACGTACCTTTGGCATCATGGCCACCCGTACGCCGAAAAGCGCATCGAAGGGGCCGGCGAAGCGGTCGACCTCGTCTCGCTCGACCCCCGCCAAGCGCGGGGCCTCGTCGACGGGACGTCCCCGGGCGGCCTCCGGTCGCAAGCCTTCGATGACCCACCCGGACCCGATCAGCTGGGTCTTCACGATGATCGGCAAGCTGATCGTCGGGCTGTGGATGCTGCTCGCCAACGGCATCGGCAGCACGGCTCGCGCGCTGGGCAAGAACGCCCGCGAGCTCGATCCCGCGCACCGGCGCGACGGGGTGGGCCTGACGGTGCTCGCGGGAGCGATCGTGCTGGCGGCCATGACGTGGCGCAACGCCGACGGGGCCGTCTCCGGCGTGGTGAACGCGACCGTGCACGGCGTGTTCGGCTCGCTGGCGTGGGCGCTGCCGCTGCTGTTCGGGCTGCTGGCCTGGCGCTACCTGCGCCACCCCGACCAGAACGCCGACACCGGGCGCATGGTGATCGGGTGGGCCGCGCTGATGGTCGGCGTGCTGGGCGTCATCCACGTGGCCAACGGCACCCCCTACCCGGCCGGCGAGGGCCAGGGTATGGACAAGGTGTCGCAGGCCGGGGGCATGGTCGGGTTCATCGTGTCGGCGCCGCCGATGAGCATCCTGCCGCCGTGGATCACGATCCCGCTGCTGCTGCTCCTGTCCGGGTTCGGCGTGCTCGTGATCACCGCGACCCCCGTGCACCGGATCCCGGAGCGGCTGGCCGAGCTGAAGCACATGCTCTTCGAGCGGCATGCCGAGCCCGCGCCGCGGCAGCCGGGCAAGAAGCGGGTCAGGACCTCCAAGAAGTCCGCCGAGGAGGGGGGCGACTCGGTCAAGCCGTACGACACCCCGGTCTTGTCGGACAAGACCGACAAGCGGCCCGAGCACTCGCCCGAGATCGTGCCCGGTCTGACGGACGAGGACGAGGCGCCCCCCGCCGAGCCCGAGAAGCGGCCGGAGCCGCCCCAGCCGACGCCCGCGCCCCGCAAGGTGGAGCAGCTCGTGCTGTCGCCGCAGGCGGGCCCATACAGCCTGCCCGACCTGCAGTTCCTCAAGCAGGGCACGGCGCCCAAGCCGCAGACCAAGGCCAACACCACCGTGGTCAACGCGCTGACCAGCGTGCTGGAGCAGTTCACCATCGACGCGCAGGTGATCGGGTTCACCCGGGGGCCGACGGTGACCCGCTACGAGATCGAGCTGGGGCCCGCGGTCAAGGTGGAGAAGGTCACGGCGCTCACGAAGAACATCGCCTACGCAGTCAAGTCCGCCGACGTCCGGATCCTGTCGCCCATCCCGGGCAAGTCGGCGATCGGGGTCGAGATCCCGAACGCCGACAAGGACCTGGTGGCCCTGGGCGACGTGCTGCGCGCGCAGGTGGCGCAGGCCGACCACCACCCGATGATCGTCGGCCTGGGCAAGGACGTCGAGGGCCGCACCATCGTCGCGAACCTCGCCAAGATGCCCCACCTGCTCATCGCGGGCGCCACCGGCGCAGGTAAGTCGGTCTGCGTCAACGGGCTGATCACGAGCATCCTGATGCGGGCCACGCCCGACGAGGTGCGGATGGTGCTGGTCGACCCGAAGCGGGTCGAGCTCAGCGTGTACGAGGGCATCCCCCACCTGATCACGCCGATCATCACCAGCCCGAAGAAGGCCGCCGAAGCCCTCGAATGGGTCGTGGGCGAGATGGACCGGCGCTACGACGACCTGGCGGCGTCGGGGTTCAGGCACGTCGACGAGTTCAACAAGGCCGTGCGGGCCGGCAAGCTGCAGCCGCCGCCCGGGAGCGAGCGGGTCTACCAGCCGTACCCGTACCTGCTGGTGATCGTGGACGAGCTGGCCGACCTCATGATGGTGGCCCCGCGCGACGTCGAGGACTCGATCGTGCGCATCACGCAGCTCGCCCGCGCGGCCGGCATCCACCTCGTGATCGCCACCCAGCGGCCCTCCGTGGACGTCGTCACCGGCCTGATCAAGGCGAACGTGCCGTCCAGGCTGGCGTTCGCCGTGTCGAGCCTCACCGACTCGCGGGTCATCCTTGACCAGCCGGGCGCCGACAAGCTGGTCGGCCAGGGTGACGCGCTGTTCCTGCCGATGGGCGCGAGCAAGCCCATCCGCATCCAGAACGCGTTCGTCTCCGAGAAGGAGATCGCCGAGATCGTCACGCACTGCAAGGCGCAGATGCAGGCCGAATACCGCGAGGACGTGGCCGCCGCGCCGGTCAAGCGGGAGATCGACGAGGACATCGGCGACGACCTCGACGTGCTGATCCAGGCCGCCGAGCTGATCGTGACCACTCAGTTCGGCTCGACCTCGATGCTGCAGCGCAAGCTGCGGGTCGGGTTCGCCAAGGCGGGACGGCTGATGGATCTCCTGGAGAGCCGGAACGTGGTCGGCCCGAGCGAGGGCTCCAAGGCCCGCGAGGTGCTGGTCAAACCGGACGATCTGCCGGGTTTGCTGGCCGACCTGCGTGGCGAATGACCCCAATGCGTGCCTGCCGGGTAGTAACTGGTTGAATATAAATCACTACCCATTGTGGTAGCAGGTGCAGGTGCCGTGGGGGAGGCGTTCGTTGTGCAGGAGCAGAGCATCGGGGCCATGCTGGCGGCAGCCAGGCATGCTGCCGGGCTGACCGTCGAGCAGGTCAGCGCGGCCACCAGGATCCGCGAGGCGATCATCCATGGCCTGGAGCAGGATGACGGCAGCCAGTGCGGTGGCGACTTCTACACCAGGGGGCACGTCAAGGCCGTGGCCAAGGCGGTGGGGCTCGATCCGGAGGCCACCGTCCATCTCTACGACCAGCAGCACGGCGGGGCGCCCAGGCCGGTCGCGGCCTCGGCCGTGTTCCAGGCCGACAAGAAGATCAACGTTCCGGAGCGGCGGGGGCCCAACTGGACGATGGCGCTCGGGGTGGCGCTGGCGATCGTGGTCGTCTTCGGCATGATGCGGGTGCTGGGCGGCGCGAGCGACCAGGTGCGGACGGCCGACGTGCAGGTGGCCTCGGCCCGGCCCAAGGTCCCGCCGAACATGCCCGTCCAGCCGAAGCCGGCGGCGGGCAAGGCGGTCAAACGCACGGTGACCGTCGAGATCAAGGCGAAGCGGTCGTCGTACGTCCAGGCTCACGACGCGATGGGGCGCAAGCTGTTCTCGGGCACGCTGAAGGCCGGAAAGTCCGACACGTGGAGTGCGGAAGACAAGGTCAGCGTGCTGCTGGCGGATGCGTCGGCCGTTACGCTGCAGGTGAACGGCAAGAAAGTGAAGCTGGACGCGGGCAGGGGGGAGATGCTGCGGCGCTCGTTCGGGCCACCCAAATCGACCGAGCGATAGCCATCTGGCGGGAGCCCGTGCATCGGGTGGTGGCCAACTCCCGATACCGTAGTGTTCACCATGTCATCCCGCCGAACCGCATCGCTGATCACTCTGGGCTGCGCGCGCAACGAGGTCGACTCCGAGGAGCTGGCCGCGCGACTTGAGGCTGCCGGTTGGCAGCTGGGCGACGACGACCCCGATGTCGTCGTCGTCAACACGTGTGGCTTCATCGACTCGGCCAAGAAGGACTCCATCGACACGCTGCTGGCCGCCGCCGACACCGGCGCAAAGGTGGTCGCAGCGGGCTGTATGGCCGAGCGCTACGGCAACGAGCTGGCCGAGGCGCTGCCCGAAGCCAGCGCGGTGATCTCCTTCGACGACTACACGGAGATCGGCGGCCGCCTCGACGACGTCCTCGCCGGGCGGCCGCTGAAGCCCCACACGCCACGTGACCGCCGCACCCTGCTACCCATCTCGCCGGTGGACCGTGCCAGCGCCCCCAAGGCCAACATCCCCGGTCACGGAGATCTGCCCGCGGGCCTGGCGCCCGCGAGCGGCCCGCGCGTGCTGCGCAAGCGCCTGGACGAGAGCCCGGTGGCCTCGCTCAAGCTGGCCTCCGGCTGCGACCGGCGCTGCACGTTCTGCGCCATCCCGGCCTTCCGCGGCTCCTACGTCTCGCGCCGGCCCGACGAGTTGCTGGCCGAGGCCGACTGGCTGGCCCACCGTGGCGTGCGCGAGCTCGTCCTGGTCAGCGAGAACTCCACGTCCTACGGCAAGGATCTCGGCGACCTCCGGGCGCTGGAGAAGCTGCTGCCCGACCTGGCGGCCGTCGAGGGCGTCTCCCGGGTGCGGGTCAGCTACCTGCAGCCCGCCGAGCTGCGTCCTGGGCTCATCGACGTGCTCACGGGCACCGAGGGCGTCGCCCCCTACTTCGACCTGTCCTTCCAGCACGCGAGCGGCACGGTGCTGCGCAGGATGCGCCGCTTCGGCGACCCTGAGCGCTTCCTGGGGCTGCTCGAGACCATCCGCGAGCGCGCTCCCGAGGCGGGCGTGCGCTCCAACTTCATCGTGGGCTTCCCCGGCGAGACCGAGGAGGAGTTCGGCGAGTTGGTGGGCTTCCTGGAGGCGGCCAGGCTCGACGTGATCGGCGTGTTCGGCTACTCCGACGAGGACGGCACGGAGGCCGCCGATCTGCCGGGCAAGCTCGACCAGGAGGTCATCGACGAGCGCGTGCGCGTGCTCACCGAGCTGGCCGAGGAGCTGACCGCCCAGCGCGCGGAGGAGCGCATAGGCACCGAGGTCGACGTGCTGATCGACGACGACCTGGGCGACGGGGGCTACGAGGGCCGGGCCGCCCACCAGGGTCCCGAGGTCGACGGCTCCGTCACGGTTCAGGGAATCGGCCTCGTCAGGGGGCAGATCGTGCGCGCGGTCGTGGTCGACTCCGAGGGGGTCGACCTGATCGCGCGTATCAAGGCAAGTCCATGAAAAGGGACGAGCGCCGCGTCGTAAGCCCGTGGAACATCGCCAACGTCCTCACGGTTCTCCGGTTGGTGCTCGTCCCCTTCTTCGTCGTCTGCCTGTTCCTGCCGGGGACGGGCTGGCGGGTGGCCGCGCTGGCGGTCTTCGCGGTGGCCTCGATCACCGACCACCTGGACGGTGAGCTGGCCAGGCGGTACGGCCTGATCACCGACTTCGGCAAGATCGCCGACCCGATCGCGGACAAGGCGCTCACCGGCGCGGCGCTGGTGAGCCTGTCCATACTCAACGAGCTGCCCTGGTGGGTCACCATCCCGATCCTCGGCAGGGAGCTCGGCATCACGGCCCTCAGGTTCCTGCTGCTGCGGCGCGCGGTCATCCCGGCCAGCTACGGCGGCAAGGTCAAGACCGTGCTGCAGATCGCCGCGATCGTGCTCTACCTCCTGCCGGGGGTGCCGGGGCCCGTCCGGTGGGTGGTCATGGGGGCGGCGCTGGTGGTCACCGTGGCCACCGGGGTCGACTACGTCATCAGGGCAATGCGGCTGCGCAAGGTCGCGAAGCAGGTGCGCGGGGAGTGATCGATGGCCGACGTGGCCGAGGTTCTGACGATGCTGGTGGGCCGGTCCGCCACGGTGGCGGTGGCCGAGTCGCTGACCGGCGGGCTCATCGGGGCCGCCATCACGTCGGTCTCGGGGTCGTCGAAGGCGTTCAGGGGCGGGGTGATCTCGTACGCCACCGACCTCAAGCAGGAGCTGCTAGGGGTGCCGGGGGAGTTGCTGCGGCGCGAGGGGGCTGTACATCCTAAGGTGGCCGCGGCCATGGCGGCGGGGGTCGCGCGGCTCTGCGGGGCCACGTACGGGCTGGCCGTGACGGGTGTGGCCGGGCCGGAGCCGCAGGACGGCAAGCCCGTCGGCACCGTGTACGCGGCCGTCTGCGGGCCGGGGGGCAGGATTTGGGGGCGTGAATTGAGACTTGGCGGGTCGCGCGAACGTATCAGGGTAGAGACGGTGGACGAGGCAGTCGATCTACTGTCAGGTGTGCTGAAGGCGAACATAGGGGAACATTCCGGGTGATTACCGTGTTACGTCCCGAGCGAACATGCGAAGCACGGTCTGACGCGGTGTCGGTGGATACGGGTACGGTGGAGCTGTGAGTGAGGTCCGTGAGCCAACTGCAAGCACCGAGCGCCCGGCAGGCGGGCCTGAAGCGTCGCGAGCGGCGGTCCAGGGGCGGCCACGCCCCATGATGACGGCGAGGAGTATGTACGAAGCTAAGAAGACCACAGTGCGGCACGATCCGATCGCGCGGGGCGTGGTGAAGTCATCCGCGCCGGGGAGGGAGCGACAGATGATTCTGCTGCGTCAGCTGCTCGGCGACGTGCTGAGGCGGTTGAGGGTGCGGCAGGGACGCACGCTACGCGAGGTGTCCACCCAGGCACGTGTCTCGCTCGGCTACTTGTCCGAGGTCGAGCGCGGCCAGAAGGAAGCCTCGTCGGAGCTGCTGGCGTCCATTTGCGGCGCACTCGAAGTGCCCCTTTCGCAGGTGTTGCGTGAGGTTTCCGACCAGTTCGCGCTGGCGGAGCTCCAGGCTGCCCCTGTGCTGGCCGACGTGCCCGATCGCGAACGGCTGCCCCTTACGGAGACGGTCCCCGGGTCTATTTCCGACTCCGTGTTCCCCGAAGTCAAGGACATGGTGGCTGCCTAACCCAGCTGGCAGCCAGCACACCACAGGATCAGCCGTTCCTGTGGCTGCGCCCCCATCTCCCCACGGCTGATGCGGGTGCCGCATCGGCGACAGGGCCTCCCTGCCCTGCCGTAGACCCACGTCTGGTTCGCCGGGCGGCGATCACCTGTGGTCACCGTGCCCGCATGCCCCTTGTTCGCGTCCAGCAAGCGCTGGGCCAGTGACACGAGCCCGTTGAGATCCTCGATCTCCCCGACCTTCTTCCACGGCCAGACACCGCGCAGGAACAGGGTCTCGGCGCGATAGATCGTGCCGATCCCAGCCAGGTTGCGCTGATCGAGCAGCGCCTCCCCGATGGTCCTGTCGGGCGCCCCTCGCAGCCTTCGCACGGCCTCATCCGGGTCCCAGTCCGGGCCGAGCAGATCCGGCCCCAGATGGCCGACCAGCCGTGCCTCCTCGCCTGTCCTGACGAGATCCACCATTCCCAGCCTGACCCCCACCGCCTGCCACCGCTCGTTGGCCAGGATCAGCCTGACCTGGTCGCCCGGCGCGGTCCGGCGTCCGGCCGCCATGACCTGCCAGCTCCCGTCCATGCGCAGATGGGTGTGCACGGTCAGGTCGCCTTCGACGCGGGTGAGCAGGTGCTTGCCCCTGGAGACCGTGGTGATGACCGTACGGCCGGTCAGGTCGGCCGTGGCGTGCCTGGGGACGCGGAAGTCCGACCTGGTGAGCACCTGACCGTCCAGCGCGCCGCGCAGCTTCGCGGCCGTGCGGTAGACGGCGTCTCCTTCGGGCATCCCTCCAGTCTAGGAACGCGCACCCGCCTCGTGCGCGGCCACCCAGCCGTCCACCAGCGCGCACAACTGATCCAGCGCCTCCTCCGCACGCTCGCGCTCGCCGGTCGTGAGGAAGTCGATCTGCAGCCCCGAGTACGCCGAGTTGACCAGCGTGGAGATCCGCAGCGCCTCCGCCTCCGGGACGCCCCGATCGCGCAGCAGGCCCGCCACGAACTCCGACCGGTCCGCCAGCAGCCGCGGCACGTGCCCCATGAGCCGGCCACCGGCCGCCAGCCCCTCGATCTCGCGGATCAGGCGGGCGGCCGGCAGATTCTCCTCCCGTGCCTGCCAGTCCCAGGTGCGGCGGATGATCGTGCCCACGCTGTCGGAGCCCGACCAGCCCGGCAGCGCGCGCAGCCATTCGCGGTGCCGCTCGTCCAGGCGCTCCATGGTGGCCGAGAGCAAAGCTTCCTTGTCGGCGAAGTGGTGGGTCAGCACGCGGGTGGACTTGCCCAGGTGCTCGGCGAGCGGGCGCATCGACAGGGTCGAGAGGCCATGTCCGGCCAGGTAGTCGACGATCTGGTCGAGCAGTTCGGCCCGGCGGTGCGGGTCGGCGGTCCTGGCCATCGGCGAAATCCCTTTGCGGTCATTGGGGTTACGACTGTTACCTTATATGGGAAACGACTGTTACCCTTATCGAGGGGATACCCATGCCCGCGTGGTTGCTCGCCCTGGTCTTCACCATGTTCACCTTCGCCACCGACGACTACGTGATCGCGGGCGTGCTGCCCGAGGTCTCCGCCGATCTCGGGGTCAGCGTGGCGGCGGGCGGGCAGCTCGTCACCGCCTTCTCGCTGGCGTTCGCGCTGGGGGCGCCCGTGGCCTCCGTGGTGAGCGCCACCTGGTCGCGGCGGGGGCTGTTCACCTGGGCCCTGGCACTGTTCACCGCGGCGAACTGGGCGGCCGCGTTCACGACCTCCTACGCCGTCCTCATGGGGCTGCGCGTGCTGGCGGCGCTGGCCGCGGCTGCCGTCGTGCCCGCCGTGTACGCCCTCGCGACCTCGCTGGCCCCCGAAGAGCGCCGGGGACGTTACCTGGCTCTGGTGATGGGCGGGATGACCGGCTCGCTCATGCTCGGCGTTCCCGTCGGCACGTGGGTGGGCGGCGCGTTCGGCTGGCAGGCCACGTTCGGGCTGGGCGGGCTGCTGGGGCTCGTCGCGCTGGTCGCGATCAGGGCGACGCTGCCCGAGTCACCCCCGGCGGCCGCCATGCCGGTCAGGGAGCGGCTGGCGCCGCTGGCCCGGCCGCAGGTGCTGCTCGGCCTGCTCGGGGTCGTGGGGATCGTGCTGGGCAGCATGATGCTGATGACCTATCTCGCGCCGTTCCTGCGGGACCTGGCCGGGGCCGGGCCGGCGGAGCTGGGGTGGGCGTTCGCGCTGGCCGGGCTCGCCGGGCTGGCGGGCGGACAGCTCGGCGGGTGGGCCGCCGACCGGTGGGGCGCCGACCGGGCGCTGATCGTGGGCATCGCCGGGTTCACGGCGGTGATGGGCCTGTTCGCCGTCTGCTGGGCGCTGCGGCCGCTGCCGCTGCCCGCGCTCCTGCCGCTGCTGCTGGTGTGGGCGGCCGTGTCGTGGTGGATCCCGCCGCCCGCGCAGACCCGGCTGCTCGCCCTGGCCGGCCCGTCCGGGCCGCAGGCGCTGGCGCTCAACAGCAGCGCCGTCTACGTCGGGGTCTCGGGCGGTGGCGCGGTGGGCGGGCTCGTTCTGGAGAGCCACGGAAGTGGCCGGCTGCCCTTGGCCGCGGCCGCCGTCGAGCTGGCCGCCCTCGCGCTCTTCTGGGCGGCCGGCAGGGCACGCCCCCCGGCTACCGTCGAGGATCGCGCGGCGCCGCAGGGTGAGGCGGGCGGTTGATGATCGAGAACGGCTGCGTCGGGGCGGTGGGGGGATCATAATGACGGCGAGGAGTGGGCCTGGCGGAAGGCTGATCGCGGCATGCCGGAGATCACAGGTTTACGCGGGGGCGACCCCGCCGAGATCGGCGGATATCGGCTGACCGGCCGCCTGGGCTCCAGCGTGTACGCCGCACGCTCCCGCTCCGGGGAACCCGTGGCCGTCAGGCTGCTGCCGGCCGAGATGGAGCCCGAGCCCTTCCTCCTCGCCATGGAGCGTCAGCAGGCCGTCTCCGCGGTCACCACCGCGCAGATCCTGGCCACCGGCATGCTGGGCGAGCAGGCGTACGTCGTCAGCGAGTACGTCGAAGGGCCCGCGCTCGAAGAGGCCGGAGGCTTCCTCGGCGAGGTGGGGCTCCACCGGCTCGCCGTCGGGACCATCACGGCGCTGGTCGCGATCCATCAGGCAGGGCTCGTGCACGGCGACGTCCGGCCCGGCAACGTGCTGCTCGGCCCGGACGGGCCACGGGTGATCAACGCCGGGCTCGAGCAGGCGATGGCGGAGGCGGCCATCTCCACCCGCAAGGTCGCCGTGCCCGCGTACACCGCGCCCGAGCGGCTGCGGGGCGCGGGGGCCGAGCCGCCCGCGGACGTGTTCTCCTGGGCGGCCACCATGGTGTTCGCCGCGACCGGGTCGGCTCCGTTCGACGGCGGCTCCATGGCCGCGACGGTCGATCGGATCGTCCGCGACGCGCCCACGCTGCCCGGCAACCTGGGTGAGCTGCACGGCCTGATCGTGGCGTGCCTGGACAAGGATCCGGCGGGGCGGCCCAGCGCCAGCGCGGTGTTGTTACGGCTGGTGGGCCAGACGATGTTCCTGACCGGGCAGGCGGAGCCGCCCGCCCCGCAGCCACCGCCACCCGACCGGCCGAGGCGTGGGGGAAGAGGACCGGCCGCACTGGCCGCGGCGTTCGCGGCCGGGGCGGTGGTCTCAGGAGCCGGGGTGTACGTGCTGGTCGACGAACCGGCACCGGTCAGGCAGGCGGCCGCGACCACCAGTGCCACGCCGAGCACCACGCCCACGGTCACCTCCTCGCTGAACCAGGTGCCGGTGGAGAAGGTGGAGGCGAAGGCCGCCACGGACACCAAGCTCCCGGCGGTCGGCGCGACCCTGCACGAGAACCCCAAGGACCCCGTCAGGCTGACGGCCTACCTGGAGGTCGCCGGCAAGTTCACCAGCTACGTCAGGGACAGGTCGGGTGCCTTCAAGGCCGTCGGCCTGGCCGAGGAGCCGATGGTCTCGCCCGACGGCGACTGGGTCGCGCTCAACCCGTGGCTGAAGTTCCAGAACGCGGAGATGGACCAGGTGAAGTTCACCAGGCTGTCCACCGGCGAGAGCTTCACCGTCGCCACGGTCAAGAAGCCCCTGCGGACCATGATCCCGGCCTGGTCGCGCGACGGGCGCAGGCTGCTGCTCTCGGTCGTCGACGACGGCAAGCCGCAGCGGATCGTGGGCTTCGTGCTGGTCGACGTGGCCGCCAGGAAGGCCGTGCACGTCGAGACGGCCTTCACCGACAACGCCTCGCTCAACTTCACCTTCACCCCCGACGGCAGGATCGCCAAGGCCTACTTCGACGGCAAGACCAACGGGATCGACTTCTACAGCGACTCAGGTGAGGTGACCAGGTCGATGCACTGGGTGGGCCTGCCGCGTGACCGCGACTGGTACTCGCCGTCGGGCAAGCAGTTCGTCACCGTCTGCCCGAGCGGCCGCAAGGACCTGTGCGTCTGGAACGCCGCGACCGGCGTCAGGCTGAAAACGGTGCCCCGCGCCACCTCGGAGGGCAACCTGCTCGGCTGGTTCAGCGAGTCGCACCTGCTGGTGCAGGAGCCGGGCAAGAAGAAGGGCACGGCCCAGGTCAAGGTCATCGATCTGCTCGGTGACACCGTCCGCGTGCTCGCCGACGTGCTCCCGCTCAAGGCCTCGATGCAGTTCGCCGCCGCGCCGCGATGACGAGAGCGCTGAGCGCCGGTGACCCCGCCCAGGTGGGCGGGTACCGCATCGTGGGCCGGCTCGGCGAGGGCGGTCAGGGGGTGGTCTACCTCGGTGAGGCGGACGGCGGACGGCGGGTCGCGGTCAAGATGCTGGGGGCCGGGCTGGACGACCCCGACGCGCGGACGCGCTTTCAGCAGGAGATCGGGTACGCGCGCCGGGTCAAGGCGTTCTGCACCGCCCAGGTGCTGGCCAGCGGCGAGCTGAACGGCAGCCCGTACGTGGTGAGCGAGTTCGTCGACGGGCCCTCGCTGGCGGAGATGATCCGAGAACGCGGCGCGCTGCGCGGAGCGGAGCTGCGCAGGCTCGCCATCGGCACGCTGACCGCGCTGTCGGCCATCCACCAGGCGGGCGTGGTGCACAGGGACTTCAAGCCCGGCAACGTGCTGCTCAGCAGGGACGGGCCACGGGTGATCGACTTCGGCATCTCCAGGGCGCTGGGGGAGTCGGAGCTGGCGGGGGAGCACCTGGTGGGGACGCCGCCGTACATGGCTCCCGAGCAGTTCGGCGGGCGGGCGGCGGGGCCGGCGGCCGACATGTTCGCCTGGGGCTCGACCATGGTGGCCGCCGCGACGGGCACCCCGCCGTTCGGGGCGGGCGACGTGCCCGCGCTGATCAACCGGATCCTGTACGCCGAGCCCGACCTGGGCGGTCTTGACGAGGAGCTGCGGGACCTGGTGGCGCGGTGCCTGGTCAAGGCTCCGGAGGCCCGCCCCACCGCGGCCCGGGCGCTGCTCGGACTGCTCGGCCACCACGTGCCGGAGCAGCGGCTCCTGGCCGAAGGGCAGCAGTCGGCGGCACCGCCTCCCGGCCGAGCGCCGGGCCGCCGGTGGTGGCTCGTCGCCGGGGCCGTGACCGCCGCCGTGGCCGTGACGGCGGCCGTGCTGCTCACCCGGCCCGCCCCGCCGCCTGTCGGCACGGGCACCCCCACGCTGATCGCCGCGCCCCTGCCCGCCCCGCGCGAGGGCCGGATGGAGCTCACCTCGACGGCGAAGGTGAAGATCCCCGACACCAAGATCACGCTGTACGAGAACCCGGCCGACCCGATCTGGGTCTCGTCGTACCACGACCAGCGCGACGACAGCGGCTACCCGTCCTACGTGCGGGACCCGTCGAACGGGACCTTCGGCTACTTCGGGGGCTTCGAGGAGCCGATCGTCTCGCCCGGCGGCGGCTACGTGGCCTCGCTCTCGGCCACCCGCTTCCGCACGCCGGACTTCGAGTCCGTCCGGATACGCGACCGCGTCACCGGCCAGGACCGGCAGATCCGTACCGTCGACAAACCCGCCACGCTGTTCCGCCCGAACTGGTCGGCCGACGGGCGCCGGTGGCTGGCCACCGTCATCGAGGATCAGGAACAGGACCGCGTGGTGGGCTTCGCGGTGGTGGACGCTGTCGCGGGCACGGTCAAAATCACCAAGGTCGCCGGCGGGAACGACGTCAGGTTCGGGTGGGGCGCGGACGGCAAGAGCGTGCTGTACGAGATGCCCGGCGGGGCCGTGCGGGTGCTCGATCTCGAAGGCAGGGCGTTGCGGACGTTCATGGGGGTGGGCGAGCTTTACGAAGGCGGCGTGGCCCGCACCACGCTCGGATCAATCTTTTCCACTAAATGCCCTGATATTTCGGCAAATGTCTGTTTCTGGGATGCGGAGAGCGGCGCCAAAAAGGGCGTGGCCCGGCTGCCGAAGGGCGGCGCCTACCACGGGTGGCTCGACGACGCCCACTTCCTGGCCACCACGCCCGTCGGCAAGAACACCGACGTGGTCCTCGCGGATGCCACCGGCCGCACCGTGCGCAAGCTGGCCGCCGGGCCCAAGACCGAGATCGCCCGGGTGGTGCTCTGGTTCACCCGGAAGTGATCAGTCCCAGGCGGCCGGGTCGGCGGCGAGCTGGCGGACCCGCTCGGGCAACGCCCCGGAGGCGACCTGGTCGAGCGTGACCTCCTCCAGGATGGCACGCTCGGTGGCACGCAACGCGATCCACACCTGCTGCAACGACTCGGCGGGCCCCCGGTAGCCGACATGCTCGGGCCGCTCGCCGCGCACATTGGCCAGCGGGCCGTCCACGGCCCTGATCACATCGGCCAGCGAGATGTCGGTGGCGGGCCTGGCCAGCACGTAGCCACCCTCGGGCCCACGCTGCCCGCGCACGAGCCCGGCACGCCGCATCTGCAACAGGATGTTCTCCAGGTATTTGGGCGGCATGTCCTGTTCCTTGGCGAGTTCGCCCACGGTAGTCGGCCCTGCACCGGCTGCGGCGAGTTCGGCGGCGGCACGGAGGGCGTAGTCGACACGAGCGGAAAGGCGCATGTTCTCGATTATCCCCCCTGGTCAACACTGGTTAGGCGCAAGCTCGTCAGAACGGGCACCCGATCCGAATGCACGCGATGGTGAGAGCGCTAAACTTCCAACAACCTTTTCGATAACAGCGGTTCTCATGAGACGGCGGAATTCAGCGTGGAGCGACGCCCTGGTGTGCCCAGACTGCTCAGGGAGATCAACGACCGGGCCGCGCTGGACCTGTTGCTCGCCACAGGCCCCATGACCCGTGGCCAGATCGGCGATCTGACCGGCCTGTCCAAGGTCACGGCCTCGCAGACGCTGGCCAGGCTGGAGGAGCGCGGCCTGGTCGAGGTGGTCGGCGCCCAGGCCGGCGGGCGGGGGCCCAACGCGGCGCTCTACTCGGTGATCCCCTCCAGCGCGTACGTGGCCGGTCTCGAGGTCGGGCCCGAGTTGATCTCCACCGCGGTGGCCGACATCCACGGCCACACGATCGCCGAGGTCACGGTCGACCCCGGCGGCCACGACGACCCCGTCTCGGTGGTCCACGGCGCGATCGTCAAGGCCTGCCGCAGCGCCAAGATCAGCCTCTCCAAGCTGCGCGGCGTCGTGATCGGCACTCCCGGCGTGGTCGATCCGCGCAGCGGCGACGTGCGCTTCTCGTTCGACCTGCCGGGCTGGCACGAGGGCATCCATGAGGCCCTGGCCGGCGACCTGCGGCGCGCGGTCGCCATCGAGAACGACGTCAACCTCGCCGCCATCGCCGAGCGGGCCGACGGGGCGGCCAAGGGGCTCGACGACTTCGTCCTGCTGTGGTCCAGCCGTGGCCTGGGCCTGGCGATCATGCTCGGCGGCAAGCTGCACCGGGGCCGCTCCGGCAGCGCGGGCGAGATCGGCTACCTGCCGGTGCCCGGCGTGCCGCTGCCCGAGGACATCCGCACCGAGCCCGGGCGGCTGCCCTCGCTGGCGGGCGGCCTGCAGTCGCTGGTCAGCGCCGAGGCGGTGGCGGAGCTGGCCCAGACGTACGGGTTCGCGGCCGGCAGCGCGGGCGAGTGCGTCAAGGTCGCGATGGCGGCGGGCGCCCAGGGCGAGCCGCTGCTCGACGAGATCGCCAACCGGCTCGCCCTGGGCGTCGCCGCCGTGTGCGTGATCCTCGACCCCGGGCTGGTCGTGCTGGCCGGGGAGATCGGCCACGCCGGCGGACCCGCGCTCACGTCCCGGGTGGAGGAGGCGGTGGCCAGGATCTGCCCGGTGCGCCCCCAGGTCGTCACCACGAAGATCACCGACGCCAACCCGGTGCTGCGCGGCGCCGTGCTGGCCGCCCTCGACCAGGCCCGCGAGGAACTGCTGGCGCCTTAGACCGTGAGCGTCCCGACCGGGCCCGCGAGGAGCTAGGCCGTGAGCAGTTCGATCGCGGCCTGGGCGTTGGCCCGGGCGGCCCCGTACGTGGCGATGTAGGCGGCGCTGTCGGGGCGCCACACGGGCAGCCCCATCTCGATCACCGTCGCGTCCGGACGGGCCGCCACCAGCGCGGAGACCAGTTCCTGGCTCGCCTGGTGGCGGTGCGCGTCCTTGACCACCACGACCAGGGACCGGTTCACGGCCTTGGCCAGCAGGTCAGGGATGTCGGCGGCCGCGGGCTTGACCCGGACGATCTCCGCGTCCGGCAGCCACGGGCCCACGCCCCACGGCACGTCGCCCACGGCGATCGTCGGCGGGGTGTCCACCTCGATCACCAGGGGCTCGACCAGGGGCTCCGTCGCTCCGGTCAGCCGCACGGCGCGGCGCGCGGCGTGCAGGCCGACCACGTTCTGCTCGGCGGCGACGGGCGCGGGCGCCCCGAACCAGGCCCGCAGCGCCGCCACCCGCGCCGCCGCCTCCTCCAGCCGGGAGAGCGGCAGCCGCCCCTCGCGCACCGCGGAGACGATCTCCGCGATGATGGCCTGGACGTCGTCGTAGGTCGGCAGCGGCCCGAGGCACAGCAGGTCGGCCCCGGCGGCGAGCGTCAGCACCGCACCGCCGGCCAGGCCCACGCTCCTGGTGATCGCCCGCATGTCGAGCGCGTCGGTGATGACCACGCCGTCGTAGCCGAGCTCGCCCCTGAGGAGCCCGGTGAGCGCGGCACTGGACAGCGTGGCGGGCGTCTCGCCCGTCACCGCCGGCACCGCGACGTGCGCGGTCATCACCGACCTGGCCCCCGCGCCGACCGCCGCGCGGAACGGGGCCAGCTCCCGCTCCCGCAGCACGTCCAGGTCCACGTCCACGACGGGGATCGCCAGGTGGGAGTCCACCCGGGTGGCGCCGTGGCCGGGGAAGTGCTTGACGCAGGCGGCCACGTTCACCGACTGCAGGCCCTCCACGGCCGCCACTGTGTGCCTGGCGACCAGCTCCGGGCCGGGCCCGAAGGACCTGGTGCCGATCACCGGGTTGTCGGCCTCGGTGTTGACGTCGGCGCTGGGCGCCATGTCCAGGTTGATGCCGCAGGCGGCCAGCTCCGAGCCGATCGCGCGGTAGACCCGGCGGGTCAGCTCGACGTCGTCCACCGCGCCCAGCGCCGCGTTCCCCGGGTACGGGCTGCCGACGTGGTACGCCAGCCGCGTCACGTCGCCGCCCTCCTCGTCCAGCGAGATGACGGGCTCACCGGCGCCCCGCAGCGCGGACGTCAGGTCGCTCACCTGGCCGGGATCGGCCACGTTGAAGCCGAAGAGCGTCACGCCGCCCAGGCCCTGCTCCAGCTCGCGCAGCACCCATTCGGGCGCCATGGTGCCCTGGAAGGCGACGAGCAGCGTGCCGGCCGCGAGACGGCGCAGCCCCCGATCACTCTGACTCATAGCTCCTCATCGGATTTCAGGCCCAAAGATGGGCAGGGTCGAATACGGCATTCGCCCTGCGGATGTCAGCCCTTCACGGCCCCGGCGACCAGGCCGGAGACCATGCGGCGTTGTACGAAAAGGAAGAAGATGACGACCGGGATGGTCATCATCGTGGAGCTGGCCATGATGGCGCCCCAGTCGGTGCCCTTCTGCCCGAAGAAGTACTGCAGGGCCACTGGCATCGTGTACTTGGTCGGGTCGTTGATCAGGTACAGCGCCATGATCAGCTCGTTCCACGCGGTGATGAACGAGAAGATGCTGGTCGCGACCAGACCCGGGGCCACCAGCGGGAAGAGCACCTTCCAGAAGGTGGTGAACCGGCTCGCGCCGTCGATCCAGGCCGCCTCCTCCAGCGACTTGGGCACGGCGGCCACGAACGTGCGCAGCATCCAGATCCCGAACGGCAGCGTCAGCGCGACCTGCGTCACGATCAGACCGAGCAACTGGTCATAGAGGCCCAGCCGCTTGACGCCGAGGAACAGCGGGATGAGCAGCGCCTCGGCCGGGATCATCTGCGCGACGAGCAGCAGGCTCAGGAACGCCGTGCGCCCCTTGAACCGGAACCGGGCCACCGCGGTGGCCGACAGCAGCGCGAAGACCGCGCCGATCAGGACCGTCCCGAGCGCGACGATGGCGCTGTTGCGCATGTAGAGCCAGATCGAGTGCCCGGCCACGCCGTCGGTGAGCACCCGCGTGATGTGCTCGAAGGTGAAGTGCGTGGGGAACGGGATGAATTCGGTGGTGAAGATCTGGTCGTTCGCCTTGAAGCCGGTGGAGACCATCCAGTAGACGGGGAAGACGGCGACCAGGAAGACCAGCACGCCTGCCGCGTTGAGCGTGGCCTTGCCCAGGCGCCTGCGGGCCTGCGGGCTCTTCACAGCTCCTCCTGCTTGAACATCTGGCGGATGTAGGCCGCGGTGACGATGAGCAGGATCACGGTCAGGACCACCGCGATGGCCGCGCCCGATCCCATCTTCGGCGGGGCCTTGAACGCCTCGGTCACCGCGTACATCGACAGGTTGTAGGCCTCCCGGTTGGTGGTGCCGGCCAGCACGTACAGCTGGGAGAAGACCTTGAAGTCCCAGATGATCGAGAGCACGGTCAGCACCGCGAACACCGGCTTGAGCAGCGGGAAGGTGATCTTCCTGAACGTGCGCCAGGCGCCGGAGCCGTCCACCTTGGCCGCCTCGTACAGCTCGGCCGGGATGCCCTTGAGGCCGGCCAGCACCGAGACCGCGATGAAGGGGAAGCCCGCCCAGACGACGCAGACGATCAGCGCCATGTAGATGGACCAGGCGTCGTTGAGCCACGGCTGACCGGTCCAGTCGGCCCGTCCGAACAGGGCGTTGGAGAGCCCGTCGGGCAGCAGGTTGAGCGCCCAGTTGACGATGCCGGCCTCGGCGTCGAAGAGCGAGCGCCAGATCATGCCCTGCGCCACCGGCGGGACCGCCCAGGCGAACATGATGCCGATGATGACGAACAGCGACATCTTCTTGCCGAGCCGGTGCAGCAGGACGCCGACGGCGGTGCCGAGGATCAGCGTGAGCGGCACCGCGATCACCGCGAACACCAGCGTGTTGCGCAGCGAGGACCAGAAGATGTCGTTCTCGAAGACCTTGGTGAAGTTCTCGAGCCCGACCCAGGTGGCCGGCTTCTTGCCCGAGATCTGGACGAGTCCCACCTTCTGGAAGGAGATGATCACCATCTGGATCAGCGGCCACAGCAGCAGCGCGCCGATGACCAGCAGTCCCGGGATCAGCAGGACGTAGGGGATCGACCAGGCGGGCAGCCCGCTGGCCCGCGGTGGCCGGTGTGAGCGGCGCCGCCCCGGGGTGGAGGCGCGGCCTCCGCCCCGGGGGGCGAGCGTTGACGTGTTCGTCACAGGACTCAGGAGGCGTTGAGGATGTCTTCGAGTTCCTTGTTGGCAGCGGCCAGCGCGTCATCCGCGCTCGCCTTGCCCTCGATGACCTTGCGGGCCGCGTTCTGCAGCACCGCCTTGGTCTCGTTGGCCTCCGTCCACTGCGGGTCGGCGGGGAAGGCCTTGGCCTTGGCGAAGGCGGCGGCGAACGGCGCCTGCGCGGGGTCGCTGGACAGCGCGGCGAGGGCCTCGGGGTAGACGGGGAGCAGGCCGCCGTCGGTGGCGTACTTGACGCCCCACTGCTTGTTGGAGGCCAGCTTCACGAACTCCTTGGCCGCGTCCTTCTCCTTCGCGGAGCCCCAGACGGCGATGTCGTTGCCGCCGAGGAAGGACTGCGCCTCGCCGCCCGCCTTGGACGGGAGCGGGAAGAAGGCCAGCTTGTCACCCTTGAGCTTGCCCTTGCTGTCCTCCGCGATCCCCGGCAGGTCCCACGACGCGGTCAGGTACATGCCGACCTTGTTGTTGGCGAAGCGGGTGCGGATCTCGGTGGTGTTCTGGTTGAGTCGCGACTTGCTGGACAGGCCGTCGGTCACCAGGCTGGTGTACTGGGCGAAGCCCTCCTTGAAGCCGGGGTCGGTGAGCTTGCCGACCCACTTCTCGCCCTCCTTGGCGGCGTAGTCGCCGCCGGCGGTCCAGGCGAGGGCGCCGAGCAGGTGGTTGGCGTCGGAGCCGCCGTTGAAGGCGAAGCCGTCCACGTCCTTGCCCTTCTTGGCCTGGATCTTCTTGGCGGCCGCCACGAGCTCGTCCCAGGTCTTGGGAATCTCGATCTTGAGCTCCTTGAACCAGTCGGCGCGGTAGAGCACCGCCCGGCTGCCGCCGCCCCACGGTACGGCGTACGTCTCGCCGTCGATGGTCTCCAGCCCCATGAGGTTCTTGGGGATCTGGGCCTGGTCGCCGCCCGCCACGATGTCGGTGATCGGCTCCAGGGCCTCCTGGCTCTGCCACAGCGGCACCTGGTCGTTGCCGATCTCCGTCACGTCAGGGCCGGTGCCGCCGGCGGCCGCGGCCGTGAACTTGTCGTTGACCTGCGGCCAAGGGATCCACTCGACGTTCACCTTGGCGCCGGTCTCCTTCTCGAACTCGGCGACCAGCTCGTCGGTGTACTTCTGCGCGGCGGGGTTGGTGTCCCCGAGTCGCCAGAACGTCAGCGTCTTGCCGGCGTACTTGGGGCCGCTGCTGGCGGGTGCGGCGGCGCTTGGTGAGGACGAGGGGGTCTCGCTCGAGCCACAGGCGGCCAGACCCAGGGCCAGCGCGGCCGTGCTGACCGTAGCGGCTGTGATCTTCGCGATCCTCACAGGGTTCTCCCTTCCCGGGTGCCGGCCTACGGTCCGCACCAGGCTGATCGTCAAATGTCGAACAACGCTGCTAAACTAACAAGAAACTTTCTTAAAAGAAACGCCCGTTAGCCATTCGTGACGAGAGGGGTGCGGTAATGAGTCGAAGCCCGGGAGTCCCCCGGCTGCTGCGCAGGTTGAACGATCGCGCGGCACTCGAACTCCTCCTGATGGACGGCCCGCTCACCCGGGCCGAGCTGGGGGAAAGGACCGGGCTCTCCAAGGTAACCGCAGGTCAGCTGCTCGCTCGCCTGGAGGAGCGGGGGCTGGTCGAGGTCGCGGGGGAGCGCGCCGGGGGCAGGGGGCCGCACGCCGCCCTGTACGCCGTCGTTCCCTCCAGCGCGTACGTCGCCGGGCTCGAGGTCCTGCCCGACAGCCTCAAGGTCGCTGTGGCGGACATCACAGGCAGGGTGGTCGTGGAGATCACGCTCAACCCGTCCGACGGCCGCGACCCGGTCAAGGCGGTCCACGAGGCGGTGCAGCGCGCCTGCGACACGGCGAACGTCAGCCTGTCGCGGCTGCGCGCGTTCGTCATCGGCACCAGGGGCGTGGTCGACCCGATCACGGGTGACGTGCGCTGGTCGTACGACCTGCCGGACTGGCACGTCGGCGTGCTGGCCAGCCTGCGCGAGACGCTCGGCGCGTCCGTCACCATCGAGAACGACGTCAACCTCGTCGCCCTCGCCGAGCACAAGTACGGCGCGGCCGTCGGCCACGACGACTTCGTGGTGATCTGGGCCGGCGTCGGCCAGGGCCTCGGCGTCATGCTGGGCGGCAGGCTGCACCGGGGCATCAGCGGGGGAGCGGGCGAGATCGGCTGGCTGCCGGTCCCCGGCGAGCCGCTGCCGACCGACGTCTCGGAGCCGCAGTCGGGCTCGTTCCAGCGCCTGGTGGGCCACGACGCGCTGCGCGGCCTGGCCGACCGGCACGGCGTGACCGGCAGGACGGTGCCCGACCTGGTGCGCGGCGGCGACGAGGGCTACCTGGACGAGGTGGCGGGACGGCTGGCCGTGGGCGCGGCGGCGGTGACCGTCGTGCTCGATCCCGGGCTGATCGTGCTCAGCGGCGACATCGGCCGGGCGGGTGGCGCGCGGCTGGCCGCCAAGGTGCAGGAGGCGGTGGCCCGCGTCTGCCCCAGCCGGCCGACCGTGGTGACGACCCAGGTCGCGGGCAACCCCGTGCTGCGCGGGGCGCTGGTGGCCGCTCTGGAGCAGGCCCGGGAGCAGGTCTTCTCCGATACTGTGTGAGAATTTCTGCTCATGTGGCTGTCCCCCAACGATGTCGTGCTCATCTCCGACCCCAGGGTGACCGCGCTTCCCGTGCGCGAGTGCGGCGAGCCGCTGGCCGACGTGCGCGGTCGGCTGCGGGTCGACACGCGGCTGGCCGACGACGAGGGCGCGTACGCGCACCTGCGCTCCGGCCTGCTCGACCGGCTGGAGCGGGCCGAGCGTTCGCTGCCCGAGGGGTTCCACCTGCTGATCGTCGAGGGCTACCGGCCCATCGCCACCCAGCGGCGGATCTTCGAGACGTACCGGGCGGAGCTCCACACCACATTCCCCGAAATTTCCCCCGACGAGTCATATATCGCGGCGAGTCGGTACGTGTCCCCGGTCGAGGTCGCCCCCCACACCGCCGGCGCCGCCGTGGACCTGACCCTGTGCGACCCCGACGGCGTCGAGTACGACATGGGCACCCAGGTCAACGACAACCCGGAGCAGAGCGACGGCGCCTGCTATACGGCCGCCCCCAATATCTCCTCCGACGCCCGCGCCCACCGCAAGCTCCTCGCCGCCGCCCTGGAGCCCACCGGCCTGGTCAACTACCCCACCGAGTGGTGGCACTGGTCGTACGGCGACCGTTATTGGGCCATGTCCACGGGATTTGCCCACGCCCTCTACGGGCCCATCTGAGCAATCGTTTGCTCCAGGGGTTTTCCCCTGGGCGTGCGCCGGGCACAACCTTCAGTCGGAGGTTTGGACTCCCAGCGAGGTGTGGGTATGGTTCCGTTGATCGGGATCGAAGAGGAATACCTCGTAGTCGATCCCCGCACCCGCCACGTGGCTCCCCGAGCGGCCGATGTCCTGGCCGCGGCGACGGATGTGCTCGACGTGGTGCAAGAAATCACGCGTTTCCAGGTGGAGGCTCGCACGCCGCCCTCCGCCGACCTCAGCGAGCTCGGCTCGCAACTGCGTTCCGCGCGGCAGGAGGTGGCCTCCGCCGCCCGTTCGTGCGGACTGGCCGTCGTCGCGAGCGGCATCCCCGTGCTGGGGAACGTCATGCCGCCGCCGCTCGCCGACGACGATCGCTATCACCAAGGGAGGACGCTCTATCGCGCACTTCATGACGAGATCAGCATCTGCGCCCTGCACGTGCACGTGGACGTGCCCGACGAGGAGCATGCCGTCTACGTCGGCAACCACCTGCGTCCCTGGCTGCCCACGCTGATCGCGCTGGCCGCCAACTCGCCGTTCTTCGTGGGCCGCGACACCGGCTACGCGTCCTGGCGGGTGATCAGCTGGGGTCGCTGGCCGGTGTCCGGCGCGCCGCCGTACTTCCCGTCGTTCGGCGACTACGAGCTGGCGGTGCGGGCGCTCACGGACTCGGGCGTGCTGCTCGACGCCAAGACGGTCTACTGGGACGCCAGGCCGTCGTCCCGGCTGCCCACGGTCGAGATCAGGGTGGCCGACGTGCCGCTCGACGTGAGCGACAGTCTCACCCTGATCGGGCTCATCCGCGCGCTGGTGGTGACCGCGCTGGCCGCGGTGGAGCGGGGTGACCGTGGGCTGCCGATCCCGGCGGAGGTGCTGCGCGCCGCCTACTGGCGCGCGGCCCGCTATGGGCTGACGGGCGACAGCATGGACGTGCGGCACGGCGCCCTCGTGCCCGCGCCGGTGATGGCGGGCCGCCTCCTGGAGCACGTACGCCCGGCGCTGGCGGAGGCCGGCGACCTGACGTTCGTCCAGGAGGGGCTGGACCGGCTGCTGCGGAAGGGCTCGGGAGCCATGCGCCAGCGCCGGGTGCACGCCAGGGGCCACGACCTGGCCGACGTGGTGGACGACCTCATCGAGGCCACCGTCGCGTAGCGATACCGCCTAACGCAAGGCAAGCGCCACGGCCACACCCAGGCCGAACGCGACAACGACGCCGCGCAGGACCTTGGCCGACATGAGTTTGGCCAGACGCGTGCCCAGGAACCCGCCGACCAGGCTGGCCGGCGCGATCACCGCCACGGCCTGCCACTGCACGGGACCGAACAGGGAGAACGCCACGACCGACACCGTGCTGATCATCAGCGCGAGCGTGGCCCGCACGGCGTTCACCCGATGCAGGTTGTCGTGCAGGAACATGCCGAGCACCGTCAGGAGCAGTACACCCATTCCGCCGTTGAAGTAGGCGCCGTAACAGCCGCCCAGGAAGACCCCGGCGTACACCAGCTTGCTGGGCGGCCCGTCGGCCTCACCGCCGAAGAGCCTGCGCAGCCACGGCTGGGCCAGCAGCGCCAGGCTGGCGAAGGCCACCAGCCACGGCACCAGCGACTCGAACAGCCGGCCGGGCGTGAGCAGCAGCAACGCGCTGCCCACGCCCGCGCCCAGCACGGTCGTGATCGACAACGCCGCCGCCCGGCGCCGCTGGCCGCGCAGCTCGGCCCGGTAGCCGAGCACGCCGCCCAGGTAGCCGGGCCACAGCGCCACCGCGTTGGTCACGGACGCGGTCAGACTCGGATAACCCAGCGCCAGCAGCGCGGGGAACGAGATGAGCGTCCCGCCGCCCGCCAGCGCGTTCACCACACCGGCCAGCAGACCGGCGCCCAGCATGAACAGGAGATCCGTCATCGGCCGACTGCGTAGCCCTGGGCGCCGCGCGGGTTGGCGGCGGCCTTGAGGAACTCGCCGTCACGGGCGACGGCGCTGAGCCTGCCGAGCGTCCACGAGCCCTGCACCTCGACCTCGTGCCCGCGCCGCCGCAGCTCCGCCGGCACGCCCGCGTCCACCCGGTCCTCGACGTGCAGCACGCCGGGACGGGAGCCGCGCGGGAAGAACGAGCTGGGGAAGTGCTCGGAGTGGAACATGGGGGCGTCGATGGCCTCCTGCAGGTTCAGCCCGCCGTGGACGACCGCGAGGAAGAAGTTCAGGCTCCACTGGTCCTGCTGGTCGCCGCCGGGAGTGCCGAACGCCAGCCACGGCCTGCCGTCCCTGAGCGCGAACGACGGCGTCAGCGTGGTGCGCGGACGCGTGCCAGGGCGCAGCGAGGCGGGCAGCCCGTCCTGCAGCCAGAACATCTGAGCCCTGGTGCCCAGGCAGAAGCCCAGCTCGGGGATGGTGGGGGAGCTCTGCAGCCAGCCGCCGCTGGGGGTGGCGGAGACCATGTTGCCGTACCGGTCCACGACGTCGAGGTGGCAGGTGTCACCCTTCACCGTGCCGTCGCGGGCCACGGTCGGCTCGCCGACGCCCTGCGGGGAGCGCGCGCCGGAGATGCCGGGGGCGTCGCTCGCCGTTCCGGGCGCGGGGTAGTCGGGCAGCCTGGGGGCGCGGCCGCCCGGGGAGCCGGGCCGCAGCTCGAAGCTGGCCTGCGCGCCTATGAGCTTGCGCCGCTCGGCGTTGTAGGCCTCGCTGAGCAGGTCGGACACGGGCACGTCGGTGTCGCCGTACCAGGCCTCGCGGTCGGCGAAGGCGAGCTTGGCGGCCTCCGTCACCGTGTGCACGTAGTCGGCGCCGAGGAACTCCATCCCGTCCAGGTCGAAGCCCTGAAGGAGCGCGAGTTGCTGCAGGAACACCGGCCCCTGCCCCCACGGCCGCGTCTTGTAGACGGTGTGGCCGCGGTAGTCGAAGGCGAGCGGCTCCTCGACCGAGGCCGACCACCGGGCCAGGTCGTCGCCGGTGAGCAGCCCGCCGTGCGCCTCGCCGCTGCTGTCCCGCCAGGCCGTCTTGGCGCAGAACTCGGCGATCGCCTCGGCCACGAACCCCTCGTACCAGGCGCGGCGGGCGGCGTCGAGCTGTCCTTCGCGGGTGCTCGACGCGGCCTCGGCCTCGGCGACCACCCGCCGGTAGGTGGCCGCCAGCACCGGGTTGGCCAGCTTCGACCCCGCCGCCGGGACCCGGCCGCCGGGCAGCCAGGTCGCCGCCGACGTCGGCCAGTCGTCGTTGAACAGCCCTTCGACCGACTCGATCGTGGCCGCGATGCGCTCCAGCACCGGCACCCCGTGCTCGGCGTAGTGGATCGCGGGGGCCAGCACGTCGGCCAGCGACCAGGTGCCCCAGCGCTCCAGCATGAGCATCCAGCCGCCGAACGCGCCCGGCACGGTGGCCGCCAGCAGCCCCGTGCCGGGCACGATGTCCAGGCCCAGCCCGGTGTAGCGCTCGACGGTGGCCGCGGCCGGCGCCACGCCCTGCCCGCACACCACGGACACCTTCTGCTCGTCCTCGCTCCACAGCAGGATCGGCACCTCGCCGCCGGGGCCGTTCAGGTGCGGCTCGGCGACCTGGAGCACGAACCCGGCGGCCACCGCCGCGTCGAAGGCGTTGCCGCCGCGTTCGAGCACGCCCATGCCGGTGGCCGAGGCCAGCCAGTGCGTGCTGGCGACCATGCCGAAGTCGCCCGTCAGCTCGGGCCTGGTGGTGAACAAGATCTCTCCTTCTACAGATTGGCGGCCGCGTCGGGAATGCGGTCCACCGTGACAAGATGACACGCGGCCGGATGGCCGTTGCCGCGAGGATCCCGAAGCAGCGGCTCCTCGGTACGGCAGGCGTCGTACGCCAGCGGGCACCGCGTGTGGAACCGGCACCCGGACGGCGGGTCGACCGGGCTGGGGACGTCCCCGCCGAGCACGATCCTGCGCCGCTCCCGCTGCCGGACCGGATCGGGCACCGGCGCCGCCGACAGCAGGGCCTGCGTGTACGGGTGCCGCGGCGCGGCGAAGATCTCGGCCGTCGGGCCGGACTCGACGATCTTGCCCAGGTACATGACGGCGATCCGGTCGGCGAGAAACTCCACCACCGACAGGTCATGCGTGATGAACAGGCACGAGAACCCCATGTCCCGCTGCAGGTCCGTGATCAGGTTGAGCACCGACGCCTGCACCGACACGTCCAGCGCCGACACCGGCTCGTCCGCCACGACCAGCTTGGGCTCCAGGATCAGCGCCCTGGCCAGCCCGACCCGCTGCCGCTGCCCGCCGGACAGCTCGTGCGGGAACCGGGAACGCATCTCCTGCCGCAGCCCCACCTTCTCCAGCATGGCGGACACGCGTCCGGAGACCTCGCGCCGGTCGGCCACCTTGTGCCGCAGCAGCGGCTCGGCGACGATCTGCCCGATCGTGAAACGCGGGTTGAGCGAGGAGTAGGGGTCCTGGAAGACCATGTGGACGTCCCTGCGCAGCGGGCGCATGGCCCGGCGCGACAGGTGGGTGATGTCGCGGCCGTCCAGCTCGATGGCCCCCGAGGTGGGCTCGGTCAGGCGCAGCACGCACTTGCCGACCGTGGACTTGCCGCTGCCCGACTCGCCGACCAGGCCGAGCACCTCGCCCTGGGCGAGCTCCAGCGACAGGCCGTCCACGGCGCGTACCTGGCCGTAGTGCTTGACCAGGTTGTCGATCCGCAGGATCACTGCTTGCCTCCCGGGTGGAAACAGGCCGCCAGATGGCCGTCCGCGTGCCGTTCGAGCGGGGGTCTGGCCGCGCGGCAGTCGTCCTGGGCACGCGGGCAGCGGGCCTGGAACGCGCACTCGTCGGGATCCGACAGCGGCGAGGGCACCATGCCGGGGATCTCGGCCAGGCGGCCGTCGACCGCCGCGGACGGGAGCGCGTTCATCAGGCCCAGCGTGTACGGGTGCCGCGGGTTCGCGAACAACTCGGCCACCGGGGCCTGCTCGACGGCGCGCCCGGCGTACATGACCACGGCCCGGTCGGCGATGTCGGCCACCACGCCCAGGTCGTGCGTGATGAGGATGATCGCCGTGCCGAGCCGGTCGCGCAGGTCGCGGAAGACGTCCAGCACGCCCGCCTGGATCGTCACGTCGAGCGCCGTGGTGGGCTCGTCGGCGATCAGCACCCGGGGCGAGCAGGCCACCGCGATCGCGATCATCACGCGCTGGCGCATGCCGCCGGAGAGCTGGTGCGGGTACTCCTTCATGCGTCGCTGCGGCGCCGGGATGCCGACTAGCTCCAGCAGCTCGACGGCGCGGCTCCTGGCGGCCTGGCGCGAGAGGCGCTCGTGCCTGCGCAGCACCTCGCTGATCTGGTAACCGACGCTGAACGACGGGTTCAGCGAGGTCATCGGCTCCTGGAAGACGACCGAGACGTCCTTGCCGCGTACGTGCCGCAGGTCCGCCTCGGGGAGCGTGGTGAGCTCGCGCCCGTCCAGCTTGACCGAGCCGGACAGCCGGGTCGTCTCGGGCGGCAGCAGCCTGGGCACCGACATCGCGGTGACCGACTTGCCGCAGCCGGACTCGCCGCACAGTGCCAGGATCTCGCCTTCGTCCAGCGTGAGCGAGATGTCCCTGACCGCCTGCACCAGGCCGTCCTCGGTGTCGAAGCCGACCCGCAGGTCGGTGATCTCCAGCAGGCTCATCGGCCGCTCCTCGGGTCCAGAACGTCCCGCAGCCCGTCGCCCAGCAGGTTGAAGCCGAGCGTGGCCAGCGCGATCATGATCCCGGGCCAGACGGCCAGCCAGGGGGCGTCGCTCAGATACTGCTGCGCGGTCGTCAGCATCACGCCCCACGAGGGCGTGGGCGGCTGCACGCCAAGCCCCAGGAACGACAGCGTGGCCTCGCCGATGATCGCCCCCGGGATCGCCACGGTGGCCTGCACGATGAGCGGGTTGAGGCAGTTCGGGAGCACGTAACGGAAGATGAGGTGCCCGTCGCCCGCGCCGTCGGCGACGGCCGCGGCCACGTAGTCCATCTCCCTGACCGCCAGCACCTCGCCACGGGTGATCCTGATGACGGCGGGCAGCTGCGAGAAGCCCAGCGCGAACACCACGCCCTTCAGCGAGGGCCCGATGATCGCCGCCAGGCCCACCGCGAACACCAGGAACGGGAACGCCAGCGTCACGTCCACCAGCCGCATCACGACCGGGTCGAGCCAGCGCCGGTAGAACCCGGCGACCAGGCCGATCGGGATGCCCACGACCATCGCCAGCAGCGTGGAGAGCACGCCGGCCTGCAACGACACCTGCGCGCCGTGCGCGATCCTGGCGAACGCGTCGCGGCCCAGGTCGTCGGTGCCCATCGGGTGCGCGCCCGACGGGGGCGCGAGCGTGGCCAGGTAGTCCTGCGCGGTGGGGTCGCCGGTCACCAGCGGTCCGATCAGCGCCAGCAGCACGAACGCGACCACCAGCACCAGCCCGGCCATCGGCATCGGGCGCCTCTTGAAACGCCGCCACAGCCTAGTCATTCGCGCCCCCCGACAGCCTGATCCGGGGGTTGAGGAACGCGTACACGATGTCGACCAGCAGGTTGACCAGCACGTACCCGATGACCGTGATCAGCACGACGGCCTGGATGACGGGGTAGTTCCTGGTCAGCACCGCGTCCACGGTCAGCTTGCCGAACCCGGGGATCACGAAGATCTGCTCGGTCACCACCGCGCCGCTGATCAGCGCGCCGAGTTGGAGGCCGAGCACCGTGACCACCGTCGTCAGGCTGTTGCGCAGCGCGTGCGCGCCCACGACCTTGACCTCGGACAGGCCCTTCGACCTGGCGGTCCGGACGTAGTCGGCCGAGAGCGCGCCGAGCATGGCCGAGCGGGTCTGCCGCATGAGGATGGCGGCGAAGCCGGTGCCGAGCACGAGGGCGGGCAGGATCATGCGCTGGAGGTTCTGGCCGGGGTCCTGGGTGAAGGG
The DNA here is from genome assembly GCF_044593615.1 of Nonomuraea sp. NPDC051941. Lineage (NCBI taxonomy): Bacteria > Bacillati > Actinomycetota > Actinomycetes > Streptosporangiales > Streptosporangiaceae > Nonomuraea > Nonomuraea sp. NPDC051941. The sequence continues at coordinate 260,670 of NZ_JBIUCF010000008.1, forward strand.
GACGTACCCGGAGGCGGGCAGGACCCGCCAGGTGACCGCGAACAGCAGGATGCCGAGCAGACCGAGCCAGAAGTGCGGCACCGACAGTCCGGCCAGGCCGAACCCGGTGGCCAGGTAGTCGGCGAGCCGGCCGCGCCGGACGGCCGCGACGATGCCCGCGCCCACCCCGACGACGATCGCGACCAGCATGGCCAGGGCCGACAGCTCCAGCGTCACCGGCAGCCGCTCGGCGATGATGTCGATCACCGGGAGCTGGTCCTGCGTGGAGCGGCCGAGGTTGCCGGTCAGGGTCTGGCCGACGTAGTCGAGGTACTGGGCGGGCAGCGGCTTGTCCAGGCCGAACTCGTGCCGGATGGCCTCGATCACGGCGGGCGAGGCCTCCTCGCCCGCCATGACCGTGGCCGGGTCCCCGGGCAGCGCCCTGATCCCGAGGAAGATCAGGACGCTGGCCAGGAACAGCACGATCACGGCCGATCCGCAGCGCCGGAGGATGAACCAGAGCATTACGCGGTGAACCCGGCGGTGACGAAGCGCGGCAGGCCGTCCTTGAAGTACTGGACGCCGGCCACGTTCTTGCTCATGCCCAGGTAGTACTTGTTGTGGTACAGGTACAGGACGCCTCTCACCTCGGCGGCCTTCTTCAGGGCGCCCGCGTAGAGCTCGGCCCGCTTGACCGGGTCCGACTCGGCGGCGGCCTGCTTGATCGGGTCGTCGATGCCCGGGTCGGACATGCCGCTGTAGTTGTTGCTGCCGCGGCTGGTGATGAGGTTCGTGAGGTTGCCGTCCGGGTCGACGCGGCCCGACCAGCCGTTCAGCAGGACGTCGAACTTGCCGGACTTGCCCTGCTCGAGCGTGCTGACGAACTCGGCGGTCTGCACGCTCACGTTGAAGCCCGCCTCCTTGGTCATCTGCTGGATGACCTGCGCGAGGCGCACGTTGGTGGCGTCGTTCGGGCTGGTGAGCGTGACCGGGATCGGCGTCTGCACGCCGGACGCCTGCACCAGTTGCTTGGCCTTGGCCAGGTCACGCGCCGGGCACTGCAGGTCCTTGGCGCGGTACGGGCTGTCCACCGGCACGGGGAAGCAGTCCACCTCGTGCAGGCCGTTGTAGACGGTCTTGTTGATCACGTCGCGGTCGAGGGCCAGTTCGAACGCCTCGCGCAGCTGCGGGCTCTTGGCCAGCGCCGTGTTCACCGTGCCGGGCTTCTCGGTGGAGCCGCCGGCGTTGCCGGTGTTGATCGTGATGCCGTAGTAGCCGAGGCCGCCACCGGACACGACCTTGAGGTTGGGGTCGCTCTGCACGCCCTTGACCGTGGTGGTGGCGAGGTTGTCGCCCACCTGGACGTCGCCGGACTTCAGGTTCGCGGCCCGTACGTTCGGGTCCACGATGATTTTGTATACGAGCTTGTCGAGCTTGACCTTGGCCGCGTCGTAGTAGTCGGGGGCCTTCTCCAGCACGATCTGGCTGCCGGACGTACGGCTCGCGAACTTGAACGGCCCGACGCAGACCGGGCTCGCCCCGAAGTTGTCGTTTCCCGCGTCCAGGGCCTTGGGCGACATGATCATGCCGGCGCGGTCGGCGAGCTGCGCGGTCAGCGGCGTGAACGCCTGCGTCAGCGTGAGCTTGACCGTTGTGGGGTCGACCACGGTCACCTTGGACACCGCCGCCAGGTCGGCCTGGCGCGCGGACTTCTCCCAGGTGCGGTGCCGGTCCAGCGACTTCTTGACCGCCTCGGCGTCGAACGCCGTGCCGTCGTTGAACTTCACGCCCTCGCGTAGCTTGATCGTCACCTCCTTGCCGCCGCCGGAGACCTCGGGCAAGGCACTGGCCAGCTGCGGGACCAGGCTCGACTGCGCGTCGATGTCGAAGAGCTTCTCGCACATGTTCGCGAACACCTCGCGACCCACCAGCGTGGTCGAGATGCTCGGGTCGAGCGCGTCGGGGTCGGCGCTGAGCGCCACGTTGAGCGTGCCGCCCGCCTTGACCGGCCGGTTGTCGGCCGAGGCGTCGGCTATGGAGGGAGGAGCTGCGGGGGTGCCGCTCGATCCGCCTCCGCCGCAAGCTGTCAGGGCAAGGGGGAGAACGGCGAGCGCCGCGACGAGCCTGGGGGACGGTCTCATGGGGCCTCCGTTGAAAGGTTTAGGAGACTGTATACAAGACCTCACATTTCACTGGTGTTTCCTGACCCTGTGTTGTTATCTGAGTGTTTTCTAATCGTTCGGGGGATTTGCCCTGCGGATCGCCGCCAGGAACGACCGCCTGGCCGCGGCCACGTGCGCGATGGCCCTGGCCTGCGCCTCATCCTCGTCACCCGCCGCGATGGCCTCGCACAGGCTCAGGTGCTCGGTCCAGGAGTGCGGCCCGCGGGCGGCGGCGGTCTGGCTGAAGACCCACTGCGCCCGCAGGAGCATGGGCTTCATCATCAGACTCAGGTACGAGTTGCCCGCCGCCTCACCCACGGCCAGGTGGAAGGCCGTGTTGAGATCGGCCACCTCCTCCAGCCGCCCGTTCTCCACGGCCTCCTTGGCCTGCTCCAGCACCTGCCGCAGCCGCTCGGCGGACTCGGGGGTGCGCTTGCGCGCGGCCAGCCGCGCCGCCAGGCCCTCGACCGCCATGCGCACGTCGAAGAGCTCCTCACCCTCCGCCGCCGACAGCCGCGCGACGGTGGCGCCGAACCGGGGCACGACCTCGACGAACCCCTCGGTGGCCAGCACCCGGATGGACTCGCGCACGGGGTTGCGCGACACGCCGAGCAGCGCGGCCAGCCGGTCCTCGACCAGCCGCTCACCCTGGGCGAGCTCGCCGGAGAGTATGCGTCGCCGCAGCTCCTTGGTGACCTCGTCGCGCAAGGTCGGATGGGCCGCGCCCAGCGTCAAATCAGCCATGAGGCGACAATCGTATACAGCCCGGACCAACTCCCCCACCCAGCCCGCCCCACCCCAACCCTCGCCCCCACACCACCTCGCCCCCGGCCCCGGCCCTCGACCTCCGGCTCCCACACCGCCGGCCCCACACTTTCGGCCCGGGCCCTGTCGTGTCGTCCCCGCGCCTCGGAACCTCGCCCCCCGCGCCTCCGGCTCCCGCACCGGCGGCCCACATCTCGGCCCCGGCCCTGCCCTGCCGCCTCCGTGCCTCGGGACCCCGTGCCTCGGGACCCCGTGCCTCGGGACCCCGTGCCTCGGGGCCCTTCGGTCGTTGCGTCGCAGGGGCTCAGGCGCGTAGGCGCAGCCCGCGGGGGGTGGGGTGGAAACCGGCCGCCTCCAGGGCCGCCGCCAGCGGCGACTCGACGATGGCCGTGCCGTCGGCCCGTTCCACGGTCAGCTTCCCGAGCGCCCCGTCCCGCACGGCCAGCGCGAGGGCATCGACGGCGGGCTGCAGCCGGTCGTCGTCGGCGAACGACAGCAGCGTCTTGCCGCCCCGTTCGACGTAGAGCACCAGGTGCCCGGCCACGAGCACGACCAGCGAACCGGCCTTCCGGCCAGGCTTGTGCCCGAGTTCGCCGGGGTGCTGCGGCCAGGGGAGCGCGGCGCCGTACGGGCTGGCCGGGTCGGCAGAGGCCAGTACCACGGCGCGCCGCCCGCCACCGACCCCCGAACCGGCCCCCGCGCCGGGCCATGGACCACCGGTCCCCGAACCGGCCCCAAGGTCGGGCCCCGGACCGTCGGACGGGGCGAGGCCGGGCGCCATGGCGCGCATCCGGTCGACCGCTCCCGGCAGGGCGAACTGCGCGCCCCCGAGGCCCTCGACGAAGTAGCCCCGGCGGCAGCGCCCGCTCTCCTCGTACGCCCGCAAGACCTGATATACGGGCGTAAATCCCCCAGGAAGTCGTTCTGACGTCACCGCGCCCCGCGTCACCACGCCGTGCCGTTCCAGCAGCACCTCGGCCTGAGCGTGCGCCCGCTGGGTGGTGTCGGCGGCGGGCGCGGGCAGCAGCCACCACCGGCCGCCCACCGTGGGAGGCCCGCTCCGACTCGGCAGCACGGCCCGGCGCCGCCGCGTGGTGGCGGGCCGGTGCGCGGGACGGCCGGTGCCGAGCGTGGCCCGCAGCGGCGCCAGCGTGTCGCCGGAGATCCGCCCCGCCCACACCAGATCCCACACCGCCGCCGCCAGGGTGGCGTCGTCCAGGGATCCGAGCTGGTCGGAGATGCCGCGGAAGAACAGCGCGCCGCCCCCGCCCAGCAGCTCCAGCACGCGCTCGTGCAGAGGGGTCATCGTGATCTCGGCGGGCTCGGGCAGCAGCAGCGGCGCGGTGTCGCCGTAGTAGAGCGACACCCAGCCGTCGCCGCCGGGCAGCGAGCCCTGCCCCGCCCACATCACCTCGCCCGACGAGGTCAGCTCGTCGAGCAGCGCCGGATGGTAGCCGGGCACCCGCGCGGGCAGCACCAGCGTCTCCAGCGCGGACGCGGGCACGGCGGCCCCTTGGAGCTGTTCGATCGAGCGGACCAGCGCGTCCATGGCCCGGGCCGCCTCGCTCGCGCCCCGGCCGCCGGCCGCCCCCGCGGCCCCCGAGCCGGTGATGCCGTGCCAGGCGGGCAGGAAGCGGGCCAGGGTCTCCGGCGCGACCGGCTCGACCTCCTTGCGCAGCCGGGCCAGCGACCTGCGCCGCAGCATCCGCAGCACCCCGGCGTCGCACCACTCCTCGCCCCGTCCGCCGGGCCGGAACTCCCCGTTCACGACCCGCCCGGACGCGGCCAGCCGGCGCAACGCGTCCGTCACCACGGCCACGCCCAGCCCGAACCGGGCCGCGGCCGACCCCGCGTGGAAGGGCCCGCGGGTGCGGGCGTGCCGCGCCACCAGGTCGGCCAGCGGATCGGCGACCGGCTCCAGGAACGCGTGGGGCACCCCGACCGGCAGCGGCACGCCCAGCGCGTCACGCATGCGGGCCGCGTCCTCGATGGCCGCCCAGTGCTCCTCGCCGGCGATGCGTACGCGGATCGCGCGACGCGAGCGTTCGAGCTCCGCCAGCCAGGCCGGGTCGCCACCGCGCACGCTAACGTCGGGCGTGAGCAGCGGCCCGTGGGAGCGCAGCAGGTCGGCGAGGTCCTCCAGGTCGCGCAGCGGCCGGTCGAGCCTGGCCAGCTCGCGCTCGGTGTCGGAGATCACGTCGGGGTCGAGCAGCTCGCGCAGGTCGGCCTGGCCCAGCAGCTCGGCCAGCAGCGTGGTGTCCAGCGCCAGCGCCTGGGCGCGCCGCTCGGCCAGGGGCGCGTCGCCCTCGTACATGAACGCGCCCACGTAATGGAACAGCAGCGACGCCGCGAACGGCGAGGCCTGCGAGGTCTCCACCTCCACCAGCCGCACCCTGCGCGCGGCGATGTCCCGCATGAGCTGGACGAGCCCCGGCACGTCGAAGACGTCCTGCAGGCACTCGCGCATGGTCTCCAGCACGATCGGGAACGAGGCGTACTGCGAGGCCACGCCCAGCAGGTGGGCGGCGCGCTGGCGCTGCTGCCACAGCGGGCTGCGCTTGCCCGGCGTGCGGCGCGGCAGCAGCAACGCCCGCCCCGCGCACTCCCTGAACCGGGAGGCGAACATGGCCGACCCGCCCAGCTCCTCCGTGACGATCTGCTCGATCTCCTCGGCGTCGAACGCGGCCACGTCGGTCGGCGGCTCGGCCAGCGTGTCGGGGATGCGCAGCACGATGCCGTCGTCGGAGTGGACCGCCTGCACGTCGATGCCGTAGCGCTCGCGCAGGCGCCGGTTGATCGCCAGCGCCCACGGGGCGTGCACCCGCGCGCCGTAGGGGGAGTGGATGACCACACGCCAGTCGCCGAGCTCGTCGTGGAAACGCTCGACGAGGAGGGTGCGGTCGTCGGGGACGTAGCCGGTGGCCTCGCGTTGTTCGTGGAGGTAGGACAGCAGGTTTCCGGAGGCGAACTCGTCGAGCCCCGCCTCCCGCATACGCTCGGTCGAGCCGTTCTTGGCCTGCTCGCGCAGGAACTGCCCGATCGCCTTGCCCAGCTCGGCCGGGCGCCCGGGCGCGTCGCCGTGCCAGAACGGCAGCTTGCCCGGCTGGCCCGGCGCGGGCGAGACGAGCACCCGGTCGGTCGTGATGTCCTCGATCCGCCAGGACGTCGCACCCAGCACGAACACGTCGCCCACGCGCGACTCGTAGACCATCTCCTCGTCCAGCTCGCCCACCCTGGAGGCCTTCTCGCCCACCAGGAAGACGCCGAACAGGCCGCGGTCGGGGATCGTGCCGCCGTTGGTGACCGCCAGCCGCTGCGCGCCCGGACGGCCCTGGAGGGTGCCGGTGACCCGGTCCCACACGATGCGCGGCCGCAGCTCGGCGAACTCCTCGCTCGGATAGCGCCCGGCCAGCATGTCGAGCGTGGCCTCCAGTGCGGTCCTGGGCAGCGTGGCGTAGGGTGCGGCCCGCTTGACCACGGACTCCAGCTCGTCGACCGTCCATTCGTCGAGCGCGGTCATCGCCACGATCTGCTGCGCCAGCACGTCGAGCGGGTTACGCGGATAGCGCAGCTCCTCGATCTGGCCGCTCTTCATCCGCTCGGCCACCACGGCCGTCTGCACCAGATCGCCCCGGTACTTCGGGAAGATCACACCCTTGGACACCGCGCCGACCTGGTGGCCCGCCCGGCCGATGCGCTGCAGCCCGCTGGCCACGCTCGGCGGCGCCTCCACGCACGCGACCAGGTCGACCGCGCCCATGTCGATGCCCAGCTCCAGGCTGGAGGTGGCGACCACGGCGGGCAGCCGGCCCGACTTGAGCGCCTCCTCGATCTGCGCCCGCTCCTCCTTGGAGACCGAGCCGTGGTGCGCGCGGACGATCTCGGTCACGACACCCTTGCTCGCTCCGGCCTGCGCCATCATGTCGGCGGGCATCCGCTGGGGCTTCTGCGATGATTGGGGTGTCTCCCAGATGGAGAGGTCGATGGCCTCGACCCCGCCGCCCTCCCGTTCGTACGCGAGCTCGTTGAGGCGGGTGCACAGCCGCTCGGCCAGCCGCCGCGAGTTGGCGAAGACGATCGTCGAGCTGTGCGCGCCGATCAGGTCGAACAGCCGGTCCTCCACATGGGGCCAGATCGACCGGTTGCCCGGCTCGGGGGCGAACTCCTCCCCGCCCTCCGGCTGTGGCCGGCCCTCCATCTCCGTCATGTCCTCGACCGGGACGACGACCTCGACCTCGATCCGCTTCTCCGACGGCGGCTGCACGACCGTGGCCGGTCGCGTGCCGCCCAGGAACGCCGCCACCTCGCTCACCGGCCGCACCGTCGCCGACAGCCCGATCCGCTGCGCCGGCCTGTCGAGCAGCGCGTCGAGCCGCTCCAGGCTGAGCGCCAGATGAGCGCCGCGCTTGGTGGCCGCGACCGCGTGGACCTCGTCCACGATCACCGTCTCCACGCCCCGCAACGCCTCGCGCGCCTGGCTGGTGAGCAGCAGGAACAGCGACTCCGGCGTCGTGATCAGGATGTCGGACGGCTTGGCGGCGTAGCGCCTGCGGTCTTCCGAGGGGGTGTCGCCCGAGCGGATCGCCACCGAGATCTCCGGCACCGGCAGCCCGAGCCGGCGCGCCGTCTGCTTGAGCCCGGCCAGCGGCGCGCGCAGGTTGCGCTCGACGTCCACGGCCAGGGCCTTGAGCGGCGACACGTACAGCACCCGCGTCCCCTTCGGCGCGCCTTTGCGCGCGTCGGCGCCCTCGGACGCGGCGGCTCCTTTACGCACTGCGGCGGCCTCGGAGGCGGTGGCGCTTTTACGCACGGCGGCGGCCACGGAGGCGGTGGGCCCGGCCTCCGGTGTGGCGGTGGGGCCGGTCTGCTCGAACGCCAGCCTGTCGAGCGACCACAGGAAGGCCGCCAGCGTCTTGCCCGACCCGGTGGGAGCGACGACCAGGGTGTTGTCGCCGCGCGAGATCGACTCCCACGCCCCCTCCTGGGCGGCCGTGGGAGCTTGGAAGGCCCCGGTGAACCATTGCCTGGTCACCTGGCTGAACTGGTCTAGCGAGCTCACCAGCACATATTGCCTCGCGCCACCGACAGAAAACGCATTTGGCTCCCTGGCGAGCGGTTGAGTGGGGGCCCTGGCGGACATACAGCGACCGTGACCATTGACTATGCGGCCATCGAAGCCCGCCGAGCGGAGATGAGACGGCGCCACGTCTTAGCGCACCGGCCATCGAGCAGCGCTCGGGGCCTGCACCACATGGCCCTGCTCTCGTCGGACGTGGAACGCACCATCAAGTTCTACCAGGAACTCCTGGAGTTCCCGCTCACGGAGATCATCGAGAACCGCGACTACAAGGGCTCGAACCACTTCTTCTTCAACATCGGCAACGGCAACCTGCTCGCGTTCTTCGACTTCCCCGGCCTCGACCTCGGGCCGTACCAAGAGGTGCTGGGCGGGCTGCACCACGTCGCGATCTCCGTCGACCCCGCCACCTGGGAGCGGTTGCGCGGGAAGCTGGAGATGGCCGGCGTGCCGCACCAGATAGAGAGCGGCGCCTCCATCTACTTCAAGGACCCCGATGGCGCCCGGCTGGAGCTGCTCGCCGACCATCTCGGTGAGATGTACGGCTCGCGTGTGCTGTGACCGCGGGTCTAGCGCCGCGACGCCCTGCGCGTACGCGGCTTGCCCGCACGGGGCTCCTGCCTGACGCCCGCGTGCCTTTCTGATCGCTCAGACTTCTCCTTCTGCACGGTGAGGCGCAGCGTGTGCAGTAATCGGCGGCGCCTGGCCCTGTGGGCCTTGGTCTCGGCTGTCTTCGGTGGCGAAGACTTGGGGGTCTTTGGCATGGGGATGTCCTACCCACTCCCCGGGCGATTCCATACTTGAATCCATGCGCCTGACGGAGTTCTGGAGACGGATGAACGCTCACTTCGGCGACACGTACGCCGAGTCGTGGGCCCGCGACTACGTGCTCGCGCCGTTGGGCGGGCGGACCGTCATACAGGCGCTGGCCGACGGGGAGAGCGCCAAGACCGTCTGGCGCGCGGTCTGCCAGGTGGAGGACGTCTCACCCAAGCTCCGCTAGCCGCGGCGGCGTCAGGGCTGTGACATGTCCAGGGCCTGCTGCAACGCGGCGGCCGTGAGCTCCAGCTCGTCCACGCTGCCCTGCCCTCCGGGCGACCACAGGAACGTCCATCCGTGGTGTGACGGGGTGGCGAAAATGATCGTCTGACGGCCCGTACGCGGGTGCCAGACCCACAGAACCGGATCGTCGTTGCCGACCATGCGACTGACCAGACCATGATGGGGGAGCACCTCGGCGAGTGCCTCCAGATGGGTGCGCCGTTCCCTGGTGTAGCCCCTCGACACTCGCCGCCTCCAACCCTCGGCCCTGCAGTGAGTCTCCCCAGCTCACTGCCCGGACAACACATTGGCGGCCAACATCAGCGGGGTGTGTTCATGAGGATGCGCATGCGTCCGAAGTCGAACGTGAGCGCATACGGCTTGAAGAACTCGTGCGTGGGCAGCCCCCCGATGCGGAAGCCGAAACCGTGCTCGAACCAGGAGGGGAACGCGCCGGACAACCCGGGCACCCGGCGGCGGGTGACGGACCCGAGCGTCACCTCGTCCACAGTCACCGGGTGAAAGCCGTCGCCCGGGGGGATCGGGATGCCGGCGGCCTCGAAGGTGGCGCGGGGAGCGGTGAATCCGATGTCGGCGCCCCCGGTGTCGACGAGGAACACCATCCGGTCCAGGCCGTCCACGGTGCCGTGGGACAGAAGGAAGTGGTCGCCCACGTACCACATGGGCACGCTGTGCTCCGGCCGGACCCGGCCGTTCCTGCGCAGGACGAGCTTCTCGGCCGGATAGTCGATCGTGGACAGGAACCGCGACAGGACGCTCGTGCCGATCGCTCCCTGGGCGACCCGCCCGTCGGGTGCGGTGAGCCGGATCGTGTCCGGGATGGTGTGGACGGGCACGTTCTCGATGCGGAGGTCGCCCATAGCGAGCCGGTCCACGTGTCCCTGGTACGCGTTGTGGTCTCCGCCGATGGTTCTGCCGGTCGTGTAGCCGTACTTGGGGACGCGCAGGCGGTCGGCGTACTCCTGGTTGAGGAAGAACAGGGCAGGCGGAGCGCCGTTCACCGACGCCTCGATCAGGGGCAGCGGATCGGCCACCACGAACGGGATCTCCACCGTCCGCGGGCTGGAGATCTCGAACTACTCCAACTTCGACGGCAAGGAGGACCTGCTGCCGGCGGTCATGCGGCACCGGCTCGAGAGCGAGTCGCGGACGCAGGCGGATCGCCTGCACCGTGCCGGGCGGCGACCCGCCATCCCACCGTCCGTGACCGGCTCGTCGCGCTGTTGTTCCCGCCGGGGCGCTCCGGCCGCCACCCTCTCGCGCCTCCCGGGCAACGGGCTGGGGGAGCTCCCGTACGAGCGGGCCGACGCGATACTGAAGTCGCTGGACATCGGCATGCGCCTGCTCACCCTTCTCGCTCCTGAGCAGTGCCCTCCGGAGCTGTTCAGGACGGCGCTCGGGCTCCTCACCGCCCCCAGGTGTCCCGTGACAGCGAACCTTCGGTTGTGACAGCGAAGTTTGAGCGGTCAGGCCCCGCCTGGCGTGACTCACTCTTGACTCACGCCTTCGCGTCGCCATCGTCGATCGGCTCACCTTCGGCGGTCGGCGCTTGGTCCCGTGGAACCTGCTCAGGCGTGACGGCGCAGGCCGTCGACGATGACGCGCAGGAGGTGATGGGCGCGGGCGTCCCACTCGGCGGGTTCCAGACGGGTCAGGTAGCCGATCAGCAGGATGATGTCGCGGGCGTCCACGTCGGGGCGGACGACGCCCTCGGCCTTGCCCGCGTCGAGGAGTGTGGTCAGCGTCTCGCCGATCGGGCCGAGGCTGTGCGCGGACAGATCCTGCCACACCCCCGCCTCGACAGCTGCGAACACCTCGCGCTTGACCTTCGCGTACTCGGCCACCCGGTCCAGCCAGCCGACCAGGGCGGGCAGCGGCTCGTGTTCGGCGAGCAGTTTCGGCGCGGCGGCCACGAGGTCGTCCACGTCCTTGCGATAGACCTCGGCGAGCAGGGCCTCCCGCGTCGGGAAGTGGCGGTAGAGGGTGCCCTGACCGACGCCCGCCCGCTTGGCGATCTCATTGAGCTTCACCTCGTTCGCGTTCACGATGACCTCTCGTGCGGCCTTGAGGATCCGTGCGCGGTTCTCGGTGGCGTCGGCTCGGCGGCGGGGGGCGTTCATCGGTCCTCTTCATGGTGAGTTGGCTAAGCGGACACGTGTCCGGTACGGTGGGGAGCCCTTAAGCGGACACGTGTCCAGTTTACTGTGGAGGAAATCCCCATGTCAGCCATCAGGGGCAAGGTCGTGGCCATCACCGGGGCGAGCAGCGGGATAGGCGAGGCCACCGCGCGCCTGCTCGCCGAGCGGGGCGCCGCCGTCGTGCTCGGCGCTCGGCGGACGGAGCGGCTCGACAAGATCGCCCGTGAGATCCGCGACCGCGGCGGGCGCGCCGTCACCCGAGCCGTGGACGTCACCGCCCGCGAGGACCTCGAACAACTCGTCGGCCTGGCCGTGACGGAGTTCGGGCAGCTCGACGTGTTGGTCGGCAACGCCGGCATCAGCAAGATCGGCCCCGTGGCCGACCTTGACGTGGCCGGCTGGTCGGCGATGATCGACGTCAACCTACGCGGCGTGTTGCACGGCATCGCCGCCGCGCTGCCGGTGTTTCGCGAGCAGGGACAGGGCCACCTCGTGACCACCGTGTCGACGGCCGGGCTGAAGATCACACCCACGATGGCGGTCTACGCCGCGACCAAGAATGCCGTGCGTACCCTCCTGGAAGGGCTGCGGCAGGAGTCGACCGACGGCGTGTTGCGGACGACGGCGGTCTCGCCGGGCTACGTGCGTACGGAACTCGCCGGCTCCATCGACAACCCCGAGGTCCGCGAGGAGATCCGCCGCAACATGAACCAGTACGCCATCGCTCCGGAAGCCGTCGCCCGCGCTGTCGCCTTCGCCATCGAACAGCCCCGTGATGTGGAGATCGGCGAGATCGTCATCCGCCCGACGACCCAGAACTGAGCCGGCCGCCCGCGATCAGGGCGATGTCCTCCAGCAGGCGGCCAGGTGTCGTGGTCGACCCGAACGCCGCACAGGCTCGCCTCCCACGCGCCCGCGATGTCCGCGAGAAGGTTGGCGCCCATCTTCCAGCCGCCCTCGTCCACGCCGGCCCCACACCGCCGGGCCGCGATGACGCACAGCTCCGCCGCAGGCTTGCGCACCCCTCGGCCCCCGAGATCAACCTTCGACGGCACGAAACCAGTGTTCATCAACCTTCGGTGACGATGATCAGCCTTCGGTGACACAGGACGCCAGGGCGGGTGATTGACGGCGACCTGCGTGTTCTTGCTGTGATCGAACAGCCGTTCGGCTACGATGGATTTCGCCCGAGCCACGTCTTCCCCGGCAGTCGCATGAAAAATGTCGGTGGCAGGCCGTAGCTTTCACTCGACTGATCGGACCACGACCCTCCAGGGGGAGTTCCCATGGCAATCAACGACCGCGAGAAGGCCCTCGAGACCGCGCTCGCTCAGATCGAGCGACAGTTCGGCAAGGGCTCCGTCATGCGCCTGGGCGATGACGCCCGAGCTCCCATCGAGGTGATCCCCACCGGGTCGATCTCCCTTGACGTGGCTCTCGGCATCGGCGGCCTGCCGCGCGGCCGCATCGTCGAGATCTACGGCCCCGAGTCCTCCGGTAAGACCACGATCGCCCTGCACGCGGTGGCCAACGCCCAGCGTGCCGGCGGCATCGCGGCGTTCATCGACGCCGAGCACGCCCTCGACCCCGAATACGCCAAGAAGCTGGGGGTCGACACCGACGCCCTCCTGGTCTCCCAGCCCGACACCGGTGAGCAGGCGCTGGAGATCGCCGACATGCTGATCAGGTCCGGCGCCGTCGACATCATCGTCATCGACTCGGTGGCCGCGCTGGTGCCCAAGGCCGAGATCGAGGGCGAGATGGGCGACAGCCACGTCGGCCTCCAGGCCCGCCTCATGTCCCAGGCCCTGCGCAAGGTCGCCGGCGCGCTCAACAGCACGGGCACCACCGCCATCTTCATCAACCAGCTCCGCGAGAAGATCGGCGTCATGTTCGGCAGCCCCGAGACCACGACCGGTGGTAAGGCGCTCAAGTTCTACGCCTCGGTCCGGATGGACATCCGCCGCATCGAGACCCTCAAGGACGGCACGGAGGCGGTCGGCAACCGCACCAGGATCAAGGTCGTGAAGAACAAGATGGCCCCGCCCTTCCGCGTGGCCGACTTCGACATCCTCTACGGCGTGGGCATCTCCCGCGAGGGCGGCCTCATCGACATGGGTGTGGAGCACGGCTTCGTCCGCAAGTCCGGCGCCTGGTACACGTACGAGGGCGACCAGCTCGGCCAGGGCAAGGAGAACGCCCGCAACTTCCTGAAGAACCACCCCGACATGGCCAACGAGATCGAGAAGAAGATCAAGGACAAGCTGGGCGTGGGCCCCCGCCTCGACGCCCCGGCCGAAGCCGCCGCGGCCCCTGCCCCTGCCCCGGCCGCCGCTCCTTCCGGCCGTGGCTCGAAGTCCACCCCGAAGCCGGGTGACGTCTGATCGTCCACCCCATGAGCGATCGTGCCCCCTCCCATGAGTAACCCGAACCGGCCACCGGCGCCCCAATCCGGGGGCGCCCGGCCCGTCCCTTCCCCCTCCCGGGGCCGCGACCTGGCCCGCTCGGCCGCGGACGGCTGGCCATCGGTCGACGAGTGGCGCGAGCATCGCACCCGCCAACGCGCCTCGGCCGAGAGCGAGGCCGCGGCAGATCAGGAAGGACACCCCAACAACCCCACCGCCACAGACGAACACACGGTCACAAGCGAACAGCACGACGAGCACACGGCTACTGACGGGCAGGGCGTTGTGCATGCCGCCACGGGCGAGCCGGATGATGTCCGTGCCGCCATGGGCGGACAGGACGGCGTCCACACCGACGATCACGTGACCACCGGCATCCGGGAGGCCACAGGCCACCTCTACCGGGAACGCACCGGCAGACACCCCTTTTTCGGGGACGACACCGACGATCAGGACGGACCCCGCTTCATCCCCGGGGCCCAAGCCCGATCAGCCGACCAGTACGAATCCCGGACAACCGCCGACACCCAAGCCGGCGCGGATGATCAGCATGCATCCCGGATCGCTGCCGAGGGCCAGGTCGTCGCGGACGATCAGCACGATATGCGCACCGATACCCAGGCCAGCCCAGACGCTGAGGCTGCCGGACACCCTGGCGACGGTGGCTCCGTTGACGCTGACCCGAGTCCTGCCGGCGCCGACCGGGGAGACCCGGACGGCGGATGGGCCACTACCAAGGGATGGCGTGCCACCGAGGAGGCCGCGCCTGCCGAGCCTGCCAACCGGGGGGACGGTGGGTGGCACTCCGAGGTGCTCGCGGGGAGCAGCTGGTTCTCGGCCGAACCGTCGGACGACGGCGAGACCGGGAGGAAGCGATCGAGCAGAGGGCGGCGATCCGCCCGCTCCAACGGACGGGCCGGGCGAAATGCCCGCGGGCGCGGCTGGCCATCCGAGGAGCCGGACGCCGAAGGCCCTGCCGAAAGCCGACAAGACAGTGAGCCCTCCACCACCGAAGCTGCGCAGCATGGCCACCACTTCGCCGGAGCGCCAGACGACGGCGGCGGTTTCGCCGGGGCCAGGTGGGATGACGGGAGCCCCGCCGGAGCGGCACGCGATGGCGCTGACGCCGCCGGATTGAAGCGTGACAGCGAGGACCGCGCCGGAGGACCACAAGACGGTGGCTTCGCTGGATCTGGGCAAGGTAGCGGAGGTTTTGCCGGGGCGGCGCATGACAGTGCCGACTCCGCCGGTTCCGTGCAGGACGGTGGTGGCTTCGCTGGAAGCGCGCGAGGCGGTGACGGGTTTGCTGGGGCCTGGCCTGATGACGAGCGTCTTGGCGGAGCTGGGCGCAGTGGCGGGGGCTTTGCCGGGACGGGGCGTGGTGATGGGCGTTCTGGCAGATCCAGGCGGCGTGGCAAGGGCTTTACCGGGGCCGAGCGTGATGATAGGGGCGGGCAGGGTGATGGGAGCTCTGCCGGATCCGGGCGGAGAGGTGGGAGGTCTCGCGGGTCTGGGCTGAGTGGTGAGGGCTTCGGTGGGGGTGGACAGGACGCTGATCCGGAGTCGGTGGCGCGGGCTATTTGTCTTCGTTTGCTCACCATGGCGCCCAAGACGCGGGCCCAGCTTGCTGAGGCGCTCCGGAAACGTGACGTGCCCGACGAAGCCGCCGAAGCGGTCCTCAGTCGCTTCTCCGAGCTGGGGCTGATCAACGACGAGGCGTTCGCCGCGGCTTGGGTCGACTCGCGGCACCACGGACGAGGACTGGCCAAGCGTGCCTTGGCCGCTGAGCTACGTCATCGCGGTGTGGACACCGACACGGTCAAGGAGGCAGTCGAGCGGCTGGATCCCGACCAGGAGGCGGAGACGGCGCGGCGGCTGGTGGAGCGCAAGCTCGCGTCCACTCGGTCACTCGACCCGCAGACCCGCACGCGGCGGCTGGCGGGCATGCTGGCACGCAAGGGGTACGCCTCAGGGCTGGCTTTCCGCGTCATCCGCGAGGCGCTTGAGCAGGAGGGGATCGAGATGGATGAGGACTTCCCGTAACATCGCCTGCTCCACGGCTCGCCCCGGATACACGGCTCTCCCCGGATACACGGCTCTCCCCGGGTTTCCGGGCTCTCGGGCTTCTCCGCGCCCGGGGTTCCGTGGGGTCCCCGAGTCCTGGGGCTCGCTCTGTTCTGCGGGTCCCCCGCTTCGCGCCTCTCTGCGTTCTGTGGCTGTCCTGGTTTGGGGCTTGTCTCGTTCTGGGGCTGGTCCGTTTGGGGATCTTCGGGTGGCGGCTTTTGGTGGATTGCTCGGTCTGCATGTGCTCTTGCATCTGCATCTGCTAGTGCGGCAGTGATTGCGGGTGCATATGCGGGTGCGGGTGCTCTTGCACTCGCACATGCTTCCTTGCCCATGCGCGTCCCCTGTCTTGCCTGTAGGTGTCGGTAGAGATGCAGGCCCGTAAGACACGCTTGATGACGCGTTTGCTTGCTCGTGACCTGTTCGACGCATAACCTCGACGGCAGTGAGGAGTTACTCCGCGCAGCGCGGATTGCCATACCGGTGAACGACGGACGAACGAGGCTGGTTGATCTAGGCGGGCGAGGTGTCGGCTTTGCGAGTCGACGCCCGGTCAGCCTTGGCTGTATATCGATCCAGACGCCGACCGGGCTATTCGTGGCGCGCTTGTGACCCCTCCCGTTTGTGGCCGCGTTATGAGGTGTTGACGACGCGAGGAGGGCGGGGCGCACATGGGGCCGCTTGTCGTAGTGCTGATGGTGGCGGTGCTCGTGCTCGCGTTCGGGATGATCGTCGCGCTTCTCGTCGTCATAAGGCGCACCTCGAGCAGTCTGCCACGCGCTTCCAAAACCAGTCCCGAGCAGCAGCAAGCCGTACACGAGGAGCTTGAGCAGGCGCGCGAGGAGGCGCAGGAGATCCGGCACAAGGCCGAGACCGACGCCCAGGAGATTCTGCGCAGGTCGGAGGCCGCGGCCGAGAGCGCCGCGCAGATGCGGCGGGAGGTCGAGGAGGAGAGCCGGATACTCAAGTCCGAGCTCAAGGAGCTGCGCGCCGACCTGGAGCGCCGGGAGTCCAGGCTGGCCGAGCGGGAGCAGCGGCTGGACGAGGAGGCCAGGCGGCAGTCCGAGCGCGACAGGAAGCTGGGCGAGACCGAGGTCGAGCTGGCCGACCGGCGCGAGGAACTGCTCCAGGTCGAGGGGGAACGGCGGGCCATCCTCGAACGGGTCTCCGGGCTGACCGGCGACCAGGCCAAGGCCGAACTGGTCAAGGAGATCGAGAACCAGGCCAAGCGCGAGGCCGCGCTGATCGTCCGGGAGATCGAGAGCGATGCCCGCAAGGAGGGCCAGAAGCGGGCCACCAAGATCGTGACGTTGGCCGTGCAGCGGGTGGCGGCGGAGCAGACGGCGGAGTCGGTCGTCAGCGTGCTGCATCTGCCCGGAGACGAGATGAAGGGCCGGATCATCGGGCGCGAAGGGCGGAACATCCGGGCCTTCGAGTCCACGACCGGCGTGAATCTCATCATCGACGACACCCCTGAGGCCGTGCTGCTGTCGTGTTTCGATCCCGTACGCCGGGAGACGGCCCGGCTGACGCTGGAGAAGCTCGTGCTGGACGGGCGCATCCACCCCCAGCGCATCGAGGAGGCGCACGATCGCAGCCGCCAGGAGGTGCAGGATCTGTGCGCGCGGGCCGGCGAGGACGCCCTGGTCGAGCTGGGGATCACCGACATGCATCCCGAGCTGACGCTGCTGCTCGGGCAGCTCAGGTATCGGACGTCGTACGGGCAGAACGTGCTCAAGCACCTGATCGAGTCCGCGCACATCGCCGGGATCATGGCCGCCGAGCTGAGGATGAACCAGGCGCTGATGAAGCGCTGTGCGCTCCTCCACGACATCGGCAAGGCGCTCACGCACGAGGTCGAGGGCAGTCACGCGCTGATCGGGGCGGAGATCGCCCGCAGGTACGGCGAGGAGGAGGACGTGGTGCACGCCATCGAGGCGCACCACAACGAGGTCGAGGTGCGCACCGTCGAAGCGGTTCTCACGCAGGCCGCCGATGCGATCAGCGGCAGCCGTCCCGGCGCGCGCCGCGAGTCCCTGGAGGCGTACGTCAAGCGGCTGGAGCGGTTGGAGGAGATCGCGCAGTCGTACGAGGGCGTGGAGAAGGTCTTCGCCATGCAGGCCGGGCGGGAGATCCGGGTCATGGTCAAGCCGGATGCGATCGATGACATCCAGGCGCAGGTGATCGCCCGTGATGTGGCCAAGCAGGTGGAGGAGGAGCTGACGTATCCGGGGCAGATCCGCATCACCGTGGTGAGGGAGTCCCGGGCCACCGAGTTCGCGAGGTAGGACTCGGCGCCGGTCTGGAAAACCGCGGTGGGGGAACACCGCGGTGGGTGCGGTGGTTGGTCGGCGTTCGTGGGTGTGGCGGTGCTCGATCGTCCATGTGGGGATGCCGGGTGTGGTGGTGTCCGGGGAGGGTGAGGGGCCGGGGCCGGGTTCGCGCTGATCGGCCGGCGTTCATGGAGGGCCGGCGGGCGTGACGGGCCAGTGGGCGCGAAGGGGCGGCGTTCAGGAAGGGCCAGTGGGCGCAAATGGGCCGATGGGCGTGGAGGGCCGGCGGGCGTGGCGGTGCCTGAGGGAGGCTGAGGCGCCGGAGCACGCCCGCCGGAGTCCACCCCCCGGACGAGCGTCAGGCAAGGCGGATGCGGGGGTCGAGGAGCCCGTACGCCACATCCACCAGCAAGTTCGCCACCACCACCGCGGTCGTCGCCAGCGTGACCACGCCCATGATCACGGGCAGGTCCCCGCTGACGAACGCCTGCACCACCGCCTGCCCCACGCCGCCCAGGCCGAAGACCGACTCCGTCACCACCACCCCGCCGATCAGCGTGCCCACGTCCACCCCGAGCTGCGTCACCACCGGCGTGAGCGCCGCCCGCAGGCCGTGCCGGTAGATCACGCGCCGCTCGGGCACCCCCTTGGCCCGGGCCGTGCGGATGTAGTCCTCGCCGAGCACGTCCAGCATGGAGCCGCGGGTGAGCCGGGCGTACGACGCCGCCTGGACCGTGGCCAGCGTGATCCACGGCAGGATCAGGTGGCGGGCCCATTCGGCGGGGTTCTGCGAGAACGGCACGTACGAGTCGGGCGGCAGGATGGGCACCCCGGCCATGGTGAGCTGGAAGAACAGGAAGTACAGCAGCAGCAGACCCACCACGAAGGTCGGCATGGAGACCCCGGCCAGCGCCAGCAGCGTCAGGCCGCGATCCACCAGCGACCGGGCCCGGGTGGCGCTGAGCACCCCCGCGCCGACGCCGAGCGTGAACCACAGCACCGCGCCCCCCAGCACCAGCGAGAACGTCGGCGGGAAGTCGGCGGCCAGCAGCTTGCCGACCGATTCGCCGGAGAAGTACGACTGGCCGAGGTCGCCGTGGAGCAGCCTGCCCAGATAGTCGAGATACTGGACGAGGGTGGGCCGGTCGAGGCCGAGGTTGTGGCGGATCAGCTCCACCTGCTCGGGCGTGGCCTGCCGCCCGGCCAGCGTCCTGGCGGGATCGCTCGGCGCGACGAAGAACAGCAGGAACGTCCCGAGGGTGACCAGCCAGAGCACGAGCAGGCCGAGCAGGGCCCGGCGCAGCAGGAACGCGCGCAGCATCACGCCCCCTTACGGGTACGTCGGCGGCGGCTGAACAGACGCTCCATCCGCGGATCGAGCGCGTCCCTGATCCCGTCGCCCACCAGGTTGAACGCGAGCGTGGTGACCAGCAGCGTGGCGGCCGGGAACCCCAGGTACCAGTACGCCACCCGGTAGAACCCCTGCGCCTCGCTCAGCAGGTTCCCCCACGACGGGGTGGGCGGGACGATCCCCAGCCCCAGGTACGACAGCGTCGACTCGAACACGATGGCGGCCGGCACCAGCAGAGTGGTGAGCACGATGACGGGAGCGAGCAGGTTCGGCAGGATGTCCACGAACATGATCCGGAAGTCGCCCGCCCCCATGGACCGGGCCGCGTCGACGTACTCGCGCTCCTTCACCGACAACGTCTGCCCGCGCACCACGCGGGCGATGGCCGCCCACGAGTAGAAGGCGATCACCCCGATCGTGGCGGACAGCGAGGGCCCGGCGATGGACACCACCGCGATCGCGAAGATCAGGTACGGGAACGACAGCACCACGTCCATGAGCCGCGACAGCACGGTGTCCACGACGCCGCCGTAATATCCGGCCAGCAGCCCGACGACCACCCCGACCAACGCCGCCAGGCCGGTGGCGACCACGCCGACGAGCAGCGAGACCCGGGCCCCGTACAGGACCCTGATGAACAGGTCGCGCCCGAGCCGGTCGGTGCCGAACCAGAACTCCCCGTTCGGAGGCACGGGCAGCCCCTGGGCCGTGATGCCGGTGTCGCGGAACTGGTCGTCGGGGCCGTGGCCGTTCCAGGCGGCGATGAGCGGCGCGGCCAGCGCCAGCGCGCACAGGAGGATGACGACGAGACCGGACACCATGGCGACCCGGTCGGTCCTGATCCGGCGCCAGGCGAGCTGCCAGGGCCCGCGCCCGGCTATCCCCTGGGAGGTGACGGCGCCGGGTCTGATCTCGGTCAGTGTCATACGACCACCTCAATGGGGAAGTGGCAGGCCGCCGACCCTTCAAGCTGGGGCTCCACGGACGAGCAGACCTCCTGGGCCCGCGGGCAGCGCGGATGGAACCGGCACCCGGACGGCGGATCGATCGGCGAGGGCACGTCCCCGGTCAGCACGATCCGCTGCCGCCGCTCCGCCTCGTCCGGGTCGGCCACCGCCGTGGCCGACAGCAGCGCGTTCGTGTACGGGTGCCGCGGCCGGTCGTACACCGGCTCCGCGTCCCCCACCTCGACCACCTTGCCCAGGTACATGACCGCGATCCGGTCGCTGATGTGCCGCACCACGGACAGGTCGTGGGCGATGAACAGGTACGTCAGCCCGAACTCGGCCTGCAGGTCCTTCAGCAGGTTGAGGATCTGCGCCTGGATGGACACGTCGAGCGCCGACACCGGCTCGTCGCAGATGATCAGCCGGGGCCGCAGCGCGAGCGCCCTGGCCACCCCGATCCGCTGCCGCTGCCCGCCGGAGAACTCCGCGGGGAACCGGTTGTAGTGCTCCGGATTGAGCCCGACCCGCTCCATCAGCT
The DNA here is from genome assembly GCF_044593615.1 of Nonomuraea sp. NPDC051941. NCBI lineage: Bacteria > Bacillati > Actinomycetota > Actinomycetes > Streptosporangiales > Streptosporangiaceae > Nonomuraea > Nonomuraea sp. NPDC051941. The sequence goes on from NZ_JBIUCF010000008.1 coordinate 281,431, forward strand.
CCTGCACGGTCCGGCGGAGCTGCTCGCCGCTCATGACCCGGTGGATGACGAGCGGGTCGGCGATGATCGAACCGACCCTCCGGCGCGGGTTCAGCGAGCCGTACGGGTCCTGGAAGATGACCTGGATGTCGCGGCGGTAGGGCCGCATGCGCTTCCTGGGCAGGTTCGTGATGTCCGCGCCGTCGAACCGCACGCTGCCGGAGGTGACCGGATGCAGCCCCGCGATGCAGCGCGCGAGCGTGGACTTGCCGCAGCCGGTCTCGCCGACCAGGCCCAGCGTCTCGCCGGGGGCGAGCGCGAAGCTGACCCCGTCGACCGCCTTGACCTGCCCGACCACGTGCTTGACCAGCGCGCCCGTGGTGATGGGGTAGTGCTTGACCAGGTTGGAGACTTCGAGCAGCATCACGACTCCTTCGCCTTGAGCCGCAGCGCGTCGGCCGCCGCGCCCAGGCCGACCGCCTCGTGCGGCAGCCAGCAAGCTGAGGCGTGACTGCCCTCACCTGTGACCGTGGCCAGGGGCGGCCGCTCGGCCGAGCAGACCGGCATCGCGTACGGGCAGCGCGGGTGGAACGCGCACCCGGACGGCAGCGCGATCAGGCTCGGCGGCGAGCCGGGGATGGGCCGCAGCCGCCCGCCCCGGTCCCCGCTGCTGCCGGGGATCGACTCCAGCAGGCCCTTGGTGTACGGGTGGTGCGGCCGGTAGTAGAGCGTGCGCCGGTCGGCCCGCTCCACGGCGAGCCCGGCGTACATGACCAGCACCTCGTCGGCCATGCCCGCCACCACGCCGAGGTCGTGCGTGATGAGGATGAGCGCGATCCCGAACTCCGCCTGCACCCGCGTGATGAGCTCCAGGATCTGCGCCTGCACGGTCGCGTCGAGCGCCGTGGTCGGCTCGTCGGCCACGATCAGCTTCGGGTTGAGCGCGAGCGACATCGCGATCATCGCCCGCTGCCGCATGCCGCCGGAGAACTGGTGGGGGTAGTCGTCCACCCGGCGATCCGGCCGGGGGATGCCGACCAGGCCGAGCAGCTCGACCGCCCGCCTCCTGGCCTCGGCGCGGGAGGTGTCCGGCCGGTGCACCCTGATCAGCTCCTCGATCTGCCAGCCGACCTTGTAGAGCGGGTGCAGGCTGGTCAGCGGGTCCTGGAAGATCACGCTGATCTCGGCGCCGCGGATGTGGCGCAGCCGCTCGCCGTCGAGCTCGAGCAGGTCGACGCCGTCGAACATGGCGCTGCCCGAGATGTCGGCCCCGGGGGTGAGCCCCAGGATGGCCTGGGTGCTCACCGTCTTGCCGCTGCCGGACTCGCCGACGATCGCCAGCGTGCGGCCGCGTTCGATGCGGAACGACAGCCCCCGCACGGCCTGCACCACGCCGTCGGACGTGGGGAAGGCCACGCGGAGGTCCGTCACCTCGAGCAGGCTCATCACGGGTTGTTGGGGTCGAGCCAGAGGTTGGTGAAGTCGTAGAGCTGGAACGCCGGCAGGTACAGGGCGTTCTGCACGCGCTTGCTCTTGTAGATCGGCGTGTTCTGGTTGTTGAGCGGCACGATCACCGCGTCGCCCATCACCGTCGTGTCGACCTGGTGCCACAGCGCGGCCGACTTCGTCTGGTCCTGCTCGGCCAGCGCCTGCTTGATCAGCGAGTCCACCTTGGGGTTGCTGTAGCAGCCGTAGTTGCTGGTGCCGGGGTTGCAGTTGGTCTCGAACAGCGGCTGGACGACCGCGCGGCCGTTGTTGCCGTACCAGTCGGGTACCCAGCCGGGCGCCGAGATGTCCCACTTGCTGGCCTTGGCGATGGACGTGTTCTGCAGGAAGGCGCCGTAGTAGTCGCCCTGCCGGACCGGCAGCCCCTTCACCGTGATCCCGCACTTCTGCAGGTCCGCCGAGTACGACTGGAAGTTGGCCGGGTGGTTGCCCGCGTTGCGGAAGGCGCCGATGAGGGTCAGCCCGTTCGGGTAGCCGGCCTCGGTGAGCAGCTGCTTGCACTTGGCCGGGTCGCCCGCGTCACCCGGGCTCGGGTACGGGTTGTACTCCTGGTATCCGATGTTGCCCGGCGGGATCGCGGTGTGCAGCGGCGTGGCCACGTCCGCGCCGCCGTAGACCTTGGCGATGGCGACCTTGCTGACCGCGTACTCGATGGCCTGGCGGACCTTGAGCTTGCCCATGGCGCCGCCGGCGTTCTTGCTCTGCAGGTTGAAGACGATGTACGGGTTGCTCACCGCACCCGGGAAAATCGTGAAGCTGGGATCGCCGGAGCTCTTGAGCCGCGGGATCTGCGCGGTCGGCACCGGCAGGTCCCACGACAGGTCGGCGCTGCCGGCCTCGAGCTGCTGCTGCACGGCGTCCGGCTCGTTGACGCCCATCTTGACCTCGATGGCGTTCACGTACTGGTGCCTGATCGGGTCCGAATCCTGCTTCCAGGCCGGGTTCCGCTCCAGCCTGATCGACTTGGTGGCCACGTACTGGGTGATCCGGTACGGGCCGTCGGAGATCGTGTGCTGGCGGAACGTGGCGTCGTCCGGCACGTACTGGTCGTACTCCTTGGGCGCTGCCACGGAGAAGTTCAGCGACAGGATGTTGAGGAAGTCGCTGGCGGCCTGGGTCAGCGTGAACACCAGCGTCTTGTCGTCCTTGGCCTGGACGCCCGCGATCTCGTGGGAGTTCTGGAAGTCGGCCAGCGCCGCGGCGGTGGGCTTGGCCTTGGTGAACGCCTTGGCGTACGCGTCGCAGTACGCCTTCATGCCCTTGATCGTGCTCGTGTAGTAGCCGGGCGCGCCGGAGCCCGCCACCGGGTTGCAGATGCGCTTGAAGCCGCGCACGAAGTCGCCCGCCGTCACGTCGCGCGGCGGCTGCGTGTCCCACTGCACGCCGTCGCGGAGCTTGATCGTGTACGTGAGCCCGTCGGCGCTCAGGCCGCCGTTGCCCGTCGTGGGCAGCTCGGAGGCGACGTCGGGGACGAGCGCGAAGCCCTTGGTGGTGTCGGACCCCTTCGCCACCCCGTTGAGCGCGAAGAGCCCGCGGGCGTACGTGCGCAGGATCCCGTTGGTGACCGTGTAGTACGAGCTCGTGGGGTCGAGGTGATCGACGTCCCCGCCGCCCACGAGCCTGAGCGTGCCCCCGGAAACCGGCTGGCCCGGGGCGGAGGAGGTGGGCGGGGCGGAATTCCTGGCTCCGGTGTCTGTCTGGCAGGCGGTGGCGAACAAAGTTGCGAAGACCGCCACGGCAATGCTGAAATGGCGCATGCTGGCCATCTGGCCTCCCTCGTGCCGAGATGCGGGGCGTGCATGGCTGGCCGTGTGGGGCGTGCGCCGTGGCCGCGGAGCACGTCCCACTTTGCATGGTCACGCCGGAGGAAGCGCAGGAGAAAAGCCGGTTATCCAACCGATGATGATTAGCGACTGGTAAGTAATACTGATTTGGTGCGAATTCTGTTAAAGAATTACGACATTAGCTAAAAAGCTGCTGGTAGAAGGCCAACTCGGCGGCCAGCGCGGTCACCCGCGTCTCCGTGCGGCGGAAGCCGTGCGACTCGCCCTCGAACGCCAGATACGTGCACGGCACGCCCCGCTCCGACAGCGCGTCCGCGAACGCCGTCGACTGCTCGGGCGGCACCACGGGATCGTCGAGCCCCTGCAGGAGCAGCATGGGGCAGCTCACGCCGTTCACGAGGGCGAGCGGCTCCCTGGAGGCGTACACCTGCGGGTCCTCCGGCCCCACCAGCCACTCCACGTATCGCGACTCGAAGTCGTGGGTGTGCGCCGCGAGGGGTGCGAGCGCGCTGACGCCGAAGTACGACACCCCGCCGGCGAACACGTCGGACCGGCAGCAGGCCGCCATCACGGTCCACCCGCCCGCGCTGCCGCCACGCACCGCGATCCGGCGGGGGTCGGCGAGCCCCTCCGCGGCCAGCCACCGGGCGGCGGCTATCGTGTCGGCCACGTCCACCAGCCCCCACTGCCCCTTCAGCCGCTCGCGGTAGGCCCTGCCGTAGCCGGTCGAGCCGCCGTAGTTGACGTCGAGCACGCCGATGCCGCGCGAGGTCAGGAACGCCTTCTCCAGGTCGAGCGCGGTGTCGGCGTGCGCGGTCGGCCCGCCGTGCACGAAGATCACGTAGGGTGGCGTCCCCTCGGTCGCCGGACCGTACGGCGGGTAGAGGAAGGCGGGCGCGGGCGACTCGACCGCGCGGGGAACGGGCAGGAGGGCCCGGTCGGGCAGCCGCGAGAGGTCGCTCTTGAGCGGGCCGGCCGCGCCGGAGGCGACGTCCACGCCGACGACCGACCGGGGGAGCGTGGGGGCGTACCCGATGCCGACCACGGACGTGCCCTCGGCGGCCAGCGCCGCGTCCCACCCGTCGTAGGGCACCTCGAGGTCGGTGAGCGTGCCCGAGCCGGGGTCCAGCACGCCCAGCCGCAGGTCGCCACGGCCGTGCAGGACCGCGAGGCGGCCGTCGCCGAGCACGGTGTACGGTTGCCCGCCCAGCCGCCACGGCGGCAGCGTGAACTCCTCCTCGGCGGCGTGGAGCGCCCGGAGCCCGTCGCCGCGCAGGCCGACCTCGTAGAGGTTCCACCAGCCGGAGCAGTCGGAGACCAGGTAGAGGCTGGAGTCGTCCTTCCAGGCCGGGGCCAGCACCGACTCGGCCGGGCCGCCCTTCACCGTCCAGGCGCCGCCGCCCGACAGCCGGGTGACGCGCAGCTCGGTGCCGTCCCAGGGCATGCGCGGGTGGTTCCAGCAGACGTAGGCCAGGTGCCGCCCGTCAGGGGAGAGGGCGGGAGAGGCGTAGAAGTCGCAGCCTGTGGCCCATTCGTGGATCTCGCCGCCGTCCAGCGAGATCGACACGATCGCCCGGGTGACCTTGCCGTCTTCGGTGTGGCGCTCGCGGACGCACCAGACCTGGCCGTCGCGCACCAGCGGGTCCGCGTAGCGGCAACCCTCGTCCGTGATGGGTTTCGGGTCGCCGTAATCGCCCAGAATGTACAGGCGTTGGTCTTTGAAGTTGGCGAAGACCACTTCGCCCCCGGTTGTGATGGCGTACGGTCTGCCGCCGTACTCGTGGACCCTGGTGTGCGCGCTCCACGGTGCCCGCAGCAGGTCACGCTGGGTGCCGTCGGCGTCGCGGCACACGATCGTGGTGCGCCCGCCTTCGTCCGGACGGTCCTCGGTCCACCAGATCCGGCCGTCCAGGGCCGTGGGCCAACCGGGGCGCACGCCGGAGGCGGCCACGTCTCTGGTCGAGATGGGGGAGGGCCAGAAAGGCATACCCGCATCCTGCCGGAAGATCGGCAAGCGCGTGGGGCGGTCCCCACAGTTCAGGGGCACCCCACGGGCGCCGGGAGGGACGACGGCAGCTTGAGCCCCGTCTTGCCGAACCACCTGCGCAGCAGCCGCGTGGCCGTGCCGTCGTGCCACATCGCGGCGACCGCCTGGTCGACGGCCTCACAGGTGGCGGTGTCGCCCTTCTTGATGCCGACTCCCCAGTACTCGTTGCTGACGGGGTCGTTCAGCAGCCGGAAGCGGCCCGGCTCCTGCTCGGCGAACCCCGCCAGGACCAGGTTCTCGGTGCTGACCGCGTCGAGCCGGCCGGCGGCGAGCTTGCGTACGCAGTCGGAGTAGTTGGCCGCGGGCACCAGCTGCATGGGCAGGCTCAGCTTGCCGTTGGGCGGGGGATCGACGATCCGCCGGTACGCGTTCGAGCCCTCCGCCAGGCAGAGCCGCTTGCCCCGCAGGTCGGTCACCTTCTTGACGCTGGTGTCGCTCGCGCGGACCATCGTGTCCTGCGGAATGACGATGTAGGGCCCGCCGAAGGTCACCTTGGGCCGGCGCGACGGGATGACGCTGTAGGTGGCGACGATGAGGTCCACGCTGCCGTTGTGGAGCAGCACCTCACGGGCGGACGAGGGCGACTCGCGCCAGGTGATCTGCACGTGCCGGCCGCGGGCGAGGTACTTGACGACGTACTTGGCCACGTCCACGTCGAAGCCCTCGGGAGGGCCGTCGCCGGTCTTCAGGCCCAGGCTCGGCTGGTCCCACTTGGTGCCGACGACGACCCTGCCGGCGTTCCTGATCTTGTCCACGACGCTGGTGTAGGAGCCCGCGCCTCCGCACGCGGCGACCAACGCCGCCACCGTCAATCCCGCGAGCGCCACCCCACGCATGGACACAGTCTGGTGGGTGGGCAAACCGTACGAGCCGGACTTGGGGCGGTTTCAACGGAGAAATGGGGCCTTCTTGGAGATTTGCGGACGTACGGGCGCCCTTGCGCCCGTACGTCCGATTACTCCACGGAACGGTCGGGACCCAGCCCGGCGTCGTCGGTGCCCTCACCCGCGCCCACGCTGACCTCGGCCGAGCCGGGCGCCGCGATCGGGGCGGCGGCCGTCTTGCGGCTGCGCCTGCTGCGCCGCTCCAGCCACGTGGCCAGGAAGCTCAGCGCCATGTTGAGCGCCACGTAGATGATCCCGATGACGATCGCCGCCGGGATGAGCGAGCCGAAGAACGCGGCCGGCAGGATCTTGAAGCCGGTGTTGAGCAGGTCGACGTAGGCGATGATGTAGCCGAGCGCGGTGTCCTTCAGCAGCACCACGAGTTGGCTGACGATCGCCGGCATCATCGCCGTGACGGCCTGCGGCAGCAGCACCAGGCGCATGACCTGGTTCTTGCGCATGCCCACCGCGAACGCCGCCTCCGACTGGCCGCGCGGCACCGCGTGCACGCCCGCCCTGACCACCTCGGCCAGCACCGAGCCGTTGTAGAGCATCAGGCCGAGCACGACCGCGATGAAGGTGTAGTCGCCGCCCCCCGCCACCGCCGGCGCGAGGTAGAAGATGAAGAAGATCAGCAGCAGCAGCGGGATGGCCCTGAAGACCTCGACCACCACACCCGCCGGTACGCGGATCCAGGCGTGGTCGGAGAGCCTGGCCAGGCCGAAGACCGCGCCGAAGACCAGCGCGAGCACCGCGGCCACCACGGCGGCCTGCAGCGTGCCGAGCAGGCCGGGGAGGATGAAGGTCTCCCACGTCCCCCACTGCAGGAACGGCTGCCAGATCTTGCCTTCCCACTGGCCCTTGGCGTCGAAGCCGCGGTAGACGCCGTACAGGACGGCGGCCACGGCCACGACGCTGATCACCGTGAGGAGGCCGTTGCGCACCCGCGCGCGCGGCCCGGGGGCGTCGAACAGGACTGTGGTGCTCATCGCGCCACCGCCAGACGCCTGGCCAGCCGGCCGGTGAAGAAGCCGATGGGCAGCGTCACGGCCATGAAGGCGACCACGATGCCGAGGAAGATCGGGATCGACGCGCCGACCTGGTCGAAGGCTTCCTTCATCTTGCTCGCGGACTCGAAGGCCGCTCCGCCGGCGGTCGCGACGGTCGTGTTCTTGACCATGGCGATCATCACGCTGCCGAGCGGGGCGATGACCGCGCGGAACGCCTGCGGGAGGATGATCATCCGCAGCGACTGCAAGAACGTCAGCCCGATCGCCCTGGCCGCCTCGGCCTGCCCGAGCGGCACCGTGTTGATGCCCGCGCGCAGCGCCTCGCAGACGAAGGCCGCGGTGTAGGCCGACAGGCCCATCGCGACGATCCAGAACGAGTTGGTGGTGGGCACGTCGGAGAAGACGAGCCCGAGCTGGTCGCTGAGGCCGAGCGCGGAGAAGGCCAGCACCAGCGTGAGGGGGGTGTTGCGCACTATGTTGACGTAGATCGTGCCGGCCGCGCGCAGCACCGGCGTGGGGGAAACTCTCATCGCCACCAGGACGGTGCCGAGAATGAGCGAGGCGATAGCGCCCACGATGGAGAGCTTGATGTTCTCCAGGAACCCCAGTGCGAGGTCGGGCGCGTACCTAATCAGATCTTCCATCGTGCTCCACCGCATAGGGGAGCGGGGGGGGGGGGGGGGGGCCCCCCCCCCCGCCCGGGGATAATCGCAAACAACCCCCCCCCCCCCCGGGGGGCCCCCCCCCCACAAAAACACCAGCAAAACCGCCCCCCCACAAAACAACACCACAGAAAAGT